>CAJUGZ010000007.1 GCA_910585855.1 uncultured Lachnospiraceae bacterium | reverse complement strand
GGAGCAGGCAAAGGACAGGAGCAAACCGCCTCTGGCGTCCGGTGAAAGCCAACCCAACTCTTTCCGGCAGCATCCTATCCTCATTTTGATATAGATCAAAAATACCCGAATCCAATATCCAATTAGATTCAGGTATTCCACCAACTATTTACTCTCTAAAAATTCCACCGTTATCACACCCCTTTTTCTTCTTCCCCTTCTTTTGGCAAATTCCGTATCAAAGACATCAGCACATCCTTTACAATCTGCTGTGACTTTGATGTCATATCACATTGAATATGTACCAATTCCTCCCAATTACACTCTACCACCTCAACCTTCACTTCATTTCCAAGTAAATAAGAAGGTGATATCTGCAATGCCCTGCACAAATAAACAAATACAGGAAGACTAGGCAATCTCTCTCCTAACTCCACTTGACGAATAAAAACAGAACTAACCCCACAATTACTAGCCACCTCTTGTGAAGTATACTGCATTTCCTGCCGTACCTTTTTTAATCGTCTGCCAAACTCTTCATGATCCATCTCTCCATACTTTTTCTCACTCATATCCTCTTTTTCGTCCCGTTCTCCTAAATTTTCTATTAAAGAGTACAAAACTTCTTTTACCATCTCCTGTGAAACAGAAGAAAGCTGCGACAATCCTTCTGCCATCTCTTCCCATCCCTGATCCGTAACAGGAATCTGCACCTCACTCTTTAATAAATAGGCAGGCGATATCTGCAAACTATCACAAATTTTTACAAATACTGGCACACTAGGCACTCTTGCTCCTGCCTCAATTTGACGAATAAAAACCGGATTTACCCCGCACGCAACTCCTAATCGATCCGATGTCACCTTCAATTCCTTTCGAACCTCTCGTAATTGCCTTCCAAATTCCTTTTGATTAAATTCCTCCTTGTTCTCTTTTTTTTCATCATTCATAATAAACCCCTTTTCATTATTCATAGTATATCCCCTTCTGTAACCTAATGTTTTATTTGGTTTCATAAAGTATACAATAATATAAGGAAAAAGGATAGATTCTAGAAGTTAAATTTATAAACTTTCCGCTACATTTTGACATTTTTTTTATTTTTTTACTATTTTTTCTAAAAAAATTTTATAATACGCTATCTAATTCAATCAACATATTGTCTTATCTATTAAAAAACTCCCCAAACAACTTACCATTTTATCCCTAATTTTCTCATTAAAAAAATAAAACCCCTAAATTAAAATACTAACGAACTTTATCTATTTCTCTTCTATCATAATAATACAAAATTTCTAAAAATACAACCTTTTTCTATTTTTTCTTACAAAAAATCTATTCAAACGACAAATATTTCTGTATATTTAACACGAGAAACTATTAGACTACAAAAAATAAAGAAAGGAAAATACTATGAACCCTATAAAAAAAGAAAACCATTTTAACTACAAAGAATTCGGCAAACAAGTCAAACTGGCAAGAAATCAAGCCAATTTATCCACCAATCAATTAGGAGATAAATGTGATCTCGATCCATCCTATATCCGGCAAATAGAATCTGGTTCAAAACTGCCAAGTCTTCCCACTTTTGTAAAAATCTGCAACAATTTAGAAGTATCTCCTTCTACCCTTTTAAAAAACGAAATCTTAAGTCAAATCACCGATTTCGACTGGAATGAACTAACAGAACAAATGCTGCAAGTTTCTCCTATTTTTCATGAACTTATCGATGAAATACTTTTTTCTCTTATTGAAAATTTAACAGAAACAAAGAGAAAAAAAGAAAATCACACAAAAGAAAACTATCCATTCCAACTTGAACAAGAAGAATTTGGCAAACGTTTCTATAAAGCACGTGAAGAAATGCAGATTTTAACAAAAGAATTAGCAAAGAACTGCAATATTTCCACTACTTTTATCAGACAAATCGAATCAGGGAGCAAACTGCCAAGTCTACCTATCTTTGTAAACCTCTGCAATGAACTGCATGTTTCACCAAACTATCTTCTTGGAAATGAATTAGAAAATAAATATATCAAAGATAATCAGAAAGAATTAAAACAAATCCATTATCATATGACACCAATGGAGCAAAAATTAACAACTGATATTATAAATATATTAACTCGAAACCTTTTAAAATTTATCTTATAACCCAAAAATAACAGATTGTTATTTCCATAGCAAATTATGATAGGTAATTCAACTCGTTGATCATTCTATTCAACCATAATCAAAGTATAAGGGACTTTGGCTGTTTTCCTTTATGCTCTCAAATTTTCTCTTATTCTCCTAAAACAGCCTTCTTTCCAGATAGCCCCCATGTACACCAAACATATTCATCTTTCTTTTTATACAATAATTTTCTAAATAATAAAATTGCTTTCTAAAACAAAAAATGATTTTCATATTTCATCAATAATGCCTATAAAAAGATACTTTATTTTTCTATTATTTGCAGTTAAAAACTTTTTTAAACTCTTATCTTTATATTTAGTATTAAATATATAAATTATTATTTCTATACAAAAATTTAAAAATATAAAAAATTTAAGTACTATCACTTAAGCCAAGGAAATAATCTTTCCCACCATTTTTTCTTCTCCACAATGTAATAATACTCTAAATTACCTTCGCACGGTTCTATTGTAACTTTATATTCTCCTTCTTTGAAAAATGTTAGTTTCCCTTCATTACATTTATATTCTTCTGAATTTTTAAACCCTTTTAATGCCACTTCCTCTTCGTTGCCATCTTCATCTTTAATTTTAATATTGTATTCTGTATCAGCATTATCAGAAGATATTCCAAATTCTTTTTCTATATCAATTTTTTCTCCAATCTTTACAACACATCTTTTTACCTCATTTTCATTACCCTCATCGATTTGATTCTGTATATCATCTTCTGTTGTTGTTATAGGTTGTGTATCAGAAACATTTTTTCTCATATATATCCCTCTACAACTTACATTTTCATCAGATAATACTATCTTATACTTATACTCCTTTATACCATCCTCTTCAAAAATCAAATAAATAAAATTATTATACTGTTGTGAAACTACTGGTTTTATTTCAGAATCATCCCTTTCAACAATAATAGAATTTAAATAATCCTTCTCTATTGCATAATCTAATATTTCAATCATAACTATGATTCTAAACGCATCTTGAGCAGAATTAAACTGTATTTGATTTTTATTCATACTAAAAGAAATCTTATTAATTTTAACTCCAAGTTTTTCAAACAATAATGATAATATTTCTTTCATTAAAATTTCATTTTTATCTTTATCTATTTTTTTCCATTCTACTTTTTCATCTAAATTTCCAAATATATATGTATCCTCCCCTACTATTGTTCCCTCAAATTCAATTAAAACAACACTCTGATTATCCCCTGCAGAAAATTTATTTACCTCTTTTTCAAACTCCTTTTTTGCTATTTCCTCGTCTTCATTTTCTACATAGTCTAATCTTCCATCTGATAGCATTACAATACACTTCTTAAATGCATTAGACTCATCCATAATCTTTATAGCTTCTTTAATTGCTCCTTTCTGATCTGTATATAGTTTATCTGGTCCAATTTTTTTTAATCTATCTATATACTCTATAATATTATCACTTTCAATCCTCCCATTATAAAGAGTATCTTCTTCGCCTTTTCCTCCAAACCATTTCAAATGAACTCTAATTCCTGTATTCTGAGCATAAATTCCTATCTCATTTACCCATCTTGCAACATCATCCCATGAATTTTTCATAGTTTCACTAGCATCAACTAATATAATCAATTCACTATCAATATCCTCCATTGCTTTACTTCGAAAATTATAAAAAAATAAAGATACACAAAAGAAAATGCAAAAGAAAAATAAGACACATCGCTTCTTTTCACTCAATTTATCCATATATAATCCTCCTTGCTTTTTTACTTTTCATATTACATTTATCTTAATTATAAAAACATAATAATCCACTTTTAACTATTTATATAATTAATTTCATCTATCACTTGTTTACAAACTTCCTTTCTCTCATTCTCTATTATATCCACAATAGAAACATCCTGCGCTTGTTGTTTTACATCATCCACCTCTTTACAATCTAAATTAGGAAATTCCTGAAAAATTTCCTGACGCAACTCTTTCATTACTTCTATAAACTCTTTACATTCCTCAGAAGATGGTACATTTCCCATCGATTTATATACAAAATCTGGTAACTGAATATCTTCTTGAAATACTCTTGTTTTACATCCCCGAACCATTTGTTCATCCACATTTTTTGCCAATATTATCTTGATTTCTACTTCTTTATCTATACCAGCCGCTTTGGCTATATATTTAATTATTCTATTTTTCATTGGTAAAATTAAAATTTCATCTGCATCTTTTTGCGTAATATCCTTTATATCTTTATCATTAACTATCCACTTTAAAAATTTAACTCCATTTCCACCCAAAAAAATATTAATTCTTTTTATACTTTCATTTTTACACTTTCGAATCAATACTCCCACATTTAAAAATAATAACATAATATTATAAGTGATTGCCATTAAAAAATAACGAAATTCATACATATTATTAAAAACATCTGGTGAGCTAACAAAATTCGCTTCATCAATTTTCATAGCAATCATATCAAACACACCTTGATAATGTGTAATGTCTTTTGTCCTTTTACTTTTGTCAAACAATTCTCCAAACTCCTCTAACATTCGTTCAACATCAGATTTATTAACTAAATCCTGATTCCCATTTAATAAAATTTTGAGAATTTGCGGATATAATGGAAAACCCAACTTGTCCGCATCTACCAACATACTTATATTTCTACCTGCATATTCTAATACTATATGATTTACATTAATTTTCTTTGCTTCTTCCAATCCATCTATTTCTACTTCATCCTTATTCCCTTCGTCAGCTCCTGATTTTTCCCTACCAGTTTTACTAGTATTCCCCTCTAAAGGAGGTTCATCATCAGTCAATTTTTTTTCATCTTTCCCATTACTTTTTACTGATAAAATAACCACATTTGTATTCTTCCAACCAATATTCATTCCTATATCAAGACAATCATCAGAAATTCTATTCTCTTCCATTATTTCCATTCTATATATTTGCTCATATACATAACAACTAAGTGCCTCATAATCTCTAACGGCAACTACATCTTCTGAGCCTGCTACGCTTATTCCAGTTCTCAATCTCACATTTAATAATGCATTTTTCCATAAACCTTTTAATTCTCCCAATTTTTCATTTTTTTCTTCACAATGTAAAAAGTAAACCCTAACATAAGAACATTCACATATAATAATTCGATATACTGCATAAATCAATAACTGCTCTATAAATATATGAACTTCTTCTCGTTGTATCTCATTCATCTTTGCGTATTCAAAATTAATATAACTAACAATAGATTGTTGAAGCTCATTCAAATATGCACTTCCATCAAATAAAATCTGTCCATCCTCAAAAGGTCTTCCATCTTTTTCTAAAATTGGTCTTTTACTATATTTCCGAAAGCTATGTAACATATTCTTAATGCAACTACTTACAGAACTCATATTTTTTTCATCAGGAATTACAAAATTAATTCTTACTGTATTTAATTCATCCTGATTGCCAGCAATACGACAGGAACGAGGTATCCAAAACCCTATATCTTGTCTCTCCTTTTTTTTATACTTTTGCACTTCATCTCCATAATCTTTTATTATAGCTATACTTGTAGTTGAATGTCCCATATCAACAATAATACTTGCCGTTGAACCAATTTCCATTGTTCCTACATGTTTTGTCCGTATTGGAAGAAAACCACTTACTCCTTGATAACTATAACACAAATAGGCGGGAAATGAACATGATTTACAAAGCTGAAATTCTGTATTATTACCACCACTAGAATCATTTATATATTCTACTTGTCTAATTGCTTCTGGAACAGATACTACAATTCCTGTTCCTTTTCTTTTTTCTGTATAAATATAATAATTTTTCCATCCCACTACATCAACTTGATTCGTCGGCCATATATAAGTTGCTTCCATTTCTCGTCCATACAAAAATTGCCAATTTTCTATTGAATACTTTTTTCGAAAACAATATGGAAA
Organism: uncultured Lachnospiraceae bacterium; assembly: GCA_910585855.1. Classification (GTDB taxonomy): domain Bacteria; phylum Bacillota; class Clostridia; order Lachnospirales; family Lachnospiraceae; genus MGBC114844. The sequence goes on along the minus strand of CAJUGZ010000007.1, from coordinate 28,163 downwards.
TTCCTTTATTTGTAAAGTTATATCCATTTCTTTTTCTAGAGTGTTATAAACCGCTGTAAATAGTTCAAAAAACTCATTTGGAGTAATATGATTTTGAATTAATTCACCTACAAAATGACTCTTAAATGGCATAAAAACACATGCAGCCATTCTTTGACCACCATTATCATATACCTCTATAATAGGTTTTCCTTCCTCTATCTCCAAAATACTTTTATAAAGTTTTTTTAATTTTTGGATATTTCCTTCTCTTTCCATAGTATCTGGAGCATCATCATAAACTAATACTAATATTCTTTCTTCAAAAATATCCTCTATATAACGTTCAATCAAAAAACGTAGTTTAACATTTTTAACGGTAACATCACAGCAATTATTTAAAAAATCATATTCCTTACGTATACTATTATTCATGCTACTATATATACCCAACAAAATTGGACTAGTTCTATCTTCCTGCCCACTACGCTCATATTCCTGTATAAAATAATCTAATTCTTCCATAACTCTCTCAAACTTATTGTAGTATTTTCCATTTAATAATTTACTATACGATAAATTTCCCTTTAATTTTTTTAACCATTTCAATAATTCTAAAATCTCTCTTTGTTCTCCCTTAAAATCAAATTTTATTTCTTCCTTACCATCTATCTTCATAATAAAAAACCAATCCTGTTTGACTTGTTTCGTCTTTTTGAAAAACTGTTTAGCAGGACACACTAAAGTAATCGGTGAAAAAATTGCTACTGGTAATTTCTTTATTCTTACAATATACAAAAAATCCCATGTAGTGTTAAAAAATACTGGTACATCTTCTGGTCGAAAATCATAAGCTGCCTTTAAAAATAGATTCTTATTTTCACCAGACAAATCTACTCGAATCAAATCTACCTTTACATTACACACTTTCTGTAAAGCCATAATGCTTAAAACAGCTCTCCACTCTGCCACCGCTCTACTATGATCCAAATTTTTCTCGTCTAAAAATGCCTTATGAAATAAAAGCATTTGTTCAAACATATGTGGCACAGCATTAGATCCACCTTCAAATACTGATACATTTGGCTCATAGTACAATCTTAAATTTGAAATAAGAAAATCATATGGCATATCTATTTTCTCCCAGCAACTTTCTGCATCGACTTCCACATCATTCTTCAAAGCTGGCAACATATACTTCTTCTTCATTCCACTATCCTCCCACTATCCAATTTTCATAACTCACATTACACTTTTCTCTTCAAATCTAAAATAAACATGCACAAAATACTGCATTTACAAGATTTCTTACACCAGATTCCATCGTTTTATCGCTCGAATTCGCAATATTCTTAAACACATCATCTTCCTTAACGAAAATACTAAATCCCATATTACTAATCCTACTCCAAATTTTATCCATACTAATTTTTTCAGAATAAAAGTCTGTATTAAAGTGAATCTCCTCTAATTTTTCCAAATTCCTTCTTATATATTTTAAATTTTTATTATACTGATTTTTTGCCTTATCCTCCTCCATATCCACATTCCCATTTCTAATTTGATTATTTTGATGCTGTTTAAAAAGAAGCTCTTTAGAAAAAAAAGAAAGATAACTCACTACATCTCCCTTATCTTCATTATACTCGACTTGATCTAATTCATTTAATTTATCTATATTTCCCAAATTCAATTCAGCAAACCATCTAATATATGCATCACAATAATTAGAAATAGCGACAAAAATACTATAAAGCCGTGTACTCTCAAACCCTTCTACTTTAACCTTACCATCTAAAAAATCATAATACCAAGGTATTTTTTTTGCCTTTTTTCTTAATTTATCCTTCTTTGTATAATCAAATAATTCCTCAATTATCAAACTTTTCATTACGATAGCAAATCTCATCATAATAAAGAAAAAACTATAGCCTTTTTCCATTCTATAAATATTATCACCGCCAATTTTTTCTGCTGGTATCACTGCAAAATAATGTCCTGTTGTATCCATTGCATTATCAAAAAAAGTTATAGCAGACATAGCTGCATAAAACTCTACAATATGAGGAAGATTCCTTTGTTTTGCCCCCGCAGTTGCATAATTTCCTCTAACATCTGCAGCATCATGTCCTAAAATAAACAATTCATCAAAAGTTTTACGTTCCTCTTCTCCATCTACATACTTATAATATTCTAACGCAGACTTTGTTTTCAATGCAAATTTATCTGCTTCAATAGCTGGTGTATTCTCCTTTTCATTTCCATCTTCGTTATCTCCATGTCGAAATAAAAAATATGGTAACACAATACATCCCCCTATTTTCATTTGTTCCTGAATATTTTTATTCTCAGATGCTCCAAATAAAGTTTCTTTAAAATAACGAGCGATAGTTGGCAATGAAGATGCTCCTGTTCCACCAAAAACAGAACCAAGTAAAAATATTTTTACTTTTTTCATCTCCTGCATCTCTGTCAAAATAAGTGTTCGAAAATTTATCATAATCCTATCCATATTGGCAGCAAATACTGCTGCTCCCACATTGGGATGAGCAAAAAAGCCATTTGATATTTTTAAATTCATTTCATCTTCACTATAAAGTATTTCCATCAAAGCTCTTGCTGTTTCCGTTGTTCCATGTTCATCTCCAGAAGTCAAATCCTTAAAATACTGAATTCCATTTACTGGATTTGCAGTCATAAGTCTTACTTTAGGGAAAAAAAAACAATTTAAAGAACTTCCTTCAATTACATATTGTTCCCTACAACTTACATATATATCATATAAATTTTTAAATCGCTCTGCATTTCCATTTTGCATATCTGAATCAATATAAAATAAATTCAAATATCTATATCGAAAATATCCATTTGCACACATATGTAATAATATTTCACCACACTTTGCACCCGTTCCACCCAATAATATCATATTATAACTAAATTCTTCCCTCATTTATTTTTCCTCTTTATTCACTTATTATTTTTTAAATACAAATAAATCCAAACAATCAAAGAATTTGGTCCAATCAAGAGCTTCCCCAGCAGATGGTCTACTTCCCAACGGATCTAATAATCTTGATGATAAAATAATTGGGAAAACTTTTATTGCTATTATAAGAACTGGGAGAGGGAATTCAAAAAAATTATAATAAAAAGCAAGGAAAAAAGCTTCTATCACATAAGCTACGACTATAAAAACTCTAATCCAACTTTTTTTATACAAATCATAACTTTTAATAAATACAAATGTAACCAGAATAATAAAAACTGCTACTGCTATATTAAATAAAAGAATTATTACTGTCATATTCTCCAATGAATGTTCGTTAACTCTATCCTCTATCCATTGCATCACGTCTTCATACCCTAACTGTTGTTTAGTTGACTCTACAAAATATTTTTGTTTTAAGTATAAAATATTTATTTGATATGACATAGCTGTCATATATATAAAAAACAAAATAGACAAAAAAATACTTTCACGTCGAAATAGTAAAATATAGTTATCACAACAATAGTATTTTTCATTTTGGCTTCTAACCTCTTCTATTCTCATTAACTATTTCCTCCCTATTAGTATAAAATATAAACTACTACATTTCCTAAATATCTATTTTCCTCAGATTGTAAATGATATACCTTTTCTTTGTTTTGTATAATCTCATCAATTATAACACCTATCTTTAATATATTCTCATTAGATATATTTGGATAACTCATAGTATCAACCCAACTTGGTTTTAAATAAGAAGGATCTACCATATAAAACTTAAGATTCATAACAATATATTCTCTTCTAATTTTTTTTAATAAATCCTGAACAAAAGAATTTTGCTGCGGTACTTTCGGACTTGTACTTAAGTTTATATCTATTCTTATATACCACTTCTCATCTTCATAATACATTCGAGCACTTTTATATAAAACCATAGTTTCATCTTCATACCTTTCATAAGAATGTTGTTTTAAAAATAATACTTTATATAAAGGTTGGTATAATTCCACTTCTATATCAATATTTGTATTATCCAAACCTTTCGCATCCGAAAAATAATATCCAGAAAAATTAACTTCTGAAACTGGCATTGCAAGATGTCCTTCTTTTCTTCCCTCAGATACTAACTGTAAAGCAAATTCATTATCATCCAAATCTTCAAATAACCCATTTGCAAAATTTAAATTTTCATTAGTAATCATAGCTAAGCTTTTATAAGTATCTAAATCAACTTTTAATCTCTGTTCCGAGTTATATATCTGATTTAATAATTCAAATTTATTATTATATGAAATTCCTGCTTGTGATAAAGCATTTTCAAATCTCTGACAATAACGCTTATAACCTCTATTATTGTTAGAAAAAATAATTAAATAAAATATTGCTGTAATATCTGAATTTACATTTTGCAAAGTATTTGACAAAAATATAGATTCATCATAAGCTACTCCTTTAAAATTAGTAGTAATAGAATAAATAGAAATATTTGCATTACCTACTCTTTCCCCTAAATATTGTGCTAAATTTTGTATTTTTCTATTATGACCTTCTAAATCATTCTCATTCTTTAAAAAATTCATATCAGTAATAATTACATTTAAATCTTCTTGATTTAATTCTATTTCACCAAAATTTTCTGTAAAAATTTTTGATAAGTCTATATTATCAATTATCTCAATAAGCGGATTTAAATTTTCTAATCCCCCATTTTCACTAGTATCAAGTTCTACAGAAGATAGATTACTATTTAAAATCGTAGAATAATAATTTTCTAAATAAGCTGTTGTTTTCATACTTTGATAAAATATACTTGCTTCTGAAATATTTTCAATTATATCACTACACCAAAAAAAATAATTATTTTCATTATTTGAATTAATCTGTTCAAAAATCTCGGAAATCATATGCATACTAGAATTTATATCTTCATCAAAAAATCCTTTCATAGAAGGCGAAAAATCTAAAAAATAATTATAATTTATCCTACTCTCAGAATCACTTTCATTTGTTTCCTCTAATCCTTCAAAATCTGCGGAAATAGAAGAGGTAAAACCATTTAATAATAAAACTGATAAAAATACTATTATAATTGATACAATATACCATATATATATTTTTAAACATCTTATTATTATTATCCATAATTTTTTCATAATTTTTACCTTCCTTTTATTTATAATAATAAATAAAAATTATTTCTTCTATTATATAACAAAATATTTTATTCATTAAATATATTTTGTCTATTAAAATAGTTTAACATAAATTGTTTTTATATTCAAGATAACATCATATTATAAATTTCTCCTATGTTTTCTTTTAATTCTTATTAGCTACAAAATATAAATAATAAAAAAGTACCTCAAATAGACTTCATCATACTATAAATATTTTTAGTAGATGTGTCTTTCAAGGCACTTAAATATTAATTATATATCTTATAGTTTTCTTTATCTAATCCACCACTTCATTAATTGCATCTCCCAATTTTGTAAGAAATGGTAAAATATCTATTTCAAAAGAATCTGCTAACTTAATGTCCTCCTTTGCTTGTACTGCCTCACCAAACGCCAAAATATGACGATTCATCTCTTCTTTATCTACTCGTACCTTATTTTCATTAATTAATTCTTTTGTTCCATTATAAACCTGAATTTCCCAATTAATTCCCTCAATAATTTTTTTTAAAAACTCATCTGTATCTTTTTGACGCTTTCCACGCAGCTCTTCTACAATTAATAAAATAGATTTCGTTAATTTCTGATTATACTCCTTTAATACTGTTAATGCTTCTAATTGTTGTTCTCTTAAATCTTCCATTCCCTTTTCCTCTTTCATAATTTTATAATTAGTCATTTCAATTATTTTTAATCATATATTAATAATGGCTTTATATGCTCAATTATAATATTCAGATATTTATTATACTTTTTCCAATCACTAATTCTATTACCTTGTTTATCTGTTATCCATGCGTTGTATTCTTTTAAATAAAACCTACCATCATCCTGTACTGGAAATGGATTCTCAAAATAAAAATTAACATCTTCTGCAAAAATTGCTGCATAATATGGATCATGTGGATGAATACTTTCACTTAATGCATATTCTCTTCCTTCTCCTCCAAAAGCTTTTGGCAATACTCCATCAATTTTTACATCCTTCATTTTTATATTTGCAAGTTTACACATAATTTTAATGTAATCACTTGTTGATATAATTTCATCACACTTCTGCGCCTTTATCTCCGCCCCTCTAAACATAAAAGCAACATTTGATCGCCCTTTTGACATAAAATGCTCATCACTTCGAACCATATACCCTTGACCATGATCAGCAAATAAAGATACAATAATATCTTCCTTTTCATAATTAATCTCTAAATATTGATATAATATATTTAATAACATATCTACTCTTTTCAACATTCTTTTAAACGCCATAATCTTTAACACACTATAATTTTGTTTCACAGATGTAGCACTCTTTTCCTCCTGTACACGTTCCTCTAATCTCATATTACTTTGTACTGAATTAGGTAAATCCAATTCATCCGCTATATCATGTAAATCTCCTATTGTTATCCATAAAAACTGATTTGTTTCTTTAAACGCCTCAATATGATCTATTACTTCTCCAATAAGCATTTCCTCTTTAAAACCTACTGATTCATTTTGATAAACAAATTGATCATATCCTCTAGCATGACCATAATTAGGAATTGCTCTCCAATTCCCTCCTATTGCTGAAGTAAAATAACCTTTCTCTTGAAAATATTCCGCTAATGTAGGATAATCTTTTGGTATTGCACTTTCTAATTCATTATGAAATAACATATGATGAGTAGTATCTACCCCTGTTATATAATTAGCCAAACTTGGATATGTCCATTCTGCTGTACTATACGCATTTTTACATACTATTCCATCATTAAAAAATTTTGCTGTATATGGCATACTTCTTTCAAAATCTTCATTATTCAATATATATTGTGCTAATCCATCAACAAATATATTCAAAACTAACTTCTTTTTATCCGCCCTTTGACACAATGGAATTGGATTTCCATAATATGTTTTCATAGAAGAACAAACTTTTGCTCCTGCTGGCAATCGATAATAATTAAAATGTTTGCTGTACTCCTGAAATATTTTATATCGTTTCTCTCCATCCCATATTTCATGAATTGTCCCATTATTTTCAACAGCAATAGGAAGTAAAACTTCTGTGTCTGTTTGTTTAATATAATATTCATTACCTTCTATAACTTTTAAAAACTCACCTTTCATATGTACTAAATCCAAATTATTTTCTTTCGTTCGTAAAAAATAATCCCTATATATTCCTACATATCTTTTTTCTGTTTCAGATTCCCAAAAATATCCTCCTACTATTTGCTGATTAACATCACGAAAAGCTGCTTCATCTAACCAAAAATTTCCCCTATGTATATCATAATATGTTATACCAAATTTACCATTATCCTGTTCTTCATATTTTCTTCTACAATTCGATACTAACTGTGACAATCCCAATTTTTTTATCCTCGGATCTTTTATATAAGTATATATTGCCCATGCTTTCCCATAGTTTATTAATGCATTATACCAATCCTCCTGTTTTTCATAGACACTTGCTAAATTATAATACATATCTGCACTAAATGGATATTTTTTCACTCCTTCTAAAGCATATTTTAAAGCAGAATCTATATCACTACAATATAAATTGCATATTGTTTCCATAGAAACCAAATCCATATCATCCGGATTTCTTTCCCTATATTTAGCAATTAGTTTTCCTATTTCTTGCAAATTTCTACAATCCAATCCTCTTTGTATTAATAATTTCAATATACTAGAAGTTCCTTGCCTGATTGCAACTTGATCTTGAATCTCTAAAGCAATATGGCTAAAAGCAATAAGCCAAGGATCTTCTACTTCCACTGAAAATGGTATACATATTACATTAATTATATTAGGATAAAATTTTTTTATATAATCTACATGCTCCTGAGCAAAGCAAAATATTACACAATTTTTGTTTACTTCTCCTAAAACATGACAATATTTCTTTGGATGTTCCTGCAAATAAGTACAAAACAACAAATTATCTATTCTATCTAATTTCTCTATTCCAACCGCATTAGCTGTTATAATAGCTTTACATTCAATTACTTTTTTTGTTCTATCAATAAAATTATCTAATGCTATGCAAAACTCTTCTACCCCCCATCTAATGACCATATACAATAATTCAACTCTTGAAAAATCTGCATCAATTTACTTATTTCATCCGATTTTTCAAGATCTATTTTACTATTTCTGATAAATAATATACCCTTTTCCACTATTTTAACCTCTTATTATTTAACTTAACGCTTATAATTCTTATTCTATATTTATGAACAAGAAATTCTCTTATTTTTCCCTCCAAGTATTACTTATTATATAAACTCTCTATTATTTGTTCAATCACATAATCTTGCTCTTTATCTGTTAAACCATAATATAATGGAAGGCTAATAATTGTTTTATATAATTCTTCTGCATTTTCACAATGAATATCAATATATCCATGCCCTTGATAATAAGGATGCATATAAACTGGAATATAATGTACATTCACATGAATTCCCGCCAACTGTAACCTATTATAGATCTCTTTTCTATGTTCTTTTGGTACTTGTATCACATAAAGATGCCAACTATTATTACAGCCCTCTTTTTGAACAGGACATATAATTCCATCTACATCTTTCAATTTTTCATTATATTGATGAACCAGTTTACGTCTTCTCTCAATAAATTTATCTAACTTTTTCAATTGTGATATCCCCAACGCACATTGAATATCCGTAATACGATAATTATACCCTAAGTCTAATTGCTGATAATACCATCCTCCTTCATTTTTTGTCATTAACTTTTCATCTCTAGTAATCCCATGACTACGAAATAATTTTAATCGTTCATACAAATCCGGATCATTCGTGGTAATCATCCCACCTTCACCTGTCGTAATATGTTTTACTGGATGAAAACTAAATGTTGTTAAATCTGATATACTGCCAATCTTTTTCCCCTTATAATCTGCTCCCAAAGCATGTGCTGCATCCTCTATAACGAAAAGATTGTGTTCCTTTGCAATAGCATGTATCTCATCCATCTCACATGGCTGTCCTGTATAGTGAACTGCAATAATTGCTTTCGTTTTATTAGTTATCTTTTTTTTAATATCTTTTGGATCGATATTATAAGTATCTGGTTTTATATCTGCAAATACTGGTATTCCTCCACAATACAATATACAATTTGAAGAAGCAGCAAATGTAATAGGTGTTGTAATAACTTCATCTCCTGCCCCAATCCCAGCAGCAAAACAAGCAGCATGTAAAGCAGCCGTTCCACTTGAAACTGCAACTGCATACTTTGCCCCTGTATAATCACAAACCATTTTTTCAAACTCTTCTATCTTTGGTCCTGTAGTAAGAAAATCTCCCTTAAGCACATCTACTACAGCTTGAATATCCTCTTCATCAATCGTCTGTCTTCCATATGGTATATTCATCTCTATTTATATTATATGCTCTTGCATATCTTCCTTTCTTTATTTTTTAATTCAATATTTTTTAAACCTTCAGCTATTCTTTTTGAACCTTTTCCATCTACTAATTTTTGCATTTTTAATGATCTTTCCTGTCGTAATAATTGATTACCATAATACTGATTCAAATAAGAATCAATCTGTTCAATTACATCATCTGTTCGAACATCACCTGCATAATCAATAATACCATCCTCTTGGAATTTTTTTACATTTTCCAGTTGATTATCTGCAATAGAATAGGAAATCGCTGGTGTCCCTACTGCACATAATTCATACAAAGTAGTTCCTCCTGCAGTAATCACTAAATCTGCCAAATCCATACACTCTTTCATATTTGTTACAAATGAATGAATATAAACATTCTGATAAACAAAATATTTTTCACGCATCATTTCATACTTCATATAATAAACGCCACAAATTACATCTATTCTTTTATACTGTTCCTTCTTTATCTTCTGAAGCAATCTATCTAGTATATCATAAGGATCTGTTCCTCCTGATAATAAAAGCAAATTTTCCACTTCTTGTTTCACTTTTTTTGCAGTACAATCACTAAATTCCTTCTTTAAAGGTACATATTGTGTTCCTAAAAAAAGAATCTTATCCAAATATTTTTCTTTATATTGAAATTTTTCCCAGTAATTTGCATAACATATAATAGAATCTACCGGATAATAAAATGCATTTAAATCATCAATATAAATAGTTCTAACTACTTCGGATAAACTTTTTAAATAATTTTCTGTAACCTGATAGGTATCAATCAATATTTGTTTTATATTTCTTTTCTTAATTTCTTGTTTTAAAATTGAAAGCTCTGAATCCATCTGATCCCATTTTGTGTGTAATACAATATACTCATATTGCTGCATTTTTAAAATTTCTACTGCCTGCTCATCAGCTAATATAAATATTGTTTCTTCTCCATACTCTCTTACTGCATTTGCAATTGACAAGCAACGCATAATATGTCCAGTTGCAATTTTATCATTCATATCTGTTCTAATATATAACATTACAACAATATTACCCCTTTTTTATTTTTTATAAAATGCATTATATCTAACAAGAAAATCACTTATATTATCATTCCACTCAAATGGAACTTTTTCTTTTATTCTCTCTAAATCCCTTCTCTTATGATAACTTCCAATACCTTTTTGTTCAAATAATATATACTTTTTTGTCCAAATATCCTCCCATTTCTCTTTAAAAAGTTCTATTATTAATTGATTCAATTTCCAATAGGATGTTTCAAATGTTTCCTGTTCTGTTTCAAAATGACACTCTTTTTGATATAATATTTTCCCAGCATCTAATCTTGTACTAATTTGATGAATTGTAACTCCCTTTGGTGTATCATCTATAAAACTCCATATATTCGGATCTGAACCACGATTCCACGGTAAATATGAAATATGAAGATTAATAATATTTTCTTTCATATAATCAATAATATCTTTCTCTATTAGATACTTATAATTATAACTTACAATTAAACTTGGTTTCCACTCTTTTAATTGATCAATGTGCAAATATTCACTATATAAATATACCTCACATTGCCCCCTTAACCAATCAAATAAAGAAATTGTAATTACATTATTTGTTAAGAATAATACCCCCCGATCCTGCAATTTTAATATCATTTAAAGTTGCTTCCTTCATATCAAGTTTAATCTGGAAAACACCATCCTGCTCTGTATAACCAAGATCCATAAATACCTTTTTAGATGCAATATTATCTGGTTTAACCTTTGCAATTAAAAACTTAACTTTTGGAAAATCCTCTTTTGCCTGTTTATATAAAAGTTGCAACATAATTTTTCCATATCCCCTACACCTTTTAGCAGAACAAATGCTATATGAAATTTCTGCTGTATCTCCATCTGTCTGAAGACGCACCTGCCCTATTGCTTCCCCTTCTAATATATAAATATATTGCTTACAATCTGTTTTTGCTAAAATCTGTGTAAACCATCTTTGATGTTCTTCATATGAAATTGTCCTCATTGAAAATGAATTTCTACGAACACTTTCCTCATTTGCCCATTCAAACAATAAATCCATATCATCTTTATTTGCCTGCCTTAAATACCCCTTCATCTACTCTTCTCCACCTATCATATTAAATTGTAATGGTGTCCCCCTTGGTATATCTTTTAATGCAATTTGCCCTAAAATTTCTGAATAGTACTTTGGTTTTATCCCATATCCCGGTCGAATAATACGTATATTTTCTTTTGTCAATTTTTCCCCTTTTTTTATATCTGCTACACTAAAAATAGAACGTCTAAACACAATATTATCCATTTCCTGTTTCATTGTACCATATTGTATCTTTCCAATTGCCTTTTCTGCCTGCCTGATATCTGATACCATTTTTTTAAATTCCAAAGGGTTCATAGAAAATGATGCATCTGGATTTTTAATCGTCCGATCAATACAAAAATGCTTTTCAATTATCTTCGCTCCCATTGCAACTGCTGTAACCGCACCTATAGATCCCATAGAATGATCAGATAAACCAACTGGAACACCAAAAGTAACTTCCATATTCTGCATTGTCTTTAAATTCATTTCATCTGTAATAGCTGGATATGCACTTGCACAACGAAGTAAAGCCAACTGTGGATTTCCATTTTTATAAACAGCAGTAACTGCTTCATCAATCTCAGCCAAAGTTGACATCCCTGTTGACATTATAATTGGTTTTCCTTTCGATGCCACATATTCTATTAAAGGAATATCTATTAACTCAAAAGATGCAATCTTATAAAACTCTATACCAATTTCCTCCAAGAAATCCACTGCACTATTATCAAAAGGAGTGGAAAAAAAATCTATCCCACATTTATCTGCCTCTTCCTTTAACTCAGCTTGCCATTCCCACGGAGTATATGCTTGACTATATAAATGATATAGATTTTCTCCTCCCCATGTTCCATTATCAATATGAAAATACGAACTATCACAATCAATAGTAAGTGTATCTGGCGTATAAGTTTGAATTTTTATACAGTCTGCTCCCGATTCCTTTGCTGCATGTATAATTTCCTTTGCTAATGTTATACTTCCAGCATGATTTGCGGACATTTCCGCAATAATATAAGTTTTTTCTTTTAATTTTCTATACAAATCCATTCTATCTCTTCTCCGCTAAAAACTATATCCTATCATCTTTAAAAATTATGCTTTTTATACCCTCTATAATACATTTCCCATTTTTTCTCTATATAATTTATATTTTAACTCTGCTAATCTCCAATCTTCTTCTGTATCAATATCCTGAACCTCTAATTCAGAAAAAATCATTGGTGCAATATTGCCTATCATTAAATTCTTATTTATTTTAAAACTATCAACACGAAAACTATAAAATTGTCCACAATCATGATATATTATTTCTAAATCTTGTGTTCTAGAATTGATATATTCTAACCATTTTAACACTATTCTCTCTTTATCTAAAATCATTCCCCGCTGAGGTGGATAAGAAAAGGCAACAACTGGTATTACTGTATCGATCCCTCCTTTTTTCACCTTTTCTATAGCTATTTTTAATTTTTCCCCTGTTATAAATGGAGCTGTTGGATAAATACAACAGGCATATTCAAATACTTGATTTCTCTTTTCGTATTCTTCTATCACTTCTAATAATACTTCACTTGTTGTAGCATAATCATTTGCTGTTTCAGCGCTTCTAATAAATGGCACATTAGCCCCATATTTCTTTGCAATTTCAGCAATCTCCTGACTATCTGTAGAAACCATAATTTCATCAAATACTTTTGATTCCAATGCTGCCTGTATAGCATAACTAATAATAGGTTTCCCACAAAATTCTCTTATATTTTTTTTAGGAATTCTTTTACTTCCGCCCCTAGCTGTAATAATTGCTATCGATTTTCCCATATCAAATTCTCCATTACAAATTAAACATAAATCTTATTATACTAATGTTCTTCTACCTCTTTTAATAACTCTTGTAACTGTTGAACAGACAACCATTCTTTATTCCTTCCAGAACTATATTCAAAGCCTACTTCTACTTTTTTTCCACCCGGCTGAATTTTATCTATATCCCACCAATTAAAATGTGGATATACAATATAATGCTTTGCGTATTCATAAGTAAGTATAGAATCCTCTTTTGTTACCATAACTTCATGAAGTTTTTCACCCTCTCGGATTCCTACTTCTGGCATTTTGCATCCCGGTAAAATTGCCTGTGCCAAATCCGTAATCTTAAAAGAAGGAATTTTAGAAATAAATGTTTCTCCTCCCTTTGCTTCAGACAGTGCTTTTATCACTAATCGAACTCCTTCATTTAAACTAATCCAAAATCTTGTCATCTGATAATCTGTAATAGGAAGTTCATTTCCACCATTTTTCACAATATTTCTAAAAAATGGAATTACAGAACCTCTGCTGCCCGCAACATTTCCATATCGTACAATAGAAAAACAGACATCTTTTTCACCAACATATGCATTAGCTGCAATAAAAAGTTTATCCGATACTAACTTCGTTCCTCCATATAAATTAATAGGATTTACTGCTTTATCTGTAGATAAAGCAACCACACGCTTTACATCACAATCAAGTGCTGCATCTACAATATTCATAGCACCATCAATATTAGTTTTTACAGCTTCCATCGGATTATATTCACAAGATGGAACTTGTTTTAGTGCTGCCGCATGAACTACATAATCTACCCCATCAAAAGCTCTATAAATTCGATCCTTATCTCTTACATCTCCAATAAAAAAACGCAATTTAGGAGCATATTTCTTAAACTTATTAGCCATAATAAATTGTTTATATTCATCTCGGGAATAAATAATGATTTTTTTCGGATTATAATTTTCTAATACATATTTTGTGAATTCATTGCCAAAAGATCCCGTTCCACCGGTAATAAGAATTGTCTTTCCATCTAACATATCTATAATAGCCTCCTTGCTTTTTTCGATTCCTATCTATTATGTATTTATATCGTCTAAATTATATAAAACATTAAGTCTTTCCATAAATTTCTTTCAATAACCACTTTCTTTAAATTTCATTTTTATTATATATCTTTCCATTATTTTGGATTTTTATAAAGATATTAGTTGCATTTTTCTCTTCATGGATATATGATAAATGATGAAAACATCAAAATACTTTAAAACAAAAATAAAGGAGGCATCTTATATTTATGAAAATTCTTTTTTATAGATATGGCAGCATATGCGAATTAGCTATTCTTCGTGCTTTTATAAATTTCGGTTACACTGTAATAGAAGAAACTACTGGCATAAATAAACCATATGTACCAGAAACAGAACAGCTTCACTTACTACGCACTCATTTTTCAAATGATAATTTTCAAATGGTTTTTTCTATTAATTTTTTTCCTACAATTTCTGATGTATGTAACATTATAAAAATTCCTTATGTATGTTGGATTGTAGATAGTCCCGTTTTAGAACTTTATTCCTACTCTATAAGCAATATATGGAATCGTATTTTTATATTTGATAAAACATTGTACCAAGAATTTCTTCCTAAAAACCCAGATAATATTTTTTATCTTCCCCTTGCAGCAGATACAGAACATACAGATTTGATTCTTTCTTCTATAACAAATTCCGATTATGATAAATATCAAGCTGATGTTTCTTTTATTGGATCATTATATTCTGAAAAATGTCCATACAACAAAGCTACTAACCTTCCTCCTTATATAAAAGGATACCTAGATGGTATCATAGCTGCTCAAGAAAAAGTTTATGGCTACTATTTTATAGACGAATTACTCACTGATAATATTATTAAAGAATTTAAAGAACATGTTTCTTTTTATCAATTTCCTGAAAAAGCGAATAAAAATGATAAAGAAGTTTTATCTCTACTTTATTTAGCCAATAAAATTACAGAACAAGAACGTATCCATTTATTACAAGCTTTATCTAAACATTTTAAAGTTGATATTTATACATTTCATGACACTCCTATGTTACCCCTTATTCGTAACCATGGTTCTGCTTCAAGTGATGTAGAAATGCCTAAAATCTTCCACTTAAGTAAAATTAATCTTAATATGACTGCAAAAGCTATTCGCTCTGGAATACCATTACGTATTTGGGATATACTTGGTTCTAATGGTTTTCTCATTACTAATTATCAAAAAGAACTAGAAGATTATTTTAAAATTGGAGTTGACTTAGAAATTTATGAAAGCGAAAAAGATCTCATAGAAAAAATTCAATTTTTTCTTGCTCATTCTGGACTTCGTAAAAAAATTGCTGCAAATGGGTATCAAAAAGTTCTTACTTATCACACCTATCAACAACGTTTACAACAAATATTAAAAATGGTATTCCCACATTAGGGAATACCAATCCTATATTATTCTACACTACCTACTGTTTCTTTTACTACTGGCAAAAATAGACTAACACATTTTTTTACCTGTTCCATATAAAGAATTCCTTTTCTTGCAATTTCCTTTATTTCTTCTTCAAAAGTTTCTTCCTCTGCAAAAGCTTCTTCTTGGATAATATAATCCGAAACCACTAATGTATCTGCTAAAAGCTGTACTACTGGATTTTTTTCAAATTTATTTTTTCTTCTTTTTATCTTTTTTATCATACTTTGATAATTTCTTTTATTTGTACTTCCTAAACGAGCCATTTTATCTAATTGTTTATAAATTTTTATCAACTCATTTGCCTGTGTTTTCAAATCATTAAAATAATACTCAATTTTATGCAATTCTTGAACTGCTATCTTCCTTTGTTCTTTATTAAATACTGGTTCTAACTTTTCAATATAATCTCCTATATTTACTTCCTTATTACATTCTATATCAATTGCCTCTTTTAATGTCATCAACTCTGTATTCCTAATTTTTGCACCCCCTTCTGTAGCATTAATTACACGCAATTTGTTTACTTTTTGACATCCCTCAATATAATCATTATACCAATCTAAATACAATTTATAATCTCCACGACACGGAATTTTTTCTTCATAATTTCCTTCTACCATTATTAAACCCCTAGTATCAATTTCCTCCATTTTATCCTGAAAAGTTCCATCTGCATGTGTTTTATTATTTGTAAATGCTAAATCTTGTCCTACCAAAATAATCCTTTGAAATCCTATCATATAAGCAAGAGAAAATGCAAATGTAGCTACAGAACCTCCACCATTTACTGGTTCAAAAGATATTCCATTTTTATTATATAATTGATTAAATAATATATAACCCTCATTAAAAAAGAATTTTTTCCCTTTATGTTCTTTCATTATTTCATAAGAAGAAAACATAGAACACAATAAAGGAATTTCTTTAATTTCTTCAACATCTACAAGCATAGGTGGTTTCTTTCCGTCTACTGTAGCATACATATCAGGAATAATTCCTTCTTTTATCAAAGGTTTTATTGCTGTATCACAAGCTATAATAAAGGCCTTATTCTTTGCTCTTTTTAATTCTGCTATATTCTTATTTAATGACGGACCTGCTGCCACAACAATTGCTGGTATATCTATCGGAAGAACTACAAGCTGTTGCGCTTTATAAGAATCTGGAAGATAAACTGCATTATGAAGTATATTCCATACATTAACTTTAGAAAAATTAAATCTTGTATTTCTTCCCACAATATAAGCTTCTTCTACATCATAAATCTTTTTAATAAACATTTTTGCATCTTCTGGATAAAGTACATCATAATTAGGAGATACTAATTGCCTTATTTGTGAAATATTCCCTAAATTTAAAAATCCTTGTATTACTTGATTTAATTCATAATCATTTACTCCCTTTATAATAATAGCAATTGGATATTTTTCAAATATTTCTGAAATATCCACTTTATCCATTACTTCAAGGAAAATAGCCAATGATGGTTCATATAAAAGAATACTAATTTCTTTATCTGCTTTTTTTAAAATCTCTTTCACATAAGAAGCATTCCCCATTCCAAAGAAAAAAAAAGGAGTATATCTAAGCATTTCTCCTATTGATTCTACCCAAGTTTTTGCTGGAGCTACTGGCTTCCTTTTTCCATTCAAATACAATTCCTGTTCATCTTTTTTTACTTTAATAAAAGCCTCTCCCTCTGATGTATATTCCACCTGTACTATAATATTTTCTTTTAACTCCTTTTTTGCTTTCATTATTTTCTGCTCAAACTCTGAATATCTCTTTCGAAAAGCATTCCAATTCTTTTCACGTATACTCTGCATTTAATTCACCTCCATTTCTTCTTTTTTCTCTTCCAGAATAAAAATTTTTAAAAAATCAATCATACCATAATCCAGCACATCATGAAGTAATACCATATCTTTTTTCTCTATCCCATCCATATAATCTTGTAATATCTCCATTAACTGAATTTTCATATAAAGATAAATATCTTTTTCTATATTAAACTCATTTTTTAGTAAAAACCATGATGAAAATTCTTGTATCTGGGGGAAAATTTCCCATGCACGTTCTACTATATTCCTTTTTTTCAAAATTAAATAATCAAATACTATTTTCCTTATATCAGTATATAACTGTTTTATTTTTTCTTCCATACACTTTTAACCCTTTCACATCTTACTTTTAAATAATCCATTTTAAAAAGGAGTTGGTTTCGCCAACTCCTTTTATTACATTGAAATATTGTCTATTGTAACAATGATAATACACCCTGTGTAGACTGATTAGCTTGTGCAAGCATTGACTGACCTGCCTGTGCAAGAATATTATTCTTACTATATTCAACCATCTGAGTAGCCATATCAGTATCACGAATACGAGACTCTGCTGCAGATGTATTTTCAGATACTGTATCCAAGTTAGCCACAGTATGCTCTAAACGATTCTGCAATGCACCAAGTGTCGATCTCTGTGTTGATACTTTATTAATAGCCTCTTGAACAGCTTTAATAGTAGCATTTGCATCTGCATAAGTATCAACTTTAGCTTGACCTGTTGTAGTAAAAGCAGTACCAGCCGTTTTTGCAGAAGTAACTACAAACTGTCCAAAATTTGCACTCAAAGCTTTTTTCATATCGCTTATTGCTATAGCTCCATCTCTCTTTGCAATCGAACCTGCAGTTTTAAATCTACTTGTCGTATTAAGCCCTTGATAATAAACTGAACCTGTATCTCTATCAAATTTTGCAACATATAAGCCACTTACATACTTTGAAGCAATATTTTTACTAAATGTATTTTTAGCACTCTGTAAATTGACAGACTTCGTTTTACTAGCAGCATAAGCATATGACATTCCATTATATACAACCTTGTTAGGTGAAGCTCCTTCTTGTTTTGAAGAAAAACTTATACTTCTAAGTCCTAATCCAGTTGCACTCATTTCATCAATGCTAATAGCAATCTTTTGATTTGCATTTGCCCCCACATGAAGATTTTTATTTTGGAAAGAACCATCTAATAAATTCTGTTTATTAAATTCAGTTGTACTTGCAATTCTATCCAATTCCTCTGTTAATTGATTTAATTCCTTGTTGATAGCATCACGATCAATCTGCTCATTAGTATCATTTGCTCCCTGTACTGCTAATTCATTCATTCTCTGCAGAATAGAATGTGCTTCATTCAAAGCTCCTTCAGCAGACTGAATAAGAGAAATGCCATCTTGTGCATTTGTAGAAGCCTTATCAAGTCCTCGAATTTGACTTCTCATCTTTTCAGAAATTGTTAAACCTGCAGCATCATCACCTGCACGATTAATTCTATAACCAGAAGACAACTTCTCTGTAGCTTTTCCCTGTGCTCCTGAAATAATACCTAACTGTCTGTTAGCATTCATAGCTGTGATATTGTGTTGAACAACAAGTGCCATAATTGTTTCCTCCTTGAAATATGATTTGATAAGCAGCATCCTTGCTGCATTTTTCTGATTAACTTTTATAACTATTTGTAATTTCCAACAACCGTACGCTTTGTTTTAAATTACTATTTAGTTATTTACACTTTATATATCGGATACAATAAAAAAAACTTTATAGAAATTTTAAAATTTTTTATTCCCCTAAAAATCTATATCATACACTCTTATTTTCTATCTATTATAATGACCTACTTAAAAAAACAAGCAATTTTTTCATTAAAACATCAAATGTCCTAGTTTTCAAAACTACCTGTCTTCCCTTCTCTGCTATCTGTTTTCTTTCATTCTCATGAGATAAATAATAATCTACTTTATCTAATAAATCTTTCTTATTATAAAACATAATAAAATTTTCTCCCTCTTTTAGTATTTCTCGAATATCTGCAAGATCTGCTTCTTGTGGTATATAATTACCCATATAAAAAGCCCCACTTAACATACTCTCCCATGCTCTCATTGCTCCGCTAATAAAATAGTTATTGCCTAATACAATTTTTGTACTTTGTAATATCTTAGATAATACTTCTCCATTTTGCGCTACTCCCATAGCATATGGTTTATACTTCGGATTTTTTTCCCATCCATTTCCCCATAATTTTAAATTTCTATAACCTGCTTCTATTAACCAATCTGCAATTGCTTGACGATAAATTCTTAGATTCAAATAACTATATACTTCATTTACTAAATATGATATTGCTCCATTTGGAAGTACAGCATTGTAAAAACGCTTTATGTATATTTTTATAAACTCATGAATCTCCTCTTTATTATATAAAATAAATCCTTCCGAAATTATTAACTGACAATAATCATAAAGCAACTGCTCCATCATTTCCTTTAATAATTTATCTTTTTCAAATGGTTGAAGCATCCTTATTATATAGCTATCTACATCTGAAGCATGACACACCATACAAATATCTGCTTCATATTCTTTTCTTTCTTTATCTGTTAATTCATATGTTTTATAAATAGTATTATCTGCTACTAAGAGTTCTAACATAGTTCTAGAAAATGGATAACCAATTTCTTTTATTTCTTTCCAAGTTGTAAAACAATTTATTACAAAATCTCTAGATGTCAATTTAGATGGTGTTTCTTTATCCATAATATGTGGCAATATATCCTGAATCCATGTTACCCATATTACTTCTTCTGGTATAATATTCCCAAATTCAAAACGGAAATGATCAATTATAAAAACAATATCCGGCTTAAATCGATTAATAAATTTCGCTATATCTATATCAGAATTCCTATGTATTCCATCTGGTTCAATTAACAATTCTATTTTACAACCCAACTTCTTAATTGCTTTTATACAATCTCTAATACTATATTGAAGTGCTGTTGAAAAACGAGTCGTTATAAATAAAATTTTAGGTTTTCCTGATTTAATATTTTTATCAATATTTGCTTTTTTATAATAATTGATATTTTCTTCTCTATTTTTATATAATCCTTCTATTTTTTTATTTTTTATATCATTTAAAAGTAATTCACACTTTCTCTCATGTCCATTTCTGATAATATTATCAGGAAACATTACCATATCTTCATTAAAATATTCTATGAATCTCTGTAATCCTACCAAAAATACTATCCTTTTAGTTTTTAATAATTCTTTTAAATCAAATAATTGTATTAGCAATTTCCAACTATATTCGTCATATACTAAATATATTGGATATTCTTCGTCTAAAAAAGGTTCCTCTATTCCTGAATATTTTATATACCCTAAAATATTATCTATCCAAAACTCATTCACTACTAAAAGAGCTTGAGATTTTAGTATCATTTTCTTTTCTTTATCTCTATTTTCTATAATAAATCGTTTATTATTACCATCTACACAAATTAACATTTGATCATCCTGCCATATCGGAAAAATTTCCAATATCTCTTCATCTACATCCGTGTTTCTATAATATGGATAATTAATTAGCATTTTTTTATTATTTAAAAAGAATTCTTCCATTTTTTGTTTATTGGGTAAGTAATAAGCTTCTAAAATTAATTCAAAAATTTCATCCTTTTCTGATATTTTATAAGCTTCCATAAAACTAATCAACGCATCCTTTTCATAACCATTACGAAATTCCAATTTTCCCTTTTCAAACAATACAATATCTCTATTTTCAAAAAAAATTTCACTTATTTTCTCTGCTAAAACTAACGCCTCTTCTATATGTCCTTGTTCTTCCATTTCCAACATCCCATTCAGATATTGTATTAACAATTCGTTCATAGTATAAATACCATCCTTTTTAATATATAACTTTACACTTTACAATTCTTAATTTATTTTTAATCTTCCAAGTAAGATTGTACAAATTCTAATACATTTCTACATACATAATCTGCTATTTTTTCATTCTTTTCCGAAATATAAACTGTTTTCATTCCAGATTTTATTCCAACCTGTATATCACTTTCTCTATCCCCTACCATATAAGAAAGACTTAAATCTATATTCCATTCATCTACTGCTTTTTGAATCATTCCTATTTCTGGCTTTCTACAATCACACCTTATATGATATGGTGGAATTTCAATTTTATCTGGTGGAAGATGAGGACAATAATATATTGCATCAACCCCTACCTGTATCTGCAAAAAATAATTCAATTTTATTACCATTTCCTCTGTCATTAATCCTCGTGCAACTCCAGACTGATTTGTTACTACAATAGCAAGATAACCTTTCTGATGAATCAAACGAATAGCCTCTTTCGCAAAACCAAATATATGCAGTTTTTCAAAAGAAGTTACATAATCTGTATCTTCACACAGAACACCATCTCTATCCAAAAAAACTGCTTTCTTCTTTCCAAAACCGCTATTCATTATAAGCACTCTCCATCTCTCTCCATAATAGTATCTACAATCTGTTGCAATATCAAATTATGAATAGATTCTACTATTCCATAATGACTGATTGGAATATAAATATTATAAGTTCCCATTCTATTAATACGATTTTCCTTTTGAAATCCTGATAATGTAACAATCTTCATTTTTTTTCTTTGTGCCACCTCTATCGCATTAACAATATTTTGCGAATTTCCAGAGCTACTGATAGCTACAAGCAAATCTTCCTTATTTGCTAAAAATTCTAATGGTCGTGAAAAAATATACTCATATCCATAATCATTTCCCATACAGGTTGTCACCGAATTATCATATAAACTATAAGTTTTCATTCCACCATTTTTCATAAAATCTGCTGTCATATGGCTAGCAATAGCAGCACTACCCCCATTTCCAATAAAAAAAACTTGTTTTCCATTTTTTTTACTTACAGAAAATAAGTCTATCAATTTCTGCATTGCCTCTTCATAATTCTTACAGATTATTCCATTTTGATTATATACTTGTATTTCCTCTAGATAGTATATAATTTTTTTTAAATATTCTATATACATTCTATTCCTCCATGAAATCAACTTTTATTCAATTTCATCTATTTCCCTAAATATTTAAACCAATCCTTTGTCGCCTCCTCAATGGAATCTGGTGTCCAAACAGGTGCTTCCTTCCAATATTCAATATTCTCTAAAATTTTTTGAACTCCTTCCTCTAATGATACTTTTGCTTTCCAGCCAAGCATTTGGTTAATTTTCGCAGTATCAGCAAAAGTACAATCTGGTTCACCTGGTCTTTTAGGAATATGAATTATTTCTCCTCCTAACAATTCACATAACCGATTAACAGAATAAGTTCCACCACTTCCAACATTAAATGTTTCATTCACAATACCAGATACAGCAGTCATATAAAAAGCTTCTGCTACATCTGTTACATAAGTAAAATCTCTCGTCTGCTCTCCTGTCCCTACTACTGTAAAAGGCTTTTTAGCCAACTTTTGTGCAAGAAATACGCCAAATACTGCTCCATATGTTCCTGATGTCCTTGAACGTGTCCCATATACATTAAACAATCTTAAAGTAACTACAGGAAGATTATAAACTTGCCCCCAATGAAGTACCGTTTCTTCTCCTAATCTCTTTGTTAAAGCATAAGGATACTGTGGTTGAATCTCTGCTTGTTCGTTTGTTGGATAATGTTCTGGTATTCCATAACAAGAGGAAGATGCTGCATATATGAGTTTTTTTATTCCAACGTTTCTCGCACATTCAACTACATTATAAGTTCCTAAAACATTCGAAGAATAATACTCCCATGGCTTTTGCATAGATGGTACAATATCTGCTAATGCAGCCATATGAAAAATATAATCTACTCCTTCAAACACTTCCTCTATCTCTTCTTTATTCCGAATATCCATTTGATAAATCTTTAAATTTCTATTTTCCTTCTGATGTTCTAAATTAGCTAAACGCCCTGTAGAAAAATTATCTATAACACGCACCACATGTCCTTCTTCTAATAAACGATCTACAATATGTGAGCCAATAAAGCCACATCCTCCTGTTACTAACGATATCATTTATATATTCTCCTTTATTTCTCATTTTATAAATATTACAACTTAAAATTCTATTTTTACCAAATACATAGGAAAATTATATATTCAATAGGGTATTAGCATATTTCAATACATTTACCTTCTCTATCGCTTCCTTATTACCTATAATATTAGAAGCCAATGCTCCTGCAATATTTCCCATAAAAGTTCCTACCTCAATTTCTCCTCCTACTGCTACAGTAAGACTTGCCAATGAAAAAAAAGCATCACCTGCACCTATTGTATCTTTTACTTTAAGCGTAAATGCTGGACAAGATTTTATAGTTTTATGATCCACTGCTATTGCTCCCTTTGATCCTCTCGTCAACCAACCACGACTATTGAAATATTCTGATAACCTAATCAACAATTCATCTTCTTTTTGTTGATATGTAGAAAAAGCCAATCCAAGTTCTTTCTGATCTAAAGCAAAAACATCTGCACGTTTATACTTAGTAATTAGATTTTTTCCATAATTTGAAGAATTTGTCTGACAATTAACAGCAAGAAATTTGGCATTTTTTTGGACAATTTCCATTACATCTTTATCTACTAAACCATGTCCAAAATCACAAAGAATTACTACATCATATTGCAATATTTTCTCTTTCAATTTTTCTTTAAATTTATCCATTGTTTCAGAATCAATACACATTGGCATCGGTAAATTATTAATCGCAAATATTTTATTTACTTCTTCTCGCTTCTCTTCTAACGATACATATCGGCGTTTTACAATCGTTTCATAATTTTTACTATAAATCATATCTACCCGCATTTTATTACTAAGCTCATTCAATATACGACTATGAAAGTTTTCTTCTATTCCAAGTATACTCATCAACATTACATTATCACTAAAAGAAGCAAGATGACGAGCTACTGCTAAAGAACCACCCAAATATTGTTCAGAATATTTATATCGTGCAGAATATCCCATATCTTTAGTCATAAGCCCTTGTACATTACAGTATACATACTCATCTATAATCGTATCACCAACAACTAAAATTTTGCTGTCCTGCATTATATTTACCAATTGTTTTATATCCTCTATTGAATATTTCTCTCCAAATTCTTTCATAAATTCTTTCACTTCTTTTGAAAGTACTGGCAAAGCATGATTAATCAACTTTGTAGAACTAAATACTCTTCCCGTTGTATATGCTACATCTCCGCCGTAACTTTTAACCAATTCTATCTCTGCACCAATTTTTCCTGTAATATCTTCTTCTACCTTTTCATATTCCTCACCCTTAACATATAAATCTGGCTTCACTACTTCCACTATATCATCAACAGTATATCCTTCTGACAACATAACATAATCAATACATTCTATAGCAGACAAAAATTTCAGCCGCATTTCATCATCAAAATATGGTCTTCCTGGTCCTTTTCTAACATATTTTTCTGCTGTAACAGAAACAACTAAAATATCTCCCATATTTTTTGCTTCTTCAAAATGAATAATATGCCCTGGATGAACTAAATCAAAAACTCCATGACACAAAACCACTTTCTTATTTTGTTTTTTTAATTCCAACCTAACTTTTATAAAATCTTCTTTATGAATAACAAGTCCCATAAATACTCCCCTCAGCAATCAATGTTATAATTTTCTTACCTTCTTTTAAAATTTAACTTTCTAAATAAAATTAATATGATTTTTATCTATTGACAACAGATTATTTAACAATTCATTCCTTTCATCAAAAACACACCTAAAATTACATTTTTTACAAGCATCCAATTCTTTTACTTTTTTTATCGTATCTTCTGCATACCAAAGATCTTTAAAACTTTGTTTTTGTAATGATCCTATATCTCCATCTTGAGTATAAGCTCTCTGATGACAATAGTAAACTCTACAATCTGCACCAATAACCGTAAAAAATTCCTGAATCAAACAGCGATGATATGATTTCTGATATTGTTCTTCTAATCCAGCATCGCCATCATATTTATCTATAATCTGAAATGTTTTATTCTGAAATTCTTTTTTTGCCTTTTCTATTTGTTCCACTACAGTATCT
The DNA here is from genome assembly GCA_910585855.1 of uncultured Lachnospiraceae bacterium. Lineage (GTDB taxonomy): Bacteria > Bacillota > Clostridia > Lachnospirales > Lachnospiraceae > MGBC114844. The sequence continues at coordinate 2,162 of CAJUGZ010000007.1, read as the reverse complement.
TGAATTAATTTATGATATTTACTTAAACTTCCATTCAATCGTAATGGTGATAACTTAATATTATCTACTCCCAAATTTGACATAAGCTTACACAAATCATAAATTTCTTGACAATTATCTCTTGTTACTACACAATTAACACCTACTGTACAATTTGAATTTTTATTTTGTATAAAATCTTCAATATTATGAATAATCCTATCAAAGGTATTAACGCCTCGTATTCTCATATAAGTATTATCATATGCTGATTCAATGGATATTCGTACCCATTTTGCATCCGATAAAAGTTTTGCTTTTCTACCTTCTAAATCTTGTCCATTTGTTATAATAGAATAATCTATATTTTTACTTCTTATGAGTTCTAACGTATTTTCTATATATGGATATATTAAAGGTTCTCCTCCCCCACTAAAGGTAACTGCCTTTACTCCTATATCTGATAAATCCTGTATAATTTCCTGCATTTTATCCCATGGAATCATTGCAGTTCTATCAAATTTTCGTTCTTCAGGTACATTATCATCTTTAGAACCACAATAATAGCAATTTTGATTACATAAATTTGTAGGTTTAATACGAACATAAATTGGTGCAGTTCTTTTTCCATTTAACATATCATTTATTTTTTCTGTATGATAAAATATCTTCAAATCACTATATACACTTTTTTCTTCATTAATTGACATCTTTCTTTTCCTCCTGTATAGTAATAATTGTATTACATATATACTCTATATCATCCAAAGATAAATTTCCATATAATGGTAAATCTAATGACTCCTTTGCTACCTGCTTGGCATACATCACATCTCTTTTATAATTTTTATCTTTATAATAACTATAATCACAACATAAAGTTTCATATAATTTTCTTGTTATAATTCCCTTTTCTTTTAATAATAAATACAATTCATCTCTACTTAAACCAAATTCACTCTCTTTAACACGAATTGGAAAATAAGCATAATTATACTCAATCCTATCTTCATATGAATATGTTGTAATTCCTTTAATTTTTTCCAATATTTTTATATAAAGTTGTGCTAAACTTTTTCTAACTCTTATCTCCTGTTCTACAATATCCAACCCTAATATTCCCATTGCTGCCTGAAATTCATTCATTTTAGCATTTACTCCAGGTAGGATTACATCATTACCATTTTCTTGATAAGAAATACCAAAATTTCTATATAATTCAAACTTTTCATGCAATTTATCCTCTTTATAAGTCAATAAACCACCTTCTATTGAATTATATACTTTAATTGCATGCAAACTAAACATTGTAATATCACCATATCTTCCTATATGTTTTCCGTCAATCTTAGTTCCAAATGCTTGTGCCCCATCATATATTACTTTTAAATGATATTTCTTTGCTATTCTTTCTATTTCATTTACATTACAAGGAATCCCAAAAATATGTGGCGTAATAATTGCGCAAGTTTTTTCTGTAATATTTCTTTCTAACTTTTTTACATCCAAATTATATGTATCATCTATATCACAAAAAACTGGAATCAATCCATTTTGTACAATAGCATTTATTGTAGAAACAAAAGTAAACGGTGAAGTAAGAACTTCTCCTTGAAGATTTAGTGCACAAATTGCAATCATTAATGCAGAATGTCCATTAACGAATAAATCTGCATTCCTACAACACATATATTCTTTCAAATTTTTTTTTAACTTTTGCAATTTAGGTCCATTATTTGTCAAAGACTTTGTATCCCAAATATCTTTTATCTCGCTTATATAGGTATTATAATCTGGCATAGAAGGTTGTGTTGGATAAATTATATTCATCATTATATCTCCTAGTATAATAATGGTGTAGTCAATAAGACTACTTGGTTAATAAGTTTCTATCAATAAGATAACAGAAGAAGGTATTCTTCCTTCATCAGATGTTATCCTAAATAATTATCATATCTGACGATTCCTGATAGACACCAGATAAAACATAGGGTATTATCTTTAGGATAGGACAAAGAATGTTCATCTCTTGGGAAGTCACTTCTGTGGCTGATACCTACAAGAAAGTCAATTCGTCCATTCGACAGGGTTTTATGTTTTAGCTGGTTGGAAGCCGGAAGGCTATACCTGTATAACACGCTAGGTTGTGTACCTGCCAGATTGGAAATGGATTCCTATCAGAA
>CAJUGZ010000006.1 GCA_910585855.1 uncultured Lachnospiraceae bacterium | reverse complement strand
CTTTGGAAAAAAGTTAGAAGTTCTTAGACTTCTGCTCGAAAACCTAAGATTTTTTCACATACTGCTTCCATGCAGTGTGTGAAAAAAGGGACGTGTTTAGCCCGTATGATAGGAAAGCTGCTATCTTATGGCTGATAATATCCTTCCTTACACCCGTTTCGTTTCAATTGAAATGAGGGCGAATTGCGTCCCGGTCTGTCCGGTTGGAGAAAGGAAAAGGCAGAAGTCTTAGAACTTCTTGCTTTTTGGAAACCGGAACAGCAGTCTGCCCACTGTTTTTGAATCTGGCGTCCTCTTCAAGAAAATTTACAGTTTGAATTTTCCCACCAAATCTTTTAAATCCTGTGCCAGTCTTGACATTTCTTCACTTGATGATGCACTTGATTCTGCCATATTAGAATTTTGCTGTACAATATCTGCTATTTGATCAATCGCAGTAGAAATCTGATCCAGCAGTTCTTTCTGTCTTTCAGAAGCCTCATATATATTTTCTACAATATCTGCAGCCCCTTTTGCTTTATCTACAGATGTCTGCAGCATCTGCGCCGTTTTGCTGGCAACTTTCATTCCTCTGTCTACTGCTTCCAAAGACTTTTCTATCAAAGTCTTCGAACTCTGTGAAGCTTTTGCACTTTCTCCTGCCAAATTTCCAACCTGACTTGCTACAACAGCAAACCCTCTTCCTGCCTCTCCTGCCCTTGCCGCTTCTATTGAAGCATTTAAAGAAAGAAGATTGGTCTGTGATGCAATATCCTCGATTGTATCAATAATTTTTCTAATTTCATCCGAACTATAACTGATATCCTCCATAGCCTGTACCATAAGTTTCATCTGTTCATTACTTAATTCAATATCTTTTCCAACTTCTGTTGTTTTCTCATTTGCCTGTCTTGCATAATTTGTATTATCTTCAATCTGACTGTTTACATCTCCAACCGTTGCCACCAATTCTTCTACTGCTGCCGACTGTTCCACTGCTCCTTCTAACAGATTTTGTGCTCCGTCTGAAACCTGCTTTGAACTTTTCGCTACCTGCTCTGCATTTTCCCCAATTTTACGCATACTAGTCGCCAAAGAATCGATAATTCTTCTCATTGAATCTTCTAACGTTTTAAAATCTCCTATATAATTCTGATTCACTTCAAGATTAATATTTCCTTCTGCCAACTGCTGCAAATGATAAGAAATATCGCTTACATTCATATTTAAATTCTCAATCATAGTAGTCATTGCATCCCGTAATATTGCTGTTTCGTCCTGTGTATCTAACTCTGGAACACTTGTATGTAAATCACCTTGGGAAAGAAGAACCAGCCGATCAGTACATTTCTTTATTGCCTCCGCAATTTGAGCTGATATTCGAATCGTAACTACAACAATTCCAGAAGCAATTACAATAGAAATAAAAATATTCAATAAAATTGCCTGTATCATATTTCCGGTAAATTCAGACTGTACAACAGAAATTCCTATACTCCATCCGTCACTGTTTATAATAGGAGTATATGCCATATATTTTTTCTTTCCTTCATAATTATATCTTTTTACATCTGTATTTCCAGCCACCATATCTGCCTCTATTTTCGATAACTCCGTCAATTTCTTATTGTTTTTTGCCTCTTCCTGTGCATTATATTTATCTAAAACAAACTGATAGTCTGGATATGCAATCGTTTCTCCCTTTTTATTTAAAATACTTGTCGTCCCCTGCTCCCCTACATGAATATCTGCTACTATCTCACTTAAAGAGGACGCATCTTTACAGAAAAAAACAATCCCTTCAAACTCGCCGTCTACTGTAATAGGTGCTGCTAATATAATAATCGCACTATTTTCTCCTGTAATAACAGGATCAGAAACATACGTACACCCACTCGATTTACAAAACTGAAAATAAGCCGAACTAGAAAGATCCTTTCCATTTTCACTGGTAAAACCGTTTTTATCTGTCAAACCATACTGCATAAATCCCTGAATCTCTGCCTCTGTCTTCAACTCCGCAAATCTCTCTTCCGTTGATCTTGTAATATCAGAAATAATAGGATTCTTTGAAAGCATATAAATAAGACGCTTCTCTCCGTCAATTTCTTCTTGTATTCTTCCGGCGGCAATATTAGCTACTTCTTTCATCGTATCCTTTAATGTATCAATCGTTGTCCGATAGTTAAGAAAAGAAGACACTACTAATGTTACTGTTGTAATTACCAAAATTACACATATAATTATCATAATCAACTTTGTTTTAATACTACTTTTCCAATTTTTCAAATTCTTCATAAACATTTTGCTACTCACAAGTTTCTGTATCTTTACTATCTATTTTTATATATTTTGCCGAGTAGCCTCTCCTTTCCTTTTATAATTATTCTTTCTTAATCCGATGTCTTTCACACCGAAAAATTGCGTTCACACTGTTCTTATTTGTTATATTCATAAAAACCTTCCTTCCAATCAAATCTATTATATCACATTCAAGTTTATTTATCTATCCTTTTATTAACTTGATTCACAATTCTAATCTTATAAAACTTCCTATAACAAATATTTTAGTTCTCTCAGAAAGCAGAAGAAAGATCTATACCTGTAACCAGCTTTACCGCTGAGCAATCACTTCCATTTTCTTCACTGTCAAAATAGTGAAATTCATGCCCTCGAATTCGTGTTCCTTTTGGCAAAAAATTACTTTTCTTTTCTTCTAGTTCAACATATCCAAAACGAACTAATTTTCCTGTATCATAACATATGGATGGAATCACTCCAACCATAGCATAATACCTTTGTTCTTTATCTTCTATGGCAGCAATCTGCATAATCTTTTCTATAGAAACAGTCTTTCGAAACTCTTTCCCGGCACTTTGAAGCTGCTTTTTTCTATTAATCAATTCATCTGGCATAGTCAGTCCCAAATAGCGGCTTTCTATAAAAAACCGTTTATCTTCTGGAAAATATCCCACTACACAAATATTACATTCTCTTTCTACCAAAGGCTTTATAATTTCGTAATACTATCCCGACATTCGGTTAAAAAAACTCCCTTTATTAGCTTTAATCGATCATATGCTAAAAAAAACGCACTCAAAGGAATAATCGAACATCCTATTCCCTTAACTTCTGCCAAATGATAAGAAGAACCTTCTTCTCTAACACCTTCAAGTCCATCAAAAAGCCCCATTACACCTTCTAAAACATCAAATTCTTCATCTGTAAAAAATGTATCCAAATTTTTAAACGAAATATCAATTACCTTCTGAACAAAATCCCACATAACTATAACTCAATTTCCGAAAAAATTTTAAGGAAATCTGCCTTTTCTGTTCAAAAGCCAAGAAACAGCCGGATACCGGAACGGTGGACAGCCTGCAGTGACTTCAGAAAAAAGTAAGAAGTCTTAAAATTTCTAAAAGCCTAACAAAGGAAGAACATAAGCGATAACATTCAAACCACAAATTATCTATCTAATCTCATATACAAAAGTGGATATGGATTGCCTTGTTCATCACACTCTGTTCTTTTATAAACTTTAAATCCCATATGTTCATAGAAGCCTTTTGCAAAAGGATTTTGCTCATTAACTGCTAAATCATTAACCGAATATTTTTCTATTCCATATTTAAGCAACTCTTTACCTAATCCTTTTCCTCTCTCTTCGTGAGAAATAAAGAGCATCTCAAGATGTTGCTCTGCAATCCCCATAAAACCAACCGGAATTTGATTTTCATCCTCTGCAATAATCAAAAAAGGGATTTCTTTTAATGCATGTGGTACATACTTCTTGATGTTTTCTATTTCACCCTCTGATAAAAAAAGATGTGTTGCCTTTACAGAACTTTCCCACACTTTTAATAATTGTTCTATCAATGGTGTGGTTCTATCCTTTCCCTCTATAATTTTCAAATTCTTATCCTCCATAATCTCTGATTTGTTGAATTGTTTTACATCATTATCTTACCACAAGCACATGCTAATTTTCAAATAAATCTCTTGTATTTTTCTTCTATTCCCTGTATTATATTACGTACAGTAATAGTATAGTTAAGGAGTAATATATGCAGATAGAAATAAAAGATGATTTTGATTTAGAGAAAATTTCTTTAAGTGGACAATGTTTTCGAGTTAGAAAATTTGATAATGGCATTTATCGTTTTATAACAGGAGATAACATTATTTATATACAAGAAGCAGGAAATCAAAAATTTAATGTTTCCTGCAATATAAATGAATGGAAAGAAATATGGAGTGTCTATTTTGATTTTGATCGAAGTTATAGAGATATTTTTGAAAAAGAAGGGAAAAAGCATCCATTTATACATAAAGCCATGGTTTATGGTCGAGGGCTTCGAATTTTACACCAAAATCCATGGGAAATGCTTTTAACATTTATTATTTCGCAGAGAAAAAATATTCCGTCCATTTCAAAATCCGTGGAGATGCTGGCATCTAAATATGGACATCGTATAGATACGGAATATGAAACCATCCATTTGTTCCCTTCCCCTCAAGAAATGACCTATGCATCAGAAGATGAATTGGCAAAATGCAGTTTAGGGTATAGAGTACCATATATTCTGGATGCAGTTCATCAAGTGCTGACAGGTACACTGGATCTGGATGCTCTTTTTGAACTTAATGATGAAGAACTGCTTGAAAAATTGCAGACGGTTCATGGTGTCGGCAAAAAAGTAGCAAATTGTGTTGCTTTATTTGCTTATGGAAGAACGGCTTGTGTACCTATCGACGTTTGGATTTCCAGAGCAATTAATAACGATTGTAAGGGTGAATCACCATTTTACCTATTCGGAAAAAATGCAGGTATTATTCAGCAATATGTATTTTACTATAAAAAATATCACTTATAAATAAAAGACAGCATTTACTTTTTATTTTGCAAATTTTGATTTGAATATATCATATCATGGTGCAGAGTTTTTATACTCTGCACCTATTTTATGCATACAAGCACTCATAAGAAATATGTATTACCGATAGATCTAGCTTTTTATAAATTTTTTTAACTGAAAAGAAAACGTTGGAATTTACCAGCCAAAAAACAAAGGAAATAAATTCTTATTTTCTTTTTGACGATATTAATACATAATAGTCTTATAGCAAAATAGTTATGGAATGTAAAAAAATGGCAAATAAACAAAATAAAGAAAAGCGAAAATGAAAGAAAGTGAAGCAAACCACTTTTAAAATAAAAACAGAAAGGAAACACAAGATGAATGAAAAGAATAGCAATTCGATAGCAGATTTTTTAAAATTTCTTCGGGATACCCAAATGGAATATAATATTGTCACACAGACAGAATATGAAGCCGATAGAGAAACACAGGATCTATTACATAGGCTTGAATTAGAAAATGACAGTTACCATGATATGGCAAAGCTGGCAAAAGCAATGAAAACCGTACGCTGTAAAAGAAGAGAAGCGAAAGATGCTAAGATTGTAATAGAACCGATTATACAGTGGTTAACAGAAAATGATAAATTTATCAAAAGTTTGGAACGGTTGTTAGGAGAGGTAAGAAAAGCAGAAAAATCAACGACAAACAGGCATTATATAGATAAAACAGATATTTTAAAAGAAGTATTAAAGCAGAGAGAACTTTGAGTAAGCAATACTGTTTTTTAACTGGCAAATATATTCAAAACAAAAAAGTTCAGAAAGAGTTATGGTTTCCCGTTGGTACTTGGGCACGGTATTTTCGTGCCCTAACCTTCTTTTCGATTCCAACGTTCCTCTTTTATAAAAAATTAAGCCGGTAATTCAATTATGAAGAAATGATATTACACAATCTGTTATCTCGAATAAATTTCTTTTTTCTTGGATCACCTTCTGCACGATAAATAACCAAACTCTTTAAATCAAATATCGAACTCCAAACCGTTTCGAAGTCTGGTTCATCATCATATTGGCATATAAAACCATAATCGCCCTTTAAAAGCTGTTTGGTCGTTTCAATATAATCCTCTCTTATATGCCTCGAAGAAAAACTGTCTATAACCACCTTATATCGCTTATAAGAATTATAATCATTTCCGTTTGTATCATCATATGGCTTCATTTCATCGGATATAAAACGATTTACGGTGCAAACGATACTGTCATTGCCAAATACTTCTGCTCCCCGAATTTTTTTAACAGTTGGCGTACTTTCCACTACCGCCATACTGCCACTTTTATCTGCAAGCAAAATATTACAATTTGAAGCAATTGGCAGCTTTAAAAGAAGAGCGATTGCCTGTTTTACGCTATTTGCCTTTTCAAGCAGATATCTTACAATAAAACATGAATTAAAACCCGCCTGTATTTTTTCAAGATCAGTCATTACAAATGTCATTGCAGCAGCTAATCCATATTCATTTAATCCTTCTTCCCCATTGATAAAAGAAGAAGTCGTTAAATTAAATCGATTTCCACCTTTTGGTACATAAATTTCACTTTTACTTCCCTCTCTTAAATAAGGCGGCAAATCATTATTTCTTCCATATATAATCCTGCCGCCTATTGAATATGCAAAAGCAGTACATCCTCGAATTTCAACAGGAATATTATTTTCCAAATTATACATACAGCATCCCATACATAACATCCAAGAAACCAAATATAAATATTCTACGCCTATTGTATCGCTTACCCCTTTCATTTCCTCGCATACTTCTGGAAAAAACTCTCTTACTATCTTTTCGCTTTTCCTTCCATGTTCTAGTTGAAAGTCATCTAACTGAAGCGGAAAAGAAATTTGACACTTTTTAAAAATTTTTCCTCGTTTTACGCCCATTTCATAGTGATTGCCCTTTAATCTTAAATGGTACATTATGTTTCCTCCTTCTTGATAGCTATCCATACCTCGGAATTTCCATATATTGCCTGTCCGTTACAAATCGGATATACCTCAATATCCGGTAGCTTTGCATATTGATATCCAGAAAACGGCAGCCATTCTAAATAAAATCTTCTAAATACACTTTGTACATCTTCTTTAAAATTTCCACTATTTTCAAAGACAGCCCATGTAGCCGCAGGAATTTTATATTCATACATTCCTAAAGGTACAGCCGCATTTGTTATAACAGCAATATAATAATAAATCTTTTGGGGATTTTCATATATACTGATTCCCAATATATGGTTTTGCTCCTGATCAGCCAAACTACATATTTCCAAAAATTGATTCCCCTGCAATATGGAATTCCAAAAATCAGGGACTATTCTTAAATTCTCTTCCATATTTTCAGACATTGGAATACGTATTCCTACAATACGCAAAGACGGTTTTTCTGCAATGTGATATGTCATAGCACTTTCTCCTATGATTTCAATAGAAAACCGAATTGCCGGATATGCCTGAAGAACGCTCCCCATCGTTTTCGCTGCGGCTGGTGTAATACCATGAACATTTTGGAAAGCTCGATGAAAAGCAGTCGGAGAAGAATATCCATATTTTAAAGCAATATCAATTACTTTACTGTCTGTTCGCTGCAATTCAAATGCTGCCTGTGTCATCTTCCGGCGGCGGATATATTCCGATAATGATATTCCCGAAACATACGAAAAAATACGCTGAAAATAATAGGGAGAACAGCAGGCAATACGAGCCGCTTCCTCATATGATATTTCTTTATCTAGGTTATCTTCTATGTAATCAATAGCTGCTCCAAGTTTTTTTAACCATTCCATCTTTTTTCCTCCCTGTAAATAAGAATACTCTAATCTAATTTATATTTCCTCTCTTTTTCTGCTATCTTTTGTAAACATAAATATTATACTTCTAAATAAAAAATATACTTCTATTTTTTTCTTTTTATGTTCTTTATCAAGTAAATTTTTCACTGAAAGGATGGCAAAAACCCGGCTTCCGCCTGTGTATCCCAACCAGAAAATAGAGTCATTATCAAAATTTAATGTAAAAAATCAACTAATTTTGTAAAAATTCAAAATATCCTTGACAAGGGGTAAAGTTTAGGATACAGTTTAACTATCAATTCTTCATAACTATTCTTATTAAAGTATATTATAATTAAAAAGAATAGAATTGTTAAATTTATACTTGAAAAAAATTTATTTTATCCCATATAATATAAGAAAGGTACATTAAAATAATAAGGATACTATCATGAGAGAAAAGGACAAAAGTGAAAAATATCTGGAAAACTATAATGATGTTTTTGCAGATATTGTAAATCATTTATTATTTAAAAAAGAATTGATTCAACCAGAATCTTTAGAAAATGGTTCTACCGAATTTATTTATAAAGCAGCCAATGATCGTTTTTCCGAACAAAGACGTGATATTGTAAAATACTGCCGAAAAGAAAATATTTTAATTTCTATTATTGGTATAGAAAATCAATCTCAAATCGATCCCGATATGCCCATTCGCATTATGGGATATGATTATAGTTCTTATCAGGAACAAATTAAAAATAAAACCAACAGAAGAGTTCCTGTTATCACGATCTGTTTGTACTTTGGAGAGAGAGAATGGAAAAAACCTTTTTCCCTAAAAGAAATCTTAGATATTCCAGAAGAAATAAAATCTTTTGTACAAGATTATAAAATTCATGTGATTGATGTTCCGCATTTAGGAAAAAAAGAACGGGAATCCCTTACCAGTGACTTTCGGGAAGTAGCTGATTTTTTTGTAGGAAAAACCAATGAAAATTATCAACCATCCGATCGAAAACTCAAACATGTAGAGGCATTTATGACTCTGTTAGAAACTTTTACAAATGATAAACGATATGGAGAAGCAATCGAAAAAATAATTCAAAACAATCAGAAAGGGGAAATTTCTATGTGTACGATTTTAGATTCTTATATAGAAAAAGGAATTGAACAAGGCATTGAACAAGGCATCGAAAAAGGTATCAAAAAAGGCATCGAAAAGGGAAAAAATGAAGAAAGAGAAAAAATGATTCTACGGATGTATCAAAAAGGATTGAATATTTCTGATATTGAAGATATTATGGAAATGCCTGCATCAGAAATTAAAAAGTTATTGAATACTCTAAAATAATCTTTTAATTTATAATAAATTTATCGTACAGAGTCACTTTCCTTTGTAATATTTTTGTCAAGTTCATGATACATCAGAAAGTCTGTACGATACTTTTTTCTAAAACAGTTGATAATAACTTTACCATATGATTCTTAAAAATTTAAATAAAATTCTCTACCAATTACTCTTTTTACAAATGTAATTTATTAGAACTAACTTTTTTATAGATATAATTACCAAATTTCTCTAATGGTTTACAAATCAATAAATCTATAATTGATGCAAAAATTAATCCTAATAAAAAAATAATCAAACATTTTAAGGGAAGTATCCAAATATTCTGATAAGGATTTGACTCTAATAGTAAGATTCCATTAGTAGTAAAATATTGAAAGATCAACATGTGTATCAAATATATACCATAAGTTCTCATAGATACAAAGGCAATTATTTTAGAAAAAATTGGATACCTCCCTTTATAAATTTTTAAAAATAACAAATAGTAAAGAACACTTCCTATTATCATACTTAAAGCTAATTCTGCTGCTCCATTTACTAAAATCGGATTAGAAAATGTATAAGCACTATATAATATATTTACTACTATCATTAATACTATAATATTACAGCTTATATTTATCTCTATACGAGAAAGCCTATATCCTAGTATAAAGAAAAATATTGTACAATCACCAATAACTGTTACAGGTATTCCAATTGGAATTCCCAATGCCGCTAAAATCTTTATAATACGTCCACAAAAAAACATCAATATCAATAATCCATTTAACTGAATATTATTTAAATTCATTAATAATTTCTGTAAAAAGGGTGCTATTAAATAGAGTACAATTAAGCTATATACAAACCACAAGTGTCCTATAGAATCACCAGCTATAACTGACAAAAAAGATATACTTTTTCCTTGACTATAATATAATTGATAAACAAACACATAAATCATTAATGGTATGATAAGATGTAATAAATGTTTAAAATAAAATTTTTTCCAATCAGTAATAGGATTAGGCAAAATAAAATATCCAGAAAGTATGATAAAACACCATAGTGCTGGTCTTACAATACCTTGTACCAACCTCCAAAGTGTTCCATTCAAATCCAAGTGCCCGCTAACATGAATCATTATTACACAATAACAGCAAAAAATTCTTAGTAGATCAAGAGCATAGTTTCTTTTTTCATCTTTAGCCATTTCTAATCCTCCAAATCTTTACTATTAGACTCTCCTATACAAAATCTTTATCAAACAAATAACTTTTCCTACTTGTAAAATTTATTTAAATTAATAAACTGCATGAATGTTTTTAAAATACATTTTAATATCACCACTCTAGGAAATCGAACATGATTTTCTTTTAAAACAAGAACTCCTTCTTGTATGAATTGTTGATATGCCTTTGCTCCACTTGTACTCAGGAGTAACTCTTTTCCTGCACGAAATTTTACATGGCATGTCATCCTCTTTTCTTTTTTATCTTTTAATATATCTATTACCTTTGAATGTGTTCCTAAATGAACTATTTTTCAGGTACAAATTTTTGCTTGTCATAAATACTAATTTCTCTTCCCAGTTGCACCTCAATCACTTTTAATTCTGTATCTGCAATAATCATATGACGGCTTCCTGCCTGCATAGTCACTACATCTCCTGCCTGAACCGACTGTTCCATACCATCTACAAATGTTCTGCCTTTTCCTGAGATAATCGCCCAAATTTCATCTCTTCTATTGTGACTATGATAATTCATTTTTTCTCCCGGCTTCAGAGTTACCTTAATTATCAAACTTTCTTCCTCCACATCAAGGACACGATAAATTCCCCATGATTTTTCGGCAAACATAATTTGCTGATCGATTTGATCCACATAAGGTTTAATATAACTAGACTGCTCTTTATCGGAAACTAAAATGCCATCTGGACTTGCCGAAATTACGACATCTTGCAAACCCATACATAACATAGGAATATCCAATTCATTTATTATATGAACATTTTCGCATGTTTCATTTACCATAACATTCCCAACAATTTTTTCTTCCATAGCTTCCGTTATGGTATTCCATGTCCCCAAATCTTTCCACTGTCCCATAAAACGCATCACTTGAATCTTTTCTTCTTTTTCTACTACTGCATAATCAAAACTGATTTTATTTAACGTATCATATTTCGAATATAAATCATTATAATCCGTAAATTCGATTAATTCATGCGCTTTTTTCAATACATAACCGATTTTATATGCAAAAACACCTCCATTCCACAAAGCTCCCTGAGAAATATATTCTTCTGCTTTTACAGCATCTGGTTTTTCTTTAAATTCAGTCACTCGACTTACTTTTCCCTTTTCGATTGGAATAATATAACCATACTTCTCACTTGGATAGGTAGGTTCTATCCCCATCAATACAAGATTAGAATCTTCCCGTTCAACTAATTTCTCTAATTCTCTCAATTCTTCGAAATAATTATTTTCAACGTATGGATCGACGGGACAAACAATCACTACCTCTTCTTCAGACATATTTTTTATATCATGAAGATAGGAAGTTACTAATGCAATAGCAGGAAAAGTATCTTTTCGACAAGGTTCCACACATATCCCAACATGATCTCCTAGTTGATTATGTATCGCTGATACCTGTGCTTTTGATGTCGCAATAGTAACCATTGCATCCTTATCCACCTCTCTAATTTGATGATATACACGCTGTACCATAGATTCATATTCTGATCCTTTCGATTTAAAAATTTTAATAAATTGTTTGGAACGAACATCATTTGATAAAGGCCATAAACGCTTCCCAGAACCTCCTGATAATAGTACAATATTCATATCTCTATCCTTTCACTATCCTATACTTACCTTATTTCATTAAATATTAAATTTAATATTTTTACAATCCAGATACCAATTATATGTCAAATATAATCTTTCCAATAACACACATCAAGGTAACTTCTGAAATCTGCTTAAATACCACTGATATGTACTTATTATGCTCTGTTCCAAATCCATTTCTGGTTTCCATCCCATTTTAAAAAGCTTTTCTATATTTAATTGCATATGCAATTTCCCTTCTGGTTTACTTGCATCAAAAATAAGTTCTCCCTTATAATCGACTACTTTTTTTATTATTTCTGCAGTTTCTCGAATCGTAAATTCATGTCCCCTTCCAATATTGATAACAGGATATTCAGGTGGATAATTCATCAAAAAAATACATGCATTTGCAACATCTTTACTACTTAAAAACTCTCTACAAGCATTTCCAGTCCCCCATACAACTACGTTTGGAATATGATTTATCTTTGCCTCATATATTTTTCTTATAAGTGACGGAACAACTCCTGCTTGTTCTCCATCAAATACGGAATATTCTCCAAAAAAATTACAAGGAATTACTGTAAAAAAATCATCGCTATATTCATGTGCATAATATTGACATAGTTGAAGTCCTGCCGCTTTTGCTAAAGAATATGGTGTATCTACTTCATTAAGATTTATAAATGTTATATCTTTTTCTTCGAGCGGCATTTTCGCAGAACTTGGATAAAGCAATGCACTACATACATTTAGCAATCGTTTACAATGATATTCGTGACTAAATTGCAGTACATTTGTTTCCATCTGAAGATTTTTAAGCATCACTTCTACTGGATATTTTCTCTTATATTCAATTCCAGCCGATATAGCCGCCAAAAAAAACACATATTCCGGCTGATTTTTTTCAAAAAATTTTCTTACATTTTCCTGTTTTGTGCAATCTATATCTGGTAAATCACAGGAAATAATATTTTTATATCCAGAAAATTTTAATTGTACTAAAATTGCATGACCCAAAGCCCCTTTGTTACCAATAATACAAATCCTTGCATCCTTCTCCATCTTCTTTTTCCTTCCTAATTTTTAATCCCAATCCTTCTTTTCTATTTCTTTTTCCTTCATACAATTTTAATAGTGTACAATTTTCTAAAATCTATCCTCTTTTCTTTTCCTTTTTCTCTTTCACGTCTATCGAAATATTTCTATTATTGATAAATTGAAAAGCCGTTCTTATAAAACGTTTGAATGTAATAATTCTTGGAAATTTCACCTGATTTTCTTTTAATGACTTGATACTATCCAGAATAGAATTTTTATATGCTCGAAATCCACTTGTACTAGAACCACCATAAAACATATAAATCAATACCTCTGGTATATAGGACAACTTTACTTTCCCCTTATTCAAAATTCTTACCATAAACTCATAATCCCACGAATATTTAAATTTTTCATTATATAATCCATATTTCTCATAAACTTCTCTCTTTAAATATAAAGTTGGATAGCCCGGCATCCAACCATTTTGTATTTTTCCTTCCCCCATTTTCCAATAACGTTTTATTTTACTCCCCTCTACATAAAGCAAATCTCCATGAACGCCATCCGTACCATCTCTTTCAATCGTTGTAACTATTTTTGTAATCACATCAGATGACGCATAAACATCCCAATAACCACCAATAATATCTCCTGTTGCCATTTTAATTCCCTTATTTGCAGCTTCAAACATGCCATGATCTTTTTCTGAGATCCATTTCACTGTTCCTTTAAACTTTTTTTCAAATTCTTTAATGACTTCTACACTATTATCTGTAGAACCACCATCTACAATAATACTTTCAATATTTTTATAATCCTGTTTCAATAAAGCTTTTAATGTCTTGGTTAAATTCTCAACCTCATTATACGTAACGGTTATAACTGAAACTTTTAACATAGTTTTCCTCCATAATATTATTATTTGTTATATCCTATAAATAAACAAATTTCAAAAATCGCATAAATTTAAGAATAATTTATCTTTCGTTCAAAAATAGTTACGATTTATTTTTTAGATATCGAAAAGAATTTTTCGAAAACAACTGATAAAATAATCAATTCCATTAAAATCCTTTTTACTGTGATTTCCTATAAAAAATCCATTATCATGAATAAAATTTGCATTCTCCAATGTTCCATATATGCTATAATCCATATAATCGATCACTCTATTTCTAGTAAAATTACCCGCAACAATTGGTCTGACTTCAATTCCCAATTCATCCAGTTCTTTTACAATGCGATCTCTCTTTCCTCTATATCTTCCTTCTAAAATAATGGCAAATCCAAACCATGAACTGCTTTCGATTTCCTTTTGAATACAAACATCTTCTAATCCAGCCATTTTTTCTACAAAATACTTTGCATTGATTCGCCTTACATCAATAATATGATCCATCTTTTTTAATTGCTCTGTACCAACTGCACCTTCCATTTCTATTGGTCTTAAATTAAATCCCGGCAGAATAAAATTATAACTTTCATAAAAACTATTTTCACTTTTCACATAAATGCGGCTTTCTTTTGGAAGATTCCTTGTCCATCCATGTGCACGAATCACAAGCATATAATGATACAATTCTTCATCATTCGTAACAACAAGTCCTCCTTCCATCGTACATAAATGATGAGAATAAAAGGTGGAATACGTACCCAATAATCCGAATGTTCCCAATTTTTTTCCTTGATATTCACCGCCTAAAGATTCACAATTATCTTCTATCAATAAAATATTATTTTTTTGACAAATTTCCAGAATCAGATGAAATTCATTCGGATTTCCCAATAAATTTACTGCAAATATCATTTTTGTATCAGGAGTAATGGCTTCCTCAATTTTATCTGCTGCAATATTTAAAGTATTCCTATCAATATCCAAAAAACGAATTTTTAACCCCATCTGATACAAAGGATAATAGGTGGTACTCCATGAAACTGCAGGAACTAAAACTTCATCCCCCTTCTTTAATTTTCCTGAATATACAAGAGAAGCCACGGCAAGCAGATTGGCTGCTGATCCAGAACTAACCATTACTGCATATGCTACATGAAATTTCTTTGCAAACTCTTTTTCAAAATTTTTAACTTCCTCTCCCATAGAAAATCGATTGGATTGAATCACTCTATTTATTGCATTAATTTCTGCTTTATCCCATGTATCATCACATAATTTGTACTGCATACTTAAATCTCCTTTTTCACAAATTGTAAATCGTGTTCTACCATAATTTTCACTAATTCCTTAAAAGAAGTTTTTCTAGGATTCCATCCAAGCTTTTCTTTTGCTTTTGTAGGATCGCCCAATAAGGTAACAACATCCGTTGGACGAAAAAATTCTGGAGAAACTTCTACAAGAACCCTTCCTGTCCTTTTATCCCTTCCTTTTTCCTCGATTCCACTTCCATACCATTCCAACTCAATACCCACATAATGAAACGCCAACGTACAAAATTCACGCACAGAATGTTGTTCCCCAGTAGCAATCACAAAATCTTCTGCTACATTGTTTTGAAGAAGTAACCACATACACTCTACATAATCTTTTGTATAACCCCAATCTCGAAGAGCATCTAAATTACCAAGATATAATTTTTCCTGTTTTCCAATAAAAATATTCGCTGCTGCAAGCGTTATTTTTCTAGTAACAAAAGTTTCTCCTCTTCTCTCTGATTCGTGATTAAATAAAATACCATTTACTGCAAAAATACCATATGCCTCACGATAATTCCTTACAATCCAAAAGGCGTACTGTTTGGCAGCAGCATATGGTGAATAAGGATAAAATGGAGTCGTTTCTTTTTGTGGTATCTCTTGAACCTTACCAAAAAGTTCAGACGTTGATGCCTGATAAAAACGACAAGTTTTTTCAAGTCCACTCATTCTAATTGCTTCTAACAGTCTAAGTGTCCCAACAGCATCCGCATCTGCAGTATATTCTGGTACTTCAAATGAAACCTTCACATGACTCTGTGCCGCTAGATTATATAATTCATCTGGTTTTACTTTATTTACAATTTTTACAAGACTTATCGAATCAGTCAAATCTCCATAATGTAAATAAAAATTTTTCATATCCTTTAAATGTTCTATTCTATCATGTTTTTCTACAGAAGAACGCCTTACTATACCATGTACTTCATATCCTTTTTCTAAAAGAAATTCTGAAAGATAAGAACCATCCTGTCCAGTAATACCTGTTATTAACGCTGTTTTCTTCATTTTATTATATCCTTTCGCAAATTATTTATATCATTCATTTTTCCAAATCAATATTACTAATCATTTTATTATCATAATTTTCTCCTACATTCTCCTTTTCTTGTACAATTTTGTTACATCCTACTTTTACTTCATATTCATAAACAAAATACCGATTACAATGCAAAAACAGCCAATTATAGAATACACTGTAAACTTTTCATGAAAAACTCCGATTCCTATTACAAAAATTAAAATATTAATCACACCACCTAAGAGTGGAATAATATAACTCAAATCAAACTTCGTAATAACAAATGTATAAAGTAAAAAGCTAATCATATAAAAAAAATATCCCATCAAAGAAAACAAGGTAACCTTCACTTGTAAAATTTGAAAAATTACTTTTCTGCTTTCCATACTTCCGCATTTCATAAAAGTTAAACCCAATATAGAAAAAAACAAATATAATACACATAATCCATACTTCATTTATTACTTCTCCAATTCCCTTAGCCTTTTTTCCAACATAGCATGATTCTGGGCTAAATTTTTAATTCTTTCTGTCTGCTTCGAAACAATCGCTGTTAATGACATTAAAATCAATAAAATAAAAAAGATTCCTACTAAAAATAAACCATACATTGGTGTTTCAATTCCTACTAATTTTACGAATATCTCTAAAAGCTGAGGAAACAATACTAAAATTCCCATTACCAAACCAGAGAACAACCATAATAAAATGTATTTTAATGCCAACATCTTTTTCTTAATAAAGTACAAAATAAGCCAAAAATAAGCCACAACAATAAGTCCTAATAATATTCTTAAATGCAGGGACATCTTTATTTCCTCCTGTTGGTTAAACGGCAAATCAAAATCGCAATCGAAACTTTTATCATATAATAAATGGATCGTTTTAAATTGATCGAACTGACGCCATTTTGTCTTTCACGCATAATCACTGGTATCTCCTGTATTCTAGCCCCATCTAACTTTGCTGTTACAATCGCTTCTGGCTCGGGATAATCTGATGGGTAATCGGCTGCATAAAATTCAATATACTTTCGATTTACTGCACGAAATCCACTTGTGACATCCTGCACACTTGCTCCACAGCAAACCTGAATTAATTTACTTAAAAATTTAATCCCTGCTCTTCTTGTTACTGATGACTGAAACCCCTCTTTTTCAAGAAATCTTGAACCAATCGTAATATCAGCTTGTCCATTTAGAATCGGCTGAATAACGTTCTCTATGTATTCTGGGTCATGCTGCCCATCCCCATCATGTTGAATCGCTATTTCATAACCATATTCTAATGCATACTTATAACCCGCCTGCACTCCACCTCCTATCCCTAAATTGATAGGAAGTGATAAAAAATTATAATGATTTTTTTTACATAACAGAACGGTATTATCTTTGGAACAATCATTAATAATCAAATAATCCATCTGAGGAACACTTTTTTCCAAATTTTTAACCACTTTTTCAATATTCTCTGCTTCATTATAAGCAGGAATAATCACTAATGCCTTCAAATCAAACTCCCCCTTCTTACTTATTCAGACATTGCAATAAATGCATATTCATTTTCATAAATTAATTTCATTTCATCAAATAAATATATATATTCCAAATATTCCTGACTTTCTTTCAAAACTACTATATATTTCGCTGTATTCCCCTCAAGAAAATTCCTGACTTTATTTTCAGTACTCTCATGTACATACCATCCTTCAAACCTTTGATTTGTTAAAGCCTCATACCAAAAAAAGTTTAACCAATCCCCTATAAAATCCACGTTATCCTCTTCCTTTAAACTATTTATCTCATTGCAAACTTCAACTAATTGTTGACTTATCTCCGATTGTCTTTCATCTAATATTTTATTCACAGAAAAAATATGAAAAAAAGAACCTGCATCACTAAAGGGAATATAATTTATATTTTGTTGTTGCACCTTATTCTCAAATCCAGAAAAATAAATAGAAAATAATATTATCATTCCTATTATATAGCTCTTAAATAGTGCTTTTTCTTTTCTATATATAGTAATCAATCCAATAACAAAACACGCCAAAATCACAAACCAAAGTAAATAATTAATTTTATAAAAATAATAAGTAGAAACTTTTTGAGTAATCATTCTGAAGAAAAATATAATATAATAACAAACCCCTAATATAAAAGAACTAGATAAAAAATAGTTTTCTTTTTCTTTTAAAGATATAATAACTCCATAAACTGCAATAATAATATATAACAAAAAATCAGAATATAAATTTCTATATATATATCCTTCACTGGTTAATGCCAATCCATAATTAACAAAACTATCATTTAACATAGGAGCAAATATCAAAAACCAAAGTATTAATAAAGTAGGAATTAAAAAAATTTGTAAACCAGTTTTAATAAATTTTATAGAGAAAAATTTTTTTTCATTTTGTAATAACCATCCCTCTTTATGTGCACAAAACATAATACATATTAAAATAGCAAAAAATATAATGGGAGCAAATAATGTATATCCTATGCCTACACCTAAACAGCCTAACATTAATAATGCTTTATATATTTTTCTATTATTTTCATTTCCTTCTACAAAAAAATTTACAATACTTAAAAGATATATAACAATAGTAATAGTCAACTGTAAATAAACAAATCCAAATATCATGTCGCTATATGGATAACCTAATATATAAAGAATTGTTACACAATAAATTAATACTTTTTCAAAAATTTTATTCGCATATTTTATCATGGCAGCATAAAATATCCATCCAGATAACAGAAAATTAATCCCATATTTTAATAAAAATGACTTATAAATAGAAGTTCCATAATTAAATTTCAATAAACTTTGAATAAATAATCCATTCGTAACCTGCCCTGTATACATTCCATCCACTTCTTGATTATTTATAAAATCCATAGCTATTTTCAAATGTGTCCCCGGATCGCTAGTTTCAAATCTCAATAGCAAATCCGGTGTATATCTTTTTAACCAAATAAAAAGAACTATCCCTGAATAAGCTGCAATAAAAATAATATCCTCTGTTTTTACATAATACTTTTGAATATTTTTCTTTTTTATAATATTTCCAAGTAATACGAATGACAGCAGTATATTGCATACAGCTACTGTATAAATATTAGCATTTATATGCAGTATTGTCATAATCCCTGTGGTGAAACAACACAATACTTCATAAGAAATAATTGTTATGGGAAGCCATACCAAAAAATTTTGTCTTTTATCCTCCTTTGGAAAAATTAAAAATATAATAATCAATATAGCTGCCGTTAATAAATAAAACATTTTTTCCTCCCCACTATATCCATTTATTAATACCAGTGTTATCTAACCATTCTTACATCTTTTCCGATTTCTCCTAATCCATTCCATTCTTACATTATCGTTTTTTCATATAACTCTGCTATTGTTTTTACATCTATTAATTGTTTATAACTTTTATGTTTTTCTCTCATTCCTGCCAAGGCATCATCTAACTGTTTCTGTCTGATTTGACTAATGCTTTTTTCATAAGGCACTCGATAGACAGAAGTCGTTTTTTCTACAAAAATAAAATCAGTATACATAGAATACCTTACCCATAAATCCCAATCCTCCAATGCATCTACGCTTTCATCCAGCCCTCCATAAGATAAAAATAACTCTTTTTGAAACATCATACATTGAATCGGTATATAATTATGATGACAAAGCATCACCCGGTCAAACCCCTGCTGATAGGCAGTTCGGCTTGTCTTTATCTGATATTGATAAGGCTTTTTACTTTCTACTACAATCGAAGTTTCCAATCCGATTGCATAAGCTGCCTTTTTTTCCGAATGTTCTAATGCCGCTGCCAATACTTCTACATGATCTGCAAAAAATAAATCATCATCATCTAAAAAATTTAAATATTTTCCCGATGCTTTCTGCATTGCAATATTTCCTGCTTTTGATCTCCCCACTTTTGTACCAGTTGCCAAATAATGAATTTTCAGTTTTGAAAATTCTGTTCGAATCATTTCCTCTGCACAATTTTCCCCATCTTCTACTACAATCACTTCCAAATTTTTATAAGTTTGTTTTTGTATCGAAAGTAAACTTTCCCGAAGCACCTCCGGTCTTTGACAAGTACGGACAAGAATAGATACAAGCGGCTTTTTATCAAAATCACTAGAGCTGTCAAACATACTGCTTTTATAAAACGCTCCCTGCCGATTGATGCTATAATCTGTATGAATAAAAGAAGGGAAAAACTCTCCTCTATTTTTCTTATACTTCCCATGCTGAAAAAAATGGAATATCTTTTTATAATGCCTAATATATTCTAATACCAGCTTTTTCTTTGCTCCAGCCATTACTTCCTGATGCAGTATCTCCCGAAAAAATATCAGATGTCCCCAACAAATATCCCGAAATGTTCCATAACGATAACGAAGCAATATATTATTGATGACTCCATACACATATTGATCCATTTTTAATGTTACACCATTTTCATAGGAATAATGAATTATTTTAACATTTGGCACATACTTTAGCCGATATCCTGCCCAGCGAATCCTCCAGCTTAAATCCACATCTTCTACATATAAAAATATTCTTTCATCAAACCCGTTTACCTCTTCAAAAACTTTCCTTCTTACTGCAAATGCAGCACCACTTGCCCATCCCGTTTCTCCTGTCAGCGGATCGTATATTTTAGGATGTTCAAACGGATATTGCCTAAATTCCCATAATGCTGTTTTTTCATCAGAATCCGCTATTTCCTGTTCTAGTTGTTTAAAAGCATCTTCTGCTAGTTCGGTATCAATATTAATAAAACATACAATATCGGATACACATCTTTTAAATCCGATATTATTTGCCCTGCCAAAGCCTTCATTTTTTACATTTTGAACGATTTCTATTTCTCCAAAAAGATTCTCATATCTCCTCTTCATTTCTTCTAAAATCGATCTGGTTTTATCTATCGACGCATTATCTACAATAACGATGTGTATTTCTTTCTTATCATAATCGCTTTTTACAATAGACTTGATACAATTTTCAATCCACTTTTCCGAATTATAAGTTACATAAACCAAATCAATCATAAGAATCCTTTCTAAACAGCTTCCTCTAACTGTTCATAATACTTTCAATTATTGTATTATCTCCATAAATAATCGGAGAATCATATGCTCTGTCTGGAAATGCTCCATAATTTAACTTTATCTTTAAATGATTTTCCTGTATAAACGATTCCACCTTATCTTTTAAAGAAATTGCCTTCCCTGTACAAACATTAATTACTCCTGTATAGTGATCCTGCGTACTTGCAGCTACAATTTGTGCTGCCAGATCTTTTATATCAATAAAATCATATTTATTTTTTCCTGTCGTAAATGGAAAAGTTTCCTTTCCGTCTTCCTCTGCCTGCAGTATTTTTGCAAATATAGAGCAATTTCTCGCATCATCCCCTGTTACATAATACCCTCTTAACCAGTAAATATTTGTATCTTTATCTTTTGCATACTGTAAAATAGCTTCTCTTAATGCATTTTTAGAAATTCCATACTGTGATAATGGCTTACATGGTGTATCTGCAGTAATGACCCCTTCCCAATATCCCACTTCATGCATACTACCCATAATAGCAATTCTTTTGCATCCTTTATCAATCATATTTTTTAAAAATATAAAATGATTGGACAAACTCTCCATATGAATGGTTGAATTATGAACAAATCCATCTCTCCATGCCATATGAATACATAGATCCGGGCTTCCCAATTCCTCAAAAATCCTTTTATCCCCTGAAAAAATATTGGTATCTAACATTTTTGCTCTTTCATCTACTTCCTGAAAATGCAAATCTATAGCTGTCACTTCATGTCCTCTATTTAATAATTCCTTTACTACATGTCTTCCAATATAACCGGCAGCACCTGTTACTATTACTTTCATTGTTATTCCTTTCTTTATTACATATCCAACTTTTTATTTATTCTTTCATATATAGTTCCTGATACTTCTGATCTGCCTCTCTCCATCCTTCCATGGCTTCCTGATATTTTTCATTCGCTTTTTTCCAGCCCTCCAAGGTTTCTTGTATCTTCTTTTCTAATACTTGTTCTCGTTCTTTCTGTTTTAAATTCTCTGCAATCTCTTCCTGATACTTTTCATCTGCTCTCTTCCAGCCTTCGTAAGCCTCCTGAACCTTCTCTTCTAATACCTTCTCTCTATTTTTTATTTCTAAATTATCTGCCACTGCCTCCTGATATTTTTCATCCGCTTTTTTCCAGCCCTCGTAAACTTCCTGTACCTTTTTCTCCCACTCTTTTTCCTTTTCCTGCATTTTCAGATTTTCTGCAGCCGCTTCCTGATATTTTTCATCCGCCTTTTTCCAGCCTTCTAAAACTTCTTCTACCTTTTTTTCTAACTCTTTTTCCTTCTCCTGCATTTTTAAATGATCCGCCACTGCCTTCTGATACTGTTCATCTGCTTTTTTCCAGCCTTC
The DNA here is from genome assembly GCA_910585855.1 of uncultured Lachnospiraceae bacterium. Classification (GTDB taxonomy): domain Bacteria; phylum Bacillota; class Clostridia; order Lachnospirales; family Lachnospiraceae; genus MGBC114844. The sequence goes on along the minus strand of CAJUGZ010000006.1, from coordinate 12,379 downwards.
ATAAACTTCCTGTATCTTTTGTTCTAATTCCTTTCCTCTCTCCCGCAATTTTAAATTATCAGCTACTGCTTCCTGATACCGTTCATCTGCTTTTTTCCAGCCTTGATAGACTTCCTGCACCTTCTTTTCTAACTCTTTTTCCTTTTCCTGCATTTTTGCATGATCGGAAACAGCTTTTTGATATTGTTCATCCGCCTGCTTCCAGCCTTGATAAACTTCCTGTATTTTCTTTTCTAAAACTTTTTCTTCCTCCTTCAATTCTAAATTATCAGAGAGCAGTTTTTCTGCCTGTTTATTTAACTGCTGTATCTGCAAAAAAGAATCCGATAACTTTTTATCACATTCCTCCCAACCCCTCTGCGCACTTTCTACTTTTTCTTCCATAATGCTTCTTTCATTGGAAAGCATTTTAATTCCACGCATACGAGTTAAAAATTTTTCTTTTATTCCATGTTCCAAATACTCTGACAATATTTCTCCTAAATCCACTCTTTTTTCTTTTAATAAAGCATCCAAGTACTGACCTGTTTCTTTTTTATCTTTTTTATGCAGAACAAATAAATTTTGAATAATGCTGTATTCTGGATTTAACTCCATAAATTGAAAAAGAAATGGTTTTTCTTTCTTTATCTTTTCCATATATTCTGTTAAACCATATACACCGCCTAAATACTGACAATCATACCAAAAATCCTTAAAAAGCCCGTTTGCTTCATCAATCCATTCTACAAAAGATATTTTTGTAAAATACTTTGTATGGGTGTTATCTAATATTCCTGCTTCCATATAGTTAAATCTGCCTCGAAGCAGATTTAAAATAATATCTGCATTATTGATATTTGGAACACTAACCAATATTTTTCCCTTTGGTTTTAAATACTGAGAAATTTCAATTAAAACCTGTGTCGGATTGATTGTATGTTCTAAAATATCTGCTATTACAATATAGTCAAACTGAAGTTTTTTTTCTTGAAACCTTTTATACTCTATTGCATCACTTTGAGGATACTCAATATTAAAATGATAAATATCCAAATATCGCTTTTTCTCTTGGGCATATCGAATCGCTTCTTCGTCTATCTCAATTCCATATAATGAACATTTTCTATCCTGTAAAATTTTTGCCAATTTTCCTTCTCCACACCCTACATCTAATACCATACTGCCGGGCTGAATTTCTTTTCCCAGAATAGAAATATTCACATTTGGATTATCTAAAGTAATCTCTTCTTCTTTATGGTATTTATTTTCACTTTTTCTCCATACCAAATGATTGACAGAAGCATTTCCATATTCCATATCATTCTCCTTTATTTCAAAACAATTCCTTTTCTCCTATTCTTTTTTTCTGATTCGATTACATATTTTTACTGCCTTTCTGCTGATCTTCCCGGATAAGCTGTTCATTTTTATTGATTTTTGTACTAACACCTCTGGAATTTCCATGCATACACTTCCGCTTATCACAACCGATGCAATTCTTTCTTTTTCCCTATAAGTCCAAATAATCTGTGGATCATAATGCATAAAATAAACCCCTTCTTCACACTGTATTCCATTATGTCTGCACTCAGAATCTTTCACTTCTATTTTTGCACCGTTTTCTGTAGTAATTAAAATTTTAATATTCTGTACGATCATTCCACCAAATTCACATGGATCAAAGCGAAAATACCTTAAATTTCCTTTTTCCCTAGGAACTTCAAAACTCATTTCAAATCTTGGAATCTCTACTCTATTATCTGCAGCTATCATTCTTTCATCCGAAAAATGTTCTTCTTTTCCATAATATAAAATTCCCTGCATCCTTGGAAATCCAAGAGGCAGTCCCATACGACTTTGATTTTCTTTCTGAATCAAAATCATAATATGTTTTGCATACCCACGTGGTATTAACAGCCATCTAGAATCAATACTTGCCTGCACTTTCTTATAAGTATCACTCCATACATTTTGATTATGAAGTGTGGACGAATTTTCCGCATTTATCCATAATCGATAGATACTGGTTGCACTTTTTATATCCGCTACTCCTGCAATTTCAGCAACTCTCATAAAGTATTCCCAATCTTCTGTTACATTTAATTCTTCATTAAATATCATTCCCATCCGCTGAAACAAATAGGAAGGAAACGCCAAGCTCATCAAAGGACATTTATTTACTACTAACTGCGACCAATAATCAAATTTTACACAGAATTGATCAGTAGGAGCTTCCATTGCAGCATATCCCTTTTCAGATATTTCTGTGGAATTTGGTATTTGAAATTCCTTCCATTTTTGAGCAAGAGCAAATGCATGAAGGATTTTTCCGTTATTTTTTAAAGATGCCTGATAAAATTTTTCCACCCAGTCATCAAACAGCAAATCATCATCATCATAGATTGCAATATATTTCCCTGATGCATTTGCAAATCCTACATTAATCGGAGTTGTTCTGCTTCCCTCATCTAGTTCTATATAATTTATTTTTGCCTGAAACTCTTTTGGCTGTTCTTCTATTACTTCACGAATACATTTTTTTCCGCTCTCCTGTGCCTTATGACCGATTAATATTATTTCAAAATCCTGATTGGTCTGTGCCCTTAAACACAGCAAAGATTCCCTTAATCCCATCGGACGATTTCCTTGACTTCGAAGAATAACCGATAAAAATACTTTGTTTTCTTTTTTCTTTTTTGATAAAATCGGCTGATACTTTTTATAACATCCCTTTTTTGCTCCATCGGAATACATTAAATTATTTACCTGTTTAATATATTGAAAAAGTTCTGTATTTTCATTAATGACATCTGAAATCTCCATCAGCCGTTCCAATTCCTGTTTGAATTTATTCTCTTCCATTACTTCTCCTTATTCTCTCTATTTATGATAGGAAAATCTCATCAGGGAATAATTATCTCCTATAAATTTAGATACTTTATGTTCTTCATCAATCGGTACTGGCAATTTCCCGTTTTCCCTTCGTTTTCTATATTCGTTTGCTGCTCTTTTTTCATCCTCTCCGCCAATCCGATCAAATTGTTTCAGCAATTTTTCTACTCTTTTTGGATTAGAATATTTATGTGCCATTAAAATAGCAGCTTCTGCTGAATAATAAATCTCAGCCGATGTAGGTTTCCACGCCCCCTCATTGCTTAATGATTTTGCATGATATACAACTGCATTAGGATTATATAATATCTTATATCCCTCTAAACGCAGCCTCCAAGAAAAATCCAAATCATCGCAATACATAAAAAAAGTTTCATAGTCAAATCCGTTTAATTTATGAAAAATCTCCGTTCGAAACATCGCACATGCAGTAGACGCCCATTCCGTTTCCAATGTATCCATATCATATACTTTTGCCAATTCCAACGGTGTCTGTCTTGCTTCTACCAATCCAATATCAGAACCATTAAGCTTACTTAACAATTCCCAAAGACAAGTACTTTCCAAAATTACATCTGGATTCATAATCATCATAAAATCGGTATGACAATCTTTTCCTAAGCGATTATGACCCCTTGCCGTCCCAGAGTTAAACCCAAAAATATCATAGTGAAAAACCAAATTGGAAAACGATTTTCTTATTTGTTCTATCTCTTCTTTTGTCAGTATTGCTTCAGGAGAAGCATCTCCATAGTACAAATCTGCTTCCAGCAAAATTCCCCTTTTTTTACAAACCGATACCGCCCTGTCAATACCCTCCATTGCCTTTAATAAGGATTCCTTTTTATTTTTATAAATAACAGACTGAATCTGCAGTGTTGCCTTATTCATGGTTTTCTCCTTTTAATACAATTCTATATTTCTGCTGTCATTTGAAAAAACTTTAATATTAGCCGGAATCTCGATATAGGAAGAATTATATCCCATATTGACTACTTCTAATTCCATAATGCCATGAAGCCATGTCAAAATTTCATGTGATTCCTGTGTTCCCTGTGCTACGGCAGCCGAAACCAGATAAACATCTTTGAGAATACGGGGCATTTTAAAACTGTATACAATTTCAACAGTATTTCCTGCCTCTGCATCAATCGTTTCCTGCTGATTGATATAATTATTAATATCAAACAGTGGAAGACCCTTATTATTTTCCAGAACAAATCCCACAATTAAACTTTTCATATCTTCGTAAACTTCAAATGCCACATGTGCCTGATAATATTGGTCTACTGTTAAAGTCGTTTCTATTTGATTTTCTGCATTTGTAAAAAATGCAGAGATAATCTTTACTTTATTGCTGCCAAATCTGTCATTTATATTTTTAATCAGAGGATATTTTTTTCTTTGTTCTATCTTTTCTACTGCAATCTTATTTTTGCTGTCGGATTTTATTGCATTTTGATTCATGGTCATTCTTTTTTCATCCATGTACATATCACATACCAGATTTGCCTGCGAAAAAATCTTCTGTACTCCTTTTTCAATCCAAAGTACTCTAGAACACATCTGCCGTATACTGGAAATATCATGAGAAACAAACAGTATCGTAACATTTTTTTTCTTTAAATCTTCAAATTTTCGAAAACACTTATTTTGAAAAAATAAATCTCCCACACTAAGTGCTTCATCCACAATCAGAATATCTGGTTCTACATTAATCGCAACAGCAAAAGCCAGTCTTGCAAACATGCCGCTAGAATAGGTCTTTACCGGCTGGGAAATAAACTCACCAATATCCGCAAATTCAATAATCTCTTCCATTCTGCTTTCCATTTCCTTTTTTGTATATCCCATCATTCTGCCGTTTAAATAAATATTTTCTATTCCTGTATATTCCTGATTAAATCCCGCTCCCAATTCCAATAAAGCAGACACTTTTCCATTTACAGTTACCTTCCCTTCGGATGGTTTTAAAATACCTGTAATAATTTTTAACAGTGTAGATTTTCCTGAACCATTTGTACCGATAATTCCAACGGTTTCCCCACGTTTTACATCAAAACTAATATGATTTAATGCATAAAAATCTTTATGCAGATTCCTTCTTCTGATTCCTGCCGCCTCTCGAAAGCGATCCTGCGGCTTTGCATATAAGTTATATTTTTTTGTAATATCTTTAATTTGAATAATACTCTCATTTTCTTCCATTTTTACCTCTACAGTACATCTGCAAAATGATCCTTGCATCTATTAAACAATGACACTCCAAATCCTAATATCAAAATCGCTGCTGCCCAATAGTAAACCGTCATCCCTATACTGTCTATTGTCAAATTCCTATATACAAATACGTCCCTATATCCCTGAACTATGTAATATACAGGATTTAACATCAATATTTTTCTTACTCCTTCCGACATCATATTAAATTCCCAGACAATCGGGGTCAGCCAGAAAAATACCTGCAGTATAATTGATACAATCTGCATCGTATCTTTAAAAAACACATACAATGTTGCCGTAAGATAGGAAACACCTGCTGCTAAAATTGTCATATAAATAATATAAACGATTAAATAAAATAAACTGCTGCCTAAAGGATAACCCCATAAGGTATATAAAATAATCGTAAAAATAATTAAAACACCCTGCACCATCAACATAGATACGATCTTTGTAATTGGTAAAATATTGATATGAAACAATACTTTTTTTACCAAATAACTGTATTCTACTAAACTAGAAGTTGCATTACAGATTGCATCACTTAGAAAAAACCAAGGCACTAGTCCCGGCAGCAGCCATAATATAAATGGAAAATTCTCTACTGGCTGTGACTTAAACCCTAACTGAAATACAAACCAATACAAGACAATCGTAATAATAGGCTGTAAAAAAGCCCATGTAATTCCTAAAGCAGAACCTGCATATTTGCCCTTAAAGTCATCCAGTGCAAACTGCCATATAAATACCAGATCATTTATTTTTCTTTTCATCTTAATTCTGTTTTGCTCCTTAACCTTTACATATCATGATATAAGAAAAAATTGCGTACTTTCTTCATATAGAAAAGAAATCCCTTTTTATTTAATATATTCAAAATATAATCCATCTCTTGATTGATCTGTGCCGCATTAAAATTCATAGAATATGTTTTAAATTTACTCTTTATCACTTCCTCTGCCTTTTTCATCTCTCTATCCCTTATTTTCTTTTTTTTACTTTTATAAGGTGTATAATAAACAGAAGTTATTTTCGGAACAAATTTAAAATCACATCCCATTGCATAGCGTACCCATAAATCCCAGTCTTCTAAAAATTCTAATTTTTCATCAAAACCGCCATACTGTTCAAAAAGGGTGCGATGAAATAAAATACTTTGAATTGGTATATAATTCATATAACATAACAGCAATTTATTAAATGGCTGCTTATATCGAACCAATTTTCTCTTTACTTGATAAAACCCATCTTCTGCAGTCTGGTACTCTTTCGCAATCGAATAAGCTGCCAGCCTATTTTCATTTACTGCCGCTTCCACTAAAGTACGGATATGATTGGGAAGCAGTCTGTCATCATCATCTAAAAAATTTAGATATACTCCCTTTGATTTTTCTAATCCTATATTTCCGGCAACCCCTCTTCCCTTTTTACTTTCTGTATGAAAATACTGATAATTGATATCTCCATATGTCTGTTTCAGCATTTCCTCAGAAACATTTGATCCATCTTCAATCACCACAATTTCTATCTCTTTATAATCCTGATTTACAATACTTTCTAATGCCCTTTTTAGTACTTTGGGTCTGCCACATGTCCTTACTATAATCGAAACTAATGGATACTCTTTCATTTTTCTGCCTACAACTTTCCTAATAATACCAATCCCATATAAACCATTCTCTGCCCCTTCCCCTGCCTGCCAATCCTTTTATCTCTTAACAATTTCCACTTTCCCGCAATACTTTTTTGTGAATGTAATACTTTATCTGCCATCTCCTTCTGTTCTAAAGAGAGAGGAACAGTCCTCTTTAACGTTTCAATCTGCCGATATACCCGTCCTCGTTTTTTTTTCAGTTCATTCCATCTATGTTTCCACAATGCCCTTTTTTTTATCATCGTTCCATATACATTTGCCCCATGCTGGCGATATAAAAGATAAGAGTGTCTGTCATAAATCACTTTTCCAAGTGAAGCCGCAAGCAAATACATCCACCAGTCATGCATAATCACCTGATTCGGAATATAATAACACAATTTTGTCAGCAGTGCCTGATTCATCACACAAGTACATCCAGTGCAGATATTTTCCACCAGTGCATTGCCAAAAGACGGAATCTGATTTGGACTATATTTTATCTCCGAATGAATCGGCAAAAGCCGTTCATCCACCAATGTCTTATTTCCTGCATATAAAATAGAAACCGTTTTCTTTTCTTTTTGTATTTCTCTTTCCATTCTTTGAACAGCAGCCAAAATCTTATCTGGAAGCCAGTAGTCGTCCTGATCAGCTAATGCATAATACTCCGCCTGCCCATCTGCCTTCTGACACAGTGTAAAAAAACTGCTGCAGACTCCAAGATTTTTTCCTGTTATCAATCTAATATTGGAATACTTTTTCTGATATTCTCTAATAATTGCTACTGTTGCATCTGTAGAGCCGTCATCTCTTATCAGCAGCGAAAAATTGGGATAACTTTGCTTTTGTATACTGTCTAACTGTTCTCTTATATATTTTTCTCCATTATAGGTTGACATCAATATCAGGACTTTTTTCATCTTTTTTATGCCCCATCCAATACCTTCTATACTGTTTTAATAACCGCTTCACTTCCTTTGTACCATGAAACCGCTCCGGCAGATAACCGCATCTTCCTGCTCCTTTCCAGTGCAGCACGGCATCACTCCATACTTCCAGTGTCTGATCCAAACCGATATAACTGGTATATTCTGTCTTTACTTCTTCTGTCACCTGCGATGAAATCACACAGGGAAGCCCTGCTGCCTGTGCCTCTAAAACAACTACCGGAACACCCTCATATCTGGAAGGCAGCAAAAATACATCCATTGCCTGCATATAATCTTCTACATTGGAAACAATACCCAATAGTTTTACTGCACTTTGCAGATGATAGTTTTCTATCATTGCTTCTATCTCTTTCCGATCCTCCCCTTCTCCTAACAAAAGAAAACAAATATTTTTTTCTCTTTTATATAGTTCTGCAAACAGTCGAATCAGAAATTTCTGATTTTTTTGATAACAAAAACGCCCGACATGTCCGACTACCAATTTATCCTCCGCCTGAATGGATTTCCTGACCGCCTGCCGAATTTCCTCCTGATACCGAAAACGCTTTCTATCTACAATATTATTCATCAAATACACAGAAACATTTGTTTTTCGGCAGAAATTTCGGCTTCCATAGAGATACTCTGCTGCTTTTTCTCCACATGCCATATATTGATTGGCACAGCAAATCGCAAATTTAGACAAGATTCGGTTTCGAATTCGTTTCCAGCAGAGATCGGCTGCCTGAGAATTATGGCTGTGCAAAATTCTTACTGGCACACCTGCCCTCTTTGCAGCCAAAAGATAAAAAGCTGCCGCATTTGGCATATGTCCATGTACAATTCGATATTCAGGATGATCCCTAAAAAATTTTTTTAATTTTTTTTGATATTCTAAGATATACCGAGTCTGCAGCGGAGGCATAAGAAAAACTTTAGAACCGTTTTTTTTCAATTCACTTTTTATCGGTTCTTTTACTTCTTCATTTACCATAAAATCAAACTGGAATTGATTTTTACAAAATTGATTTTTATTTTCCTGCAGTTCTTTTATCCCATAATAGTAGCTTAATACCACCGATGCTACACCACTTCCCTTATTCAAAGTATCTAGTATTTGTAAAATCCTTATTTCCATTTTGCGTCAGACCTCTTCGCATTTTCTTTTTCTCTTTGCTGATAACTTTTAACAATACCTCATCTAAATATTTATAATAAATACTTCATCCAACTTCGTACTACATGATTCCCCATATAATAAACCGATCTTAATTTTCCCATTCCCAAATAGCGGAATACACCATATGTCATTGGAACGGTTTTCCATTTATTTCTTGACTTTCCTCCAACCGTCAGTCTAGTTTTTAAAAGAGGTTCATTGATCCCACATGCCTTTTTATACTTTGCAAGAATTCGAAGCCATGTCAGATAATCTTCATGTACCTCATCATGTTCCATCGGAAATTCTCTTGCAATATCTGCTCTCAATAATACAGAAGAACAGGCAATACTATTGTGATGAAGCAACTCCCGATAGGTAATCATTTCTTTTACCGGAATCTTTTTTCCAATTGCAGTTCCATTTTCCGTATAGAGTTCTCTTCCTGTATAACAAAGAATACATCTATTTTTACAGATACAGTCTAGTTGCCTCTGAAGTTTACAAAAATCCCACCAATCATCTGCATCCAAAAAAGCAATGTAATTTCCCTTTGCCATTGCAATTCCCCGATTTCTAGATTTACTGACTCCCTGCCTTTTTTCATTTTTAATATAATACACATTCCCCTTTTCTCTGTACTTACTTACTTTTTTCTCTGTATTATCTGATGAAGCATCATCTACAACAATAATTTCTGCTTTCACTGACTGCTGTAATACAGATTCAATCGCCTGCTCAATATAGCATCCACAATTATATGTCGGTATAATAACTGATATCAGTACTTCTTGCATATTCTTACTTCTCATTTTCTTTGTTTTTTAATCTTATACCTCTCAGCACAACGAAACCTGTACAGACCGGCTTTTCTTTATTCGTGCATCCTATCTTTTTTTCAAAATTCCAGAAGCAGGAACGGGTGGTGCTGTACCCAAAGCAAAGATGCAAGGAAATATTCCTTTTCATTTCTACTTTTTTGCTGTTTCCAGCATTTTCTATATTTGCACTCATTCATTTGAAAAACGTTTGAGGAAATATCGTCCAATATTTTTTGCTGTATTAAATGCAGAATTTCCTTTATGTCCATTTGGACAGTGATAAAGCCGACCACCATAATAATTGCGGCTTGCCTTATGCCCCTGATTATACCTTTGAATCTTCTCTCCACATTCACTGCAGGAATCTGCAATATGATAGGGGCGAATTGCAGTTACCACTATCCCCTTCTGAAAGGCCTTATATTTCAAATTTCGAATAATCGACCGTCCCTGCCAGTGAAATTTATCTGCACTTAAATACCGTCTTGTGTGAAAATCTATCGTACTCTCATAATTCGGAACAACAATTACCTTTATCTCATTTTTTACACAGTAAGCAACAATCTCTCGACTGACCTGATGTGCATAATACTGGTTAATCTGTTGAATTTTTTTATAAATTTTCTGATTTTCACGCCCGATATTCTGTTTTTCTCTGCTGTCTTCTGTCTTACCCTTCTCACTATCTCTTTTTCTGACATCACTTTTCCGGCTTTCTTTACTCTTTTCCAACCTTACTACTTGTTTCTGTCGTTTCTTCTCCCTTTCTGCACCGCCACGAATAAAATAACTCTCCTTTACGATTCCATCTCTATCCATCAGTACACAAACCGCCAGACAATCATTATCTGGAAAAGAAACGGCACAAATCTTTTTCTCTTTTTCCATCCGCTCATTTACCGTGCGAATATCATATACTTTTATTTCTACCGGAATATGAAGGAATGTAGCATATTTTTCTACCTTTAAAGTCGGTGACAGCATCCTTCCCTCCTTCGGAATCTCCCGTCCGGTATAAGGATAGGTCACCCATACCCACTTCTCTCCATTATAGAGTTTTAACTCAATAGAATTTTTAGAAAAGTTTCGATACATCCCTTTATACAGTACAATTGAACAATCCAAACTGGTTATTATAGAAGGCAGAAACTCCTTTTTCTCCTCTTGCCGTCTTTCTTTAGAAGCCATATAACTTCTTGCTAAACCAAGTGCCATATTAATAGCAGAACGTCTAAAATACAGCGGTATTTTGGGCAAATTTTCCAATTTCCAAACAGGTTCTTCTCCTTTTGCCTTCATCTCCTTTGTTCCCACACTTAGTTCCTCTAACCTACGCAAAGCAAGAAAATTACTCTGTTCTAAAATCTGCACTTCACTTACTAAAATCTGATAATAATGCCAAACTACCTGATTATAAAGCTGTTTTGTATAAAATATCCAATTCTTGTGTCTATCATACAGCCTAACTTTATAGGTACTAGTCACATACCCTATTCTGTTCTCCAATATAGATTCTCTCTTCTCCAACTGCAAAACCTCTTATCTCCTACATAAAAGGAAAATCTAAACGAATCCTAATTATAAAAAGCTTATTTAGTAGCTCTGAGTTATTTTTTATTACTTATAGTTACATTCCTGTCTGCAATCATAACTTTTCTTGCAAGATTTGTCAAGAGTGAATTATTTCCTCAAAAAATATTTCTCCCTTATCAAACCATAAAAATAAAACAATAGAAACAAAAGATAAAGGCTAATATATATAATATCCCATTTATATTCTAATTATTAAAACAAAAAAGAGAATCATTCCCTTATCGCCTTTTCATAGCCAAAATTATATGTAATGATAATATAACCAATTCTTTTTCCAACATAACTGCTGCCTTCTTCTGCATCTATTTATTTCCTACTTAATTACAAGATTTTCGTAGAGTATTCCACTCTATGAAAACAAAGTTTTTTCCCATAAAAACAAGACTTTTTAAATAATTTGACCAGAAATTTGACGGTATATAATTTTATCTTAAGTTATCAAAAATTAGATTATGGAAATAAAAAAGACCTTTTAAGAAAAGATGTTTTGACGGTAATTTTGACGGTTTATTTTTTCTGAATTTTAGTTTTTTTGATCGCTGTCGGTTCTATTTCGCAAATCGGACGCCAGATGCCGTTTGCTGGTTTGCTCTGCTGCTCCAGTTTCCAAAAAGTAAGAAAGTCTAAAGATTCTGCCTTTTTGCACATCCAACCAGACGAACCGGTGCGCAATTCGCCCTTATTTCGACCAAAACAGAACTGGCATAAGAAACGATTTTCTCTATGATAAGGTGTTGCTTTCTCTTTTATACGGGCTAAACACGCACCTTTTTTTGCACCCCCTGCATGGAAGCAGGAGGCGCAAAAAATTCTAGATTTTCGAGCAGAATCTAAGACTTTCTAACTTTTCTCCAAAGTTGCTGCAGCGCAAACCAGCAAACGGCATCTAGCTGTTAGTTGGAAACCAGTAGAAAAATGTAACAGAAAATCTTTCGTTTTTTTCCTTCAGAAGCCAGAAAATAGCTGGATTTTGGTTTTCCTGTTGGGCTGCAGTGACTTCGTAGGGAAGTTAGAAATTCTTTGACTTCTGCTGAAATACACAGGATTTTTTTCACATCCTGCTTCCATGCAGGGTGTGAAAAAAAAGGTGCGTGTTTAGCCCCATAGGCGCGAACTTAACGAAGGAGTCCTGGTAAAACTGCCG
>CAJUGZ010000005.1:27763-36492 GCA_910585855.1 uncultured Lachnospiraceae bacterium | reverse complement strand
CATAATTTCTTTAAAGGCAAAGTCTACTTTTGGTTTCATTAAAAAATCAGACATAGTTTTTTCCTTTTCTTTTAATTATAGTGTGATGTTTGAAATGCGATTTTTAATTGATATGATAGTTTCCTTAGTTTTTATTTCTTTTTAGCATAATAATAGCAATAAAAAATATTGTTGTCAATAGAAAGGAAGGACGCCGAAATCGAAAGGGAGGACGCTAAAATTAAAAGGAAAATCTGCTCTGGGTCCGCTTTCGCTTAGCATTTCCTCGTAGCGGGCACATAAGGTGCTAAAAGACAGCACCTAAGTGCCGACGGGAAATGATGACCCTGCGCAGACATTCCTTTTGATTTTGGCTATGTATCTCTGCAGGAAAGTAAAAATACAAATACATTTTTTTTATAGGACATATTATACAAAAATCCTATGAAAAAAGATAAATTTGTATAATACTTCTACTCTAACTGCTAGAAATCTTTTTTCTGTACAAAAATTTTAACAGTTATAGAGTGGTGTATTAATGAAAAAACCAGAAATATTACAAGAAATAGAGAAATATTGTATGGATTTTCGAAAGGGTGTTTTTTATAATAGATAGTATAAGAAGCGAGAAGGTGGTTTGGCAGTTTATTTATATCCAAAGAAATATTTGATAAATATAAAGGATATGGAAATTGCAAAGAGAGGAAGGAGATGGAAAAATGCGCAGAACAAGAAGACGTTTTTTAAGTTTGGGTATGGCGGTTTCGATGTTATTGACTTACCCTACTGTTCCTTTTACGGCATATGCAAGTGCATATCAGGGATTGGAAATGAAACAGAAATCGATGGATGCGGATAGTATGGGAGAGAGCGGGGGGTATTGCAGGATGAGCAGACATCATCTGCAGCCTCTGGAAGTGCAGCAGCGGTAAATACGATGCTTTATAACACAAAGGAGGGAGAACCTGTACGTCCAGAATTGCCAGAGGGTTATGATCAGCCTTTGGAGGATCATGATGGTTTGGTGTTTGCTGATGGTACGATTGTTTCTTCCATGGTAGGATACGATAATGTAGTGAATGTCAGTACACAATGGAACAATGAGAAGAAATATCATGCTTCTGTAAAAGATACAAGTTTGTTTCAAAAACAACAATTTACAGTATTATTAGATGTAAAACGAAATTCTCCTAGTGGAGATCCAAATCAAGTGGATACAAGAGTTGCTCTTACAATAGGAGATGCATCAAATTATCTGCGGCTGCTTACATGGTCTGGAAAGTTTGCTTATGGGAATAAGAACAGTATCAAGAGTGCGGATATGAGTGGTGTGATTCAGGATGATTGGAATTCCATTGCTATGACTTATGAAGAAAAGGATGGAGGGAATGGTGCTATTGTTGTTTATGTCAATGGTGAGAAATCGGCTGAGGTTTCTGATATTGGATTTAAGCTAAGTACTATGAATGATTTAAATGCAATGATAGCCCGAAGTATTGATACAAATTATTTGCAGGAGGGTCAGTATGACAATCTTGTAGTTTTTGATAGTGTACTTGATGAACAGACACTTTTAGCGGAAACTGCATGGCGAAAATGGGATAAGGGAAGAGCCTATTTGAAAGAAGCTGAATATTTTATAACAGAAGCAGAAGCCTTGATTGCATCTCAGATTACTTCTGAGGATTTAGAAAATGCGCTGAAAGCAGTAAAGGATTTATTTGAAAAGACGGATTTGACAGCAGACGAGCAGGAGGAACTTAAAACTGCAACAAAGAAATTAAGTCAGGAATATGAGAAACTCAATCCTGCGGATATTTTAATCAGAGGAGCGGATGTAACTGCTGCAAATCAAAAGAAGAATGGATTGACTTATAAAGGCTTTGGTATGCTTAATGGAAATAGTACCAGCAATTTGCTTTTGGATTATAAAGCAGAACATCCTGATGAATATTGGGAGATGATGCGGTATCTATTTGGCGGTACTTATCCGTTGTTTACTCATATTAAGATGGAAATGGGAAATGATGGAAATAACTCAACCGGAGCAGAAGCTTGTACTATGCGTTATAAAGATGATATTGCAGATGCTTCTCGTTCACCGGGATTTGTTATGGCAGCCGATGCAAAGAGTATTAATCCAGATATAAAAATCAGTGTTTTGCGTTGGGAGTGTCCAAAGTGGGTAAAAGATGCTGGTTTTAAAGAAAATGAGAAAAATCAGGCTGGTTGGGATGCTCTTTATCTCTGGTATAAGGAAACTATTTTTGATGCTTATGAAAAATATGGATATGTGGTTGATTTTATTAATCCAGATAAAAATGAAACGGGAGATCCAGATGAAGAATTTATCAAATGGTTTGCAAAGCAGATAGAGGAAGAAGAGAATTTCCCAGAGTATATGGATAAGGATGCAAGGGATGCTTATCATAAGATTCGGATTATTGCATCAGATGAAAATAAAGGTCAGAAGATCGTTCCATCTATGAATAAGGATGCAGAACTTTTTGAGGCAGTGGATATTATTGGTTTCCACTATCGAACCAGTGCAGATGCTGGATATGTAGAGATGGCAGATGTAAGTAATAAAGAGGTTTGGTATAGTGAGGGATGTGCAACTTTTGGCTATAGTGAGCTGCAGGAAACCAAAACGGCAGATTATGGTTATAAAAATATAGGAGGGTATCAAAGTCCGCTGGCTTTGATGGATAGTTTTATTACCGCATTTTGTTCTTCCCGCCGTACTCATTATATTTTCCAGCCTGCAATTGGTTCATTTTATGAAGGGATTCAGTATGGACATAAGGAGTTATTAAGTGCCCGTGATCCATGGAGCGGTTATATTCATTATGATCCTGCTTTAAGTATGTTAGAGCATTTTGCAAAATTTGCAAAACTTGGATGGGAAAATGAGGAAAATACGAATGGAATCTGGATGGTGATTTCTCAGTCAAGTAAGGGAAGTTTTGCTGGAACAACTGATGAACATGCAACTGCAGGAATTGATGGAAATGCAGGTTATCTGACTTTGGTATCACCGGATAAAAGTGATTTTTCAGTCGTTTTTGTAAATAATACACAGAATCAAAAGACATTTCGAATTAAAGCAGAGGATTTGGATGTGGAAGCAAATTCGGCTTTGCATGTCTGGACGACTGTATCATCTAAGAGTTATTTGGAAAATACATCAAATATAGATCCGATAAATGACAGTTGGATTGTAACAATTCCGGCATTTAGTGTTGTAACAGCCACTACTTTGGAAGTGACTCCAGATAGAATTCCAGTTGAGGGGATTCATAACGAAGATAGAGGTGTACTGGATACTGACGAAACAGGAAAAAATTTGAATACCAATGATGAATTTTTATATGCTGACAATTTTGATTATCAAGAAGAAGATCCAATGAAGCAATATAATGTCAATACAGGTGAAACATCTGTAGAATATTTAAAGGCAAGAGGAAATGAACCTCGTTATTTATTGGATACACATGGTGCATGGATTGTAGAAAATGGACGCTTAAAACAGGAGCTGGATAATGGTGTTAGTCAGTGGAATGGCGGTGATCCAGCTACCATAGTAGGAGATTTCCGATGGATGGATTATACAGCAGAAGTAAAGGTACAGATACCAGATGCAAAAGAAGGTGTCTGGGCAGGACTGGGTATTCGTTCTCAAACCGGAATGAACTGGAATGACAGTGGTTATACCCTGCGGATTGACGGGGCAGGAAATTGGGAATTGTATCGGGTAGATAAAAAAGTGCAAAGCGGAAAGGTGAGATCTTCCGCAGATGGAAGTTATATGCTTGCCTTAACCGGACTTGGTGATATGATTATGGTTATAATAGATGGAGAAATGGTATCAACCTATCAGGATCAAAATCCGATGCTTTCTGGACGAGTAAAATTTAGTTCAACTTGGGATCAGGTTTATTTTGATGATTTTGTTGTAAAAAAAGTAGGGGGAGGAATTCCTTATGCATTGTCTATGATTGACGGGCAAGATCCATCTATTACATTTAACGGAAATTGGACAATTAATAATCCGGGGAAAGGAAGTGCCGATGACTGGTATCGGACTCTTTCGATAGGGAATACAGGAGATTCTTTTACGTTTAAGATGGAAGGAAATGGATTTGCTCTTATAGGAAATAATAGTGATTCTGTAAAATTAGACATTAATGTAGACGGAAAAGAAGAAAGTGTAACAGTGACATCTGTACCAAAACGTTATGAAGCATATATTATGTCAGATTTGGAATCAGGAGAACATGAAGTTACAGTAACAGTTGCATCTGGTACATTGAATCTGGATGCAATACATATACTAGGAGCAAGAGAAAAAGCAAATGAAAATGCGGTTGCTGAAGTTTTAACAGAGCTGCCTGCATTACAGACTGTTTTTGCAGAAAAAGGTGCAGAAAATTTACCAGAAAGTGTAACAGTCAGAACAATAGGCGGAGAGGAAAAAACACTGAATGTAACTTGGGAGAATAACCCAGATGAACTTTCCAACTATCTATTTAAAGAAACTGTGGTTACAGGTACAGTAGAGGGTAGCGTTAATGCGGCAGGCTATCCAGTAAAAGTTTCGATTCCAGTGGAAGTTATTCCTTCCGATACGCTATGTTTTATTGATACTGTAACGAATTTTAAAGATGCAAACAGACCTTCTACGACAGAACCTTATGATCGGATTTCTGCTTTGCTGGGAAACCAATTACTGAATTCGGTTTATGACCAGTTAAAGGAAGACGGAAATACATGGGGTCTGGTAGATAAAAATGCTAGTACAAAAAGTTACAATTCAACTATAGATAAAACTGCCACTGGAATTTATGGGACAAATGGAGCAGGAAACACACTCAGTTATGCATTAACATTACCTGCCGGAGCATATACCATATATTCAGGACATCGGGAATGGTGGAATAATCCCCGTCCGATGAAGGCAAGTATTACTGTAGATGGAAAGACATTGGAAGCTGGTACAATTCCATTAAACGGCAGCAGCGGAGATCAGTTTGTTGCTTATGATTTTGTTGTGGAAGAGGAACAGGTTGTTACTTATACGATAACAGCTACTGGAAGTCAGGCACCAGTTATTAGCTGGCTGGCAGTCAGCAAACAAGATCCAAAAGAACTGCGTGAAGCATTAAAAACATTGATAGAAGAAACGAAACAAAAACTTGCGGATGCAGAGGCAGACGGTATTCAGTATGCAAAAGAACCTTTGGTTTTGGGACAGTATACCGGTGCGGGAGCAGCTCCAAAAGATAGTGTACAGGATTTAAATCAGGCAATGGCAAATGGAGAAACACTGGTAAATGAAAACAGCACAGATGCGATTGCTTTACAAGCAAATATAAATGAAATAAAAGATATTTTTGCTTCACTTCGTGTATTAACAGAGTACAGCAGTATCCCAGGAACAAGTGCTTCTGTCATTAATGCAGATACTGGACTGGCAATGCAGGCACATGGTGGTTCTGCAACGGTGATGAAAGAAGGAAACGGGGAAGGCTGTGTGCCGTTTGACTTAGACGGGGATGGTGAAATTAGCGAAGGAAAGACAGTTTACATGTGGTATGGTGAAAATAAGACTAATAATACCAGACCAGTGGACGGGGTACGCTGTTATGTTTCGACTGACCTTTATAATTGGACGGATCGAGGCAATGTATTGTATTTACAAAATGCAATTTTACCAATCGAAGAATCAAGTGAAAATGCTATTACAAATGATTCCAATGCGCCGGGAGCAAGTGGTGTGGGTACTACACAGTCTTATCATGCAATGCAGTTATCTCAGACGAATTTTGAGCAGTTAAAGGCATGGGGGAAATTAGAACATGCACCAGAAGGTATATCAGAAGAAGACTTCGGAAATGTAAAACTATTTCTTCGTGCCTATGTAACAGAATTTGACAAAGAACCTTCTGGATTATTTGATACAAGCTGGACGGCAAAAACATATGATGAAACAGAGATTACAGCTTCTAGCTTCCTCTATCCAGACAGCCAGACACAGGGGACAGTAAAGACGACGCCTTTGCAGTTAGCATTTGAAGGAATGTATGGAGGATATTGTATTACAGAACGTCCAAAGATGGTTTACAATGCATCAGCAAAGAAATTTATTATTGTATTTCATGCAGACGGACCTTTATATAATAATGAAGGTTTAAATAACTGGGTAGCAGGAGGTTTAAATGGAAATTGTCCGGCAAGCCGATACAGCAGAGCAATGGTTGGATTTGCAGAAAGTGATACCCCGTTTGGACCATTTAAAGTAGTGAATATTACCCGAATGAACTATGATACATCGCTTCATGCAAGCCGTTTAGGAGAAGCCAGAGATATGACAGTTTTTGTCGATCAGGGCGTGGACAGCAATAACGATGGAGCAGAGGATGCATATGTGGTATATTCTAGTGAGATGAACAAAAAACTTTACGTATCTTTATTAAACAAAGAATATACTGCTCCTATTGCAGAAGGAGATCTGGCAGAGCAGGGAGTCGAGGCAGCATATCGGATTGTAGGTGATGATGATCGAGAAGCTCCGGCAATTATGAAATATGATGGTTGGTATTATTTTTTAACCAGCGGCACAGATGGCTGGAACAGTACAGCACATATTTACTATCGCAGTCGAAGTATGCTTTCTGGATGGGAAAAAGTAGGCAATCCGGCATATCAAGATACCGGAAAATGTTTTGATACACAGGTTACTTATATTTTGCCAATAGATGCAGAAAGCGGTAAATTTATCTATATGGGAGATCGCTGGAATGGAAATAATCTTTCTGACAGCCGTACTATATGGCTTCCGATTCAGGTAAAAGAAGATCATACGATTCAGATATTAGGAGAAAAGGATTGGACAATCGATCGGCTAGATGAACTTACCCCAATGAAGATTCATACTGAGTTACCAGAAATTGTCTATATAAATGGAAGTAATCTTCCAAAAACAGTAAAAGTAACGCAAAATAATGAAACAAAAGAATCTGCTGTTGTATGGGATGTGGATAATTTAAAGATAGGAAAAGAGGTAATAACAGGAACTTTAACAGATTGCAATAATGCTCAAATTCAAATCAATGCAGTAGTAACACCAAAGTATTTGATTTATTTAGCAAATGCTTCTGCTGAACCAATGAGTGAAGATTTTACTAAAATTGCAGAACAAAATAAGGATACTTTAAAAGGTTCAGGAGATGGTGTATATAGCGAAGAAACAGGATTTGGTTATACTGGAACTGGTGAAACGCTTCGTGGCAATCATGATGATCTTTATCAGAGTATGCGCTATGCAGGCAGTGGAAACAGTATCACCTATCAATTCCAGATTTCAAAAGGAGATGGACAGGAAAGCAGCCAGAACGAGAAATATAAAGTGTATGTTGGCATGTTTGATCCATCTAGCTGGTATAATGATCACAAAGGAACAAGGTATGCAGATATTCTTATCAATGAACAAATAGTAAAAGAAAAATATGCTTATTTAAACAATACAAATGATATGCTGTGTTTTACGGATGTAGTACCGGATGAAAATGGAATGTTGACTGTAACTATTTCTAAAAATGCACAGAGTACAAAGGATATCCAGGTAAGCTTTGTAATGGTGGAAATGCAAAAAGCAGATAAAACTGCATTGGAACAAGCAGTAGCAGAAGCAAAGAAGCTGGATGTAGCGGACTATACTGAATCTAGTTATCAGGCAATGAAAGAAGTGCTGGAAACTGCAGAACAAGTATTAGCAAAGGAAGATGCTTCTCAAGAGGAAGTAGATGCCGCAGAGCAGCAATTAGAAGAAGCAGTAAAAGCATTAGAGAAAATAACAAATAAAGTAGATAAAACGGCATTGGAACAGAGCATAGCCAAAGCCGAAGAAGTTGATTCGAACCTCTATACTGAGGTAAGTTATCAAGCATTAGCTGATGCACTGAAAGCAGCAAAAGATGTACTGGCAGATGAAAATGCAGATCAGGCAGCAGTGGATCAAGTAAAAGAAGATTTGGAAAATGCAATCAATGCATTGGAAGAAAAGCAGGAAGAACCAGAGCCAGATAAAGCAGATAAAACTGCATTGGAACAGGCAGTAGCAAAAGCAGAGGAATTGGATTCCAATCTTTATACCGAAGCAAGTTATCAGGTAGTAGCAGATGCATTGAAAGCAGCAAAAGATGTATTGACAGATGAAACTGCAGGGCAGGCAGCAGTGGATCAAGCAAAAGAAGATTTGGAAAATGCAATCAATGCATTGGAAGAAAAACAGGAAGAACCAGAGCCAGATAAAGCAGATAAAACTGCATTGGAACAGGCAGTAGCAAAAGCAGAGGAATTGGATGCCAATCTTTATACCGAAGCAAGTTATCAGGCAGTAGCGGATGCATTGAAAGCAGCAAAAGATGTACTGGCAGATGAAACTGCAGATCAGGCAGCGATAGATCAGGCAAAAGAAAATTTGGAAAATGCAATCAACGTATTGGAAGAAAAGCAAGAAGAACTAAAGCCAGATAAAGCAGATAAAGCTGCATTGGAACAGGCAGTAGCGAAAGCAGAGAAATTGGATTCGAACTTTTATACCGAAGCAAGTTATCAGGCAGTAGCGGATGCATTGAAAGCAGCAAAGGATGTATTGGCAGATAAAACTGTAGATCAGGCAGAAGTGGATCAGGCAAAAGAAAATTTGGAAAATGCAATCAACGCATTGGAAGAAAAACAGGAAGAAC
>CAJUGZ010000005.1:0-27663 GCA_910585855.1 uncultured Lachnospiraceae bacterium | reverse complement strand
AAAAGAAAATTTGGAAAATGCAATCAACGCATTGGAAGAAAAACAGGAAGAACCAGAGCCAGATAAAGCAGATAAAACTGCATTGGAACAGGCAGTAGCAAAAGCAGAGGAATTGGATGCCAATCTTTATACCGAAGTAAGTTATCAGGCAGTAGCGGATGCATTGAAAGCAGCAAAGAATGTGCTGGCAGATGAAAATGCAGATCAGGCAGCAGTGAATCAAGCAAAAGAAAATTTGGAAAATGCAATCAACGCATTGGAAGAAAAACAGGAAGAACCAAAGCCGGATAAAGCAGATAAAACTGTATTGGAAGAAGTAATGAAACAGGCGGAAGCATTGGATCGGACCTTTTATACGGAAATCAGCTATCAGGCAGTAGTTGATGCACTGGAAGCCGCAAAAGCAATTTTGGCAGATGAAAAGGCAGAACAAGCTGCAGTGGATCAGGCAAAAGAGAACTTGACTAAGGCAATCGAGGCATTAGAGAAAAAGCCAGTTCAGCCAGATATAGATACAGATGATGACGATAGTGACGACGATATACAGCAAAATCCTTTCCTTACAAATCGGGAAGAAAATCTGGCAGTGGATGCATTAGGAACAAGTTCAATTAAAGAAGTAACAGAAAACGGTAGTGGAAAGCTGGTCATTTCCAAATCAAACGAGGTTGTATTTATTGAGAAAAACGGAACACTTTCCAAGAATAAATGGCAGCAAGTAGATGGTTCATGGTATTTCTTTGATAAGGACAGCAAAGCAGCAGATGGCTGGCTGGAACAGAATGGAAAATGGTATTATCTAAATGAATCCGATAAAAAGATGGAAACTGGCTGGTTAAAGACAAAAGACGGAAACTGGTATCTGCTTGACAATATAAACGGAGATATGAAGACTGGTTGGCAGCAGACGAAAGATGGAAAGTGGTATTTACTGGATTATGTAAACGGAGATATGAAAACCGATTGGCAGCAGACAAAAGATGGTAAATGATATTTACTGGATCATGTGAATGGAGATATGAAAACTGGCTGGCAACAGACGAAAGATGGAAAGTGGTATTTATTGGATCATGTAAATGGAGATATGAAGACTGGTTGGCAGATGGTGAAAGGGATTTGGTATTATCTGACAAAAACGGGAGCTATGGCAGAGAATACGATTACACCAGATGGTTATAAGGTCGGAAAGGATGGTGCTTGGACTGGACGATAGAAAGAATATGATTTTTTTATAAATATTAAAAAAAAAGACGACAGATAGGGTTTTCCTGTCTGTCGTTTTTGCTGATAGGACGCTAAATGAAAAAATTGTATCGGTTAGTAAGATACTTCTATTTTCTGATGGAAGTACGTAGTCAAAATCTGAAAGAAGGTCTGCGCAGGGTCATCATTTCCCGTCGGCACTTAGGCACGGTCTTTTCGTGCCTTATGTGTCCGTTACGAGGAAATGCTAAGCGCAAGCGGGCTCGGAGTGGACCTTCTTTCAGATTTTGGCGTCCTCTCCAAGAAAAACCAAAAAATATCACAAATAAATAGAAAAGCAGCTTAATAAATTACATTTTTTGATAAATTTTTTTAGAACGAAAGGATATATAGCATATCATTTGTAAAATGTGACAAAAAAACTAAAAATATTGTATAAAATAGAGAAATAATGTATGGATTTTTTAAAATGGATTTTTTATAATAAATCAGAAGGAAGTAAATAGCGTTTCGGCAGGGTATTGATCTAAAAAACACTTGAAAAAATAAAGTGTAAGGTATCAATATTCTGAAAAAAGGAAGGAGAGAAAAAATGCGAAGGAAAAGAAGACGTTTTTTAAGTTTGGGTATGGCAGTTTCTATGTTATTGACTTACCCTGCTGTTCCTTTTACAGTATATGCAAGTGCATATCAGGGAACAGAAACGAAACAGAAATCACTGGATATGGACAGTATAGGAGAAAGCGGAGGGGCATTGCTTACTGAGCAAAACTCATCTGCAGCCTCTGGAAGTGCAGCAGCGGTAAATACAACGCTTTACAACACAAGAGAAGGAGAACCTGTGCGTCCGATTGAAAAGCTGCCGCAAGGCTATGATCAATCTTTAGAAGATAATGATGGTCTAGAATTAAAAGACGCAGGTGCAGCATTTTCAGATGCAACAGAATGTGGAAAGATATTAAGTGTTACGGCTGGCTGGAATAATCAAAATCAAGGTCATGCCTCTGTAAAAGATGCAGAAAGTTTATTTAAGAAAACAGAATTTACAGTATTGCTGGATGTCAAACGAGATGGAACTCCAGATGAAAGTGATGCGAATAAAAAAGTAGTATTTACAATAGGAAATGCAAGCCAGAGTTTAAGTCTGCTTTCTCGTGATAATACATTTGGCTATGGAGATAAAAAAGGCGGTGTTGTTACCAATCCTGTGGAGATGACAGGAATAAACGCAGACGGCTGGAATACACTTGCTATGACTTATAAAGAAGAAGCCGGAGGAAATGGTTCTGTTGTTGTCTATGTCAATGGGCAAAAATCGGCAGAAGCTGCTGATATTGGATTTAAGTTAAGTGAAATGAGTGATTTAGAGGCAATGCTTGCCCGCTCATTTAATACTAACTTTTTACAAAATGGACAGTATGATAATTTTGTAGTTTTTGGTGAAGCATTGGATGAAACTACGCTTTGTGAAGAAACCGCATGGCGGAAGTGGAAGCGGGAAAATACGGTAAATATAATGCCTTTGGAAAGTGCAGTGGCACAGGCAGAAGAGCTGATTTTGGAAGGATTTACTTCTAATGAATTAGAAGCTGCTTTACAGGAAGCAAAGGATTTGCTGGTAAGGACAGATTTGACAGCAAACGATCAGGAAACGATTGATACAGCAGCAGAAACACTGAATCGGGAGTATGGAAAGTTAAAACCTACCGATATTGTAATTAAAGCCAGTGATGTGGATGCTGCAAATTTAAAAAAGAACGGATTGACCTATAAAGGTTTTGGTATGCTCAATGGAAACAGTACCAGCAATTTGCTTTTAGATTATAAAGCAGAAAAGCCAGAAGAGTACTGGGCTATGATGGAATATTTATTTGGAGGAGAGTATCCGCTGTTTACCAGTATTAAAATGGAAATGGGAAATGATGGAAATAATTCAACTGGCTCAGAAGCCTGCACCATGCGTTATGAAAATGAAGAAGCCGATGTTTCCCGCTCTCCGGGATTTGTTATGGCAGCCGATGCAAAGAAAATCAACCCAGATGTAAAAATCAGTATTTTACGGTGGGGCGTTCCAAATTGGGTAAAGGATGCCGGATTTGCCGGAAATAAGCAGGATGAAAATGGCTGGAATGCACTGTATCGCTGGTATAAGGAAACCGTTTTTGATGCTTATGAAAAATATGGCTATGTCATTGATTTTATCAATCCTGATACCAATGAAACAGGAGATCCAGACGAAGAATTTATTAAATGGTTTGCAAAGCAAATTGAAAACGAAACCAATTTCCCGAGTTATATGGATGCAGAGGCACAAGAGGCCTATCATAACATTCGAATTATTGCATCCGATGAAAATAAAGGACTTCAAATCGTTCCTTCTATGCGTGCAGATGAAGAACTTTATAATGCAGTGGATATTATTGGTTTCCACTATCGAACAGATGCAACAGATGATTATGTAAAAATGGCAGATGTAGATGATAAAGAGGTTTGGTACAGTGAAGGCTGTGCAACATTTGGATATAGTGAACTGCAGGAAACAAAAACAACGGAATATGGCTACCAAAGTATTGGTGGTTATCAAAGTCCGTTAGCTTTAATGGACAGCTTTATTACCGCATTTTGTTCTTCCAGACGTACCCATTATATGTTCCAGCCAGCAATCGGATCTTTTTATGAAGGGATTCAGTATGGACATAAAGAATTGTTAAGTGCCCGTGATCCATGGAGTGGTTATATTCACTATGATCCGGCATTGCATATGTTAGAGCATTTTGCAAAATTTGCAAAATTTGGCTGGGAAAATGAAGACAATACAAATGGAATCTGGATGGCAGTTTCTCAGGCAAGTAAAGGAAGTTTTGCCGGAACAAGCAATGAACATGCAACTGCAGGAATCGATGGAGATGCAGGATATTTAACTTTGGCAGCACCAGATAAAAGTAATTTTTCTGTAGTTTTTGTAAATAATACACAAAATTCAAAGAAGTTTCGAATTAAGGCAGAGGATATGGGAATTGCGGCAGATACCGCATTGCAGATTTGGGAAACAACAACAACAGAGAGCTTTTTACAGAATACAGGAAAAGTAGAACTGAAGAACGGTGGCTGGATTGTAGAACTTCCTCCATATAGTGTGGTAACGGCTACTACTCTGACAGATGTAAAATTGCAGTCTGCTCCAGCAGATGGAATCCATAATGAGGATAGAACCGTATTGGATACTGATCAAACAGGACGCAATGCAAATACAGAAGATGAATTTTTATATGCCGACAATTTTGATTATAAAGAAGAAGAACAGATGGAGCAGTATAATGCCAAAACCGGAAGTACTACAAAGGTAGATTATCTGGAGGCAAGAGGAAACGAACCTCGTTATTTGCTGGATACACATGGAGCATGGGTAGTAGAAAACGGACGTTTAAAACATGAACTGGAAAATAGTGTTTCACAGTGGAATGGCGGAGAACCAGCTACGATTGTAGGAGATTTCCGATGGATGGATTATACAGCAGAAGTACAAGTACAGATACCAGATGCTAAAGAAGGTGTTTGGGCAGGATTGGGAATCCGTTCCCAGACCGGAATGAACTGGAATAACAGCGGTTATACACTGCGGGTAGATGGTGCAGGAAATTGGGAACTGTATCGGATAGGTACAAAGGTTCGAAGCGGAAATGTTGCGTCTTCCGCAGAAGGAACATATAAGATTGCTCTGACTGGACTGGATAATACAATTATTGCATCAATAGATGGAGAAATGGTAGCGACTTATCAGGATGTAAATCCAATGCTTTCAGGACGTGTAAAATTTAGTTCTACTTGGGATCAGGTTTATTTTGATGATTTTACTGTAAAGAAAACCAGTGTAGGAATACCTTATGCATTATCTATGATAGATGGACAGGATAAATCTGTAACCTATGAAGGGGAATGGAAAATTGATAATCCGGGTTCAGGAAGTGCAGATAACTGGTATCGTACCGTTTCAATCGGAGAAGAAGGAGCTTCTTTCGAATTTGAAATGGAAGGAGATGGATTTGCTGTTATAGGAGAAAATTTCGATTCAGTAAGATTAAAAATTGAAGTAGACGGAAAAGAAAAAGAATCTAATGCAGCCGTTACAGCAGTGCCAAAACGTTATGAAGCATATACAATGTCAGGTCTTGGAATGGGCAGACATACTGTTAAAATAACAGTACAGTCTGGTACATTAAATTTAGATGCTTTACATATATTAGGAGAAAAAACACCAGCAGATGACAATGCTGTTGTAAAAGTTTTAACAGAATTTCCAATGCAAACGGTTTTTGCAGGAAAAGGAATAGAAAATCTTCCAGAAGAAGTAGAAGTGCAGAAAGCAGATGGAAGTACGCAGAAATTATCAGTAAATTGGAATAAAAATACGGAAGATCTTTCTAAATATTTATTTAAAGAAACCAGTATTACAGGTACATTGGAAAATGGCGTTAATGCAGCAGGATTTCCGGTAGAAGTTTCAGTTCCAATAGAAGTAATACCTTCTGGTACAGTATACTTTATTGATACGGTAACAGGGTTTGGAAGTGGAACAACGCCTCCTCTTACTACAGAATCCTATGATCGGATTGCTGCTTTGTTAGGCGATCAGTTATTAAATAAAACTTATGATCAATTAAAAGAAGACGGAAATACATGGGGACTGGTTGATAAAGATGCCGGAACAAAAGGGTATACTTCTACCGCTAATAAGACGGATACCGGTATTTATGGAAAAGATAATAAAGCAGGAGAAACATTAAGCTATGCATTTACACTGCCTGCTGGATTGTATACACTGTATTCCGAACATCGGGAATGGTGGAGTCAAAATCGTCCGATGTCAACAAGTATTACAGTAAATGGAGAAACGCTGGATGCAGGTGAAATTTTACTAAATGGCAGCAGCGGTGATCTTCTTCATACTTATGATTTTGAAGTAAAAGAAGAACAAGTGGTTACTTATACTGTAACGGCTACTGGAACACAAGCTCCTGTAATTAGTTGGTTAGCAGTGAGTGAAAAAGGAAGCGAAACAGATAAATCTGGGTTGGAAGAAGTGATAAAAACAGCAGAACAATTAAAAGAAACCGATTATACCGAAACGAGCTATCAGGCAGTAAAAACGGCATTGGAAGCTGCAAAGACAATTTTGGCAGATGAAAAGGCAGAACAGGCAGCTATAGATGAAGCAAAAGAAAATCTGATAAAGGCAATAGAAGCATTAGAGAAAAAGCCAGATAAGCCAGTAAGACCAGTTCCAGATGATTCCGATGATTCGGATAGTGATGAGGATGTACAGGAAAATGCTTTCCTTACAAGCAGGGAAGAAAGTCTTGCAGTTGGTGCTTTGGGAACGAGTTCGATTAAAGAAGTAACAGAAAACGACAGCGGAAAGCTGGTAGTTTCAACAGCAAATGAGATTGTTTTTGTTGAAAAGAACGGAACTCTTTCGAAAGATAAGTGGCAGCGGGTAGAAGGGTCTTGGTATTTCTTTGGTATGGACAATAAGGCGGTAAGCGGCTGGCTGAAGAGAAACGAGAAATGGTATCATTTGAATGAAAACAGTAAGAAGATGGAAACTGGCTGGCTAAAGACAAAAGATGGAAAGTGGTATCTGCTGGATAGTGTAAATGGAGATATGAAGACTGGTTGGCAGCAGATAGCAGATGGAAAGTGGTATTTGTTGGATAGTATAAATGGAGATATGAAGACCGGTTGGCAGCAGACAGCGGATGGAAAGTGGTATTTATTGGATGATGTAAATGGAGATATGAAGACTGGCTGGCAGATGGTGAAAGGGGTTTGGTATTATCTGACCGAAACGGGAGCTATGGCAGAGGATACGATTACACCAGATGGCTATACAGTTGGAAAGGATGGAGCTTGGACTGGACGATAGGAAGAATATGATGTAAGTGAAAAGACGGCAGATAGGGTTTTCCTGTCTGTCGTTTTTGCTGAAATAAAAGAAAAAAACTATTTTTTATTCGACTTTTGGAGATAGGGTACTGCTGGAAAGGGTTGGCTTTCACCGAACGCCAGAGGTGGTTTGCTCCTGTCCTTTGCCTGCTCCGCTCCAAACGGTAAGAAAGTCTAGGGCTTCTGATTTCGGTTCATCCAACCGTACGAACCGGGGCGCAATTCGCCCTCATGATAACCAAAACGAACCAGATGTAAGGAAGGATTTTACCAACCATAAAACATCCTCTTCTCTGTCATCCGGGCTAAACACGCCCCTTTTTTTGCATACCCTGCATGGAAGCAGGATATGCAAAAAATTCTAGGTGCTTCCACAGAAGCCCAAGACTTTCTAACCGTTCTCCGAAGTCGCAGTCAAAGGACAGGAGCAAACCGCCTCTTGCTGTTGGTTGAATCACGGTAAAAACGATGTTTTATTACAGAACAAGTTTTCAGCAACGTTTGGATACGATTTTTTTGTTTCGAATCTGGCGTCCTCTGGTGTTCTTTCTCCACTATTCAATTCTAAAAGACTTATTGACGTAAAAATCGTATGTTACTAGTCATTTTCTGTTTGAAATTTTAAAGAATTTTTATCCAATCTTCTCGTAAAATCAAAATTTTATACTTTTTTAAGTTTATCTTGTTTATTAAAAAGTTCTGATTGATTTAGCCGGGATTTCAGAGCATAATGGTATTGAGATTATATATCTTTTGAGAATGGCTTTTGTGTTTTCTACTATACGAAAAGGAGGCTTATGGCTGGTGGATACGGAAATAAAAAATGCGGTCAACGCAACAGACCAGTATTTTATGTGAGCCGTCTTGTTTCATCGCAGAAGGAACGGGATTTTGTTAAGACAAACTATAATGACATCAGGCGTGTATTCAGTATTTGGGTGTGTATGGGCATGGACGAAAACAGTATGGCTTATGTGCATTTTGTGAAAGACGATTTGCTTGGTTCTTATCTGTGGAAGGGCAGGCTTGACCTGTTAAATATTGTTTTGATAGGTATATCAAATGAACTTCCAGAACATAATGAGAAGTATGAGCTGCACCGTCTGCTGAGTACATTGCTTTCAATGGAATTAACTGTTGATGAAAAATTAGGGATTATAAAAACCGAGTACCATATTCCGGTAGATGGTGAATTGAGAAAGGATGTGAGCGCTTTGTGTAATCTTTCACAGAGAATTAAAGATAACACTTTAGTAGATGTTACAATGACTATGTATGAGAATAACTTTACGCTTGAACAGATAGCCGTTGCGACAAAAAAAAGCGTGGAGGAAGTTAGTGCTATCATTAAAAAGCAGAAGCTGGTATTGGCATAATTACAGTAACTTAATAATGCAGACAGTAAAGCAGTGAATTTGTTTTTGTGAAAAAAATTCGCTGTTTTTCTATTTTTGGGAAGATAGATAGTCAATTGGATTGTTTTTTTATATGGAACGAATAGGTAGTTGTCAATTGTGATTGTACTTTTTATGAGGGTAATATATAGGCATAGATAGAAAGGGTATTTATTTTAAGCGATTGCTCTAATTTAAAATTCACTAATGTTGACATTATTCGCTATAAAGATTATAATAAAACCACTAATAATTAGGAGGTTGTTATGTATATTTCGGTTAGTGATGCTTCTGCGAAGTTTCATATATCGAAGCGTAGAGTACAAGTATTGTGTGAGCAAGGGCGTATTAGCGGGGCTAAAATGGTCAGTGGTGTATGGCTTATACCAGAAACAGCACAGAAACCTGTGGATGGTCGAAGAAAAAGTATGGATGGAAATCAATTAGATTTCCTTGATATATCACAGAAAACGCTTACCGTTGATGATGTTTGTAAAGTATTATCTATATCGAAAGCGACTGCAAAAAATTGGATTCGCTTGGGAAAAATTATCCCTGATGCGGGTGATCAATTATTTAGTCAAGAATATATCGAAAAATTTGTTATTGAACTAAAATCGGATGATAATAGAAAACTTAAAAGTCGCAGAAATAAGAAAAATACTACTGGAAAAGTTCTTTATAAAGACTATGTTTATACAATAACGAATCAAAATTTAGTTGAGGAATTGTTAGAACTTGGCATAATTCAAAACGAAAGTGAGTTATTGATTGTTCTTGCTAATTTTGCTGTTCAGCTTTATTACCAAAGTCATGACATACTATATTCGGATAATGACGTTTTATTAGATTTTTTATCTCAAGATTATTTTGATGATTTTCATGTTTTAATCAGGGACTTGTTAGGAAAAAATATAGTTGATTCCGCTTCAATTGAGAAACTGCATTTAGCATTGACAAAAAAGATTTTATTTGTAAAAGGAGAAGACTCGTTAGGGTTTGTTTATATTTCTCTGCGGGATATGGGGCAGCGTAAAAATGCTGGTGCTTATTATACTTCTGAAAAAGTTGTAAACGAACTAATTGAAAGATTATATGAGAATGAGAGTAATTTGAAGTGTAAAACAATCTGTGATCCATGTTGTGGTACAGGAAATTTTTTATTAGGTCTTATATCGAAAGGAATAGATTATACAAATATTTATGGTCAGGATATTGATCCAATCAGTGTCTATTTATCTCGCATTAATGTTGCACTTATGACTCCACAAATATCTGCTGCAGATTTATGTTCTAGGATTATTATTGGAAATACATATTTTGAAACTTTTACACAGAAATTTGATATTATTGTCGGTAATCCTCCATGGGGAAGCAGTTTTTCAAAAGAAGATGAATTAAAATGCCGCAAACTATTTAAAACTGCTGTTGGAAAAAGTATAGAATCTTATGATTTGTTTGTAGAAAAAGCATTATCCATGCTTTGTCCTAATGGTATTTTGGCATTTGTATTACCAGAAGCTATTTTAAGTGTTGCTGCACATGATACGATAAGAAGATTGATAATAGATTCCTGTTCTTTCAAATTTGTTTCTTATTTAGGGAATGTTTTCTCAGGAGTGCAGTGTCCCTCTATTATTTTAGGCATTACACCAGATAATGCTCAAACTGTAGCTGGCTGTAAAGTTGTAAGAGGAAAAGAAAGTTTTATCATATCACAGAAAAGAAGTTTTGATGATGGCACATTATCCCTTCACATATCTGATAAAGAAAATGAGTGTTTGAATACAATCAGCAGTATTAGCAATGCTGCATATCTAAAAGGAAACGCAAGATTTGCACTAGGCATTGTAACTGGCAACAATAAAGAGTATATCTCTGATAAAAAACAAGATGACTATGAAATCATTTTAAAAGGCAGTAATATTCAAAGATATGGTATAACCATATCTGAAAACTATATTCGATTTACACCAGAATCTTTTCAGCAGGCAGCTCCTACAGAAATTTATCGGGCAAAAGAGAAACTGCTATATCGTTTTATTAGTGAAGTTCCTGTTTTCGCATACGACGATCAGAAAATACTCTCCTTAAATAGCTGCAATATTGTGATTCCTGAAATTACAGGTCTTAAGATAAAATATGTTCTGGCAATACTCAACTCAAGTGCGGCTGCCTATTTTATCTCTAAAAAGTTCCATTCCATCAAATTACTCCGTTCATATATAGAACAAATACCCATCCCAATCGTCCCAATAGATATTCAAGATACTATTATAAAAAAAGTAGACCAAATAATAAATTCTTCTGAAAACATCATCGGTCTATATACAGAATTAGACAATGAAATTATGAAGTTATTTGGACTTTCTGTTGAACAAATTAAAATAATACAGACAGCACTAGCAGGAAAAAACCTATTTCTAAAAAAACATTAAAAAAAGAAAAGTTTTACTCCTTTATTGATTAAAGCTGACAGTAGTTCAATTTTTTGTTCCGAAGCCAAGAAACAGACAGATGCTGGAACAATGGGCAGCCTGCAGTGACTTTGGAAAAAAGTTAGAAGTTCTTACTTCTGCTGCAAAACCTAAGATTTTTTGCATATCCTGCTTCCATGCAGGGTATGCAAAAAAAGGGGCGTGTTTAGCCCGTATACAAAAAAAGGCTGCGTCTTGTGGTTAGTAGAATCGTTTCTATGCCAATATCCTTTCGGTCTGTTATACGGGCGAATTGCGCCCCGGTCTGTCCGGCTGGATATACAAAAACTGCAGAAGTTTAGAACTTCTTGCTTTTTGGAAGCCGGAACAGCAGGCTGCCCATTGTTCCAGCATCTGTCGTCCTCTTTGCATCTGTCGTCCTCTCTGCATCTATTGTCCTCCCCCTAGAAAAAATACTCTCCCCCATCAAATTTCAAAGACTTATTTCACTTTTTGTCAGAATAAGGTTGCAATTCTTTCCAAAAAAAATTATAATGTCCCTGTGTGTCTTTTTAACGGCAGGCAAAATACAAAAATAGAATACAGAATGGAGAAGAAGATGAGGAACGATTGGATACATAAGCTAACATGTATTATAGCTTCTTTACTAACAGCATTAATACTATTAGCAGGAACATCTTTGTATTATTCCTACTGTGAAGCAGCAACCAGTGCAGTTGTTTCCGGTGCAGCCGCATTGAATGTTCGTTCCGGTCCCGGAACAGACTACGATAATGTCACAACCAATAGTGGAGAAAAAATTACACTTCCAAATGGCTACAGTGTCACAATATTGGATGAAACAAGAGATTCTTCCGGCACACTCTGGTATTATATTTCATTTACCTATGAGTATACAGAAAAAACCGGATATGTCTTAAGTGATTATATAAAGGAAAAAACCAGTACAGGCACAGCCGGAGATTTTGAAAGCTATTTGGATGCGCAAGGTTTTCCAGAAAGCTATCGAGAGGCTCTTCGCACCCTTCACGCACAGCATCCCGCATGGGTTTTTGAAGCACAGCATACCAATTTAGAATGGCAGGATGCATTGCAGGAAGAAAGTAAAGTAGGAAAAAATTTAATCCAAAATTCGGCAATTTCTTCCTGGAAATCAATGGAAGCAGGTGCATATGACTATACAACCAATAAATGGGTAGTGTTTGACGGAAGTGATTGGGTATCTGCCTCAAGAGAATTAATTGCATACTATTTAGATCCAAGAAATTTTTTAAATGACACCGAAATTTTTCAATTTGAAACGCTCTCCTATGATAACACCTATCAAACCATCTATGGCGTGCAAAATATTTTAGGCGGAAGTTTTATGGATAAAAGCTATACAGATACAGACGGCTGGACCGGAACATATGCAGAAGCTTTTATCTATGCAGCGGAAAAATCGGGTGTCAGTCCCTACCATTTGGCGGCTCGTTGTATTCAGGAAGTAGGGACACAGGGAAGTTCTGCAACCGGCGGGCAGGTAAGCGGATATGAAGGCATCTTTAATTTTTATAATATCGGGGCAACCAGCTCAAGCAATCCTGTGGTACTGGGATTAAGTTTTGCTTCTCAGTATAATGATACTTATTTTCTTCCATGGGATGCACAGTGGAAGGCGATTGCAGGAGGTGCAATTTATTTAGGAACTCGTTATATCAATGTAGGACAGGATACACTTTATCTGCAGAAGTTTAATGTACAGGGAAGCAATCCCTACAGTCATCAATATATGACCAATGTACAAGCACCGACAATGGAAGCAAGAAAGATGGCAGGGGCGTATGGGGCGAATGTTGAGCAAGCGATTGCATTTAAAATTCCGGTTTATAAAAATATGCCGGAAACGGTCTGTGAAGCTCCAAAAGGAAGCGGAGGTTCTGTAACAGCATTGTCTTCTTTAACAGTAGACGGCTATTCCCTTTCGCCGACTTTTCATAAGGATACCTTAGAATATGATTTGGTTTTAACAGAAATGGTAAATTTTGTTACCGTTCGAGCCTCTACCATGGATGAAAGTGCCAAGATTTCTGGAACCGGCACAATAGAATTAATTGCCGGTTTAAATAGTATTCCGATTACCGTTACTGCACAGAACGGTTCAAGCGTGGTATATACCATAAATATCAGCAATCCCTCCGATGAATCGACTGTAAATTCTGGAGGGTATTCCATCAATATAGAAGGAAAAATTTTTTTATCGGTTTTAGAAGGAGAATCTGTAACAGCGATGCTGTATGGATTTGAGGTGGGAACAACAGTAGAGCAGTTGGCAAAAGAGATTACAGCGGTCAACTGCAGCTACCGCATTTTAAATGCGGATACAACGGAAAAAAGTTCGGATTCGGTTTTAGCGACAGGAAATATTCTTCAGGTGATAAATTCATTTACAGAAGAAGTGATCAAAGAATATTTTATTGTAATTTATGGGGATATTAATGGGGACGGGGAGATTTCAGGAAGAGATATGCTGTATTTGCAGCGGCATTTGCTGGACTTAGCACCTTTAACCGGTGCTTATGCAGAGGCAGCAGATGTCAACTGGTCAGATTCGAAAGAAAATGCAGAAGGTGCAAAAATATCTACTATATCGGCAAAAGATATGCTGTATCTGCAACGGCATTTATTAGATATGCAAAAAATTTCACAGAAATAAAAATACGAAAGGTTGGGAAAGCAATGAAAGAAACGAAAGGAATCAGAAAGTATACCAGTATATTGGTTATGCTGGTTATGCTGTTATTTTTTCAAACAAAATTTATTTTAGCAGCGGAAGGAAGCGTTACTTATGGTTCAACTTCTTATACTACTACACAGGGAGAGAATTTTCAGGTTGGTGTCTATGTAAAGGGAAGTGAAGCAATTGGTGCATATGAGTTCTATTTAGACTACAACCCGGATATGATGGAATATGTATCTGGTGCAGATTCAGGCGGAGCAGGAAGGCTGAAGTTTGTAGGATATGGAAACTCTAGTTCTTATTCTTATATGCTGACATTTCGTGCTGTTACGGCAGGAAATTGTACTATCAGCATATCGGGTGCAGATTTAGGACCGTTAAATCCTTCCAGCGGAGATTCTATGACAATTACACAGGCGTCCAGTGCACCTGTTACAATACAAGGACCGCAGACGGCCTCGGATGACTGCAGTTTATCCTCTCTTACCCTATCTCCGATTGGTCCGTTTGGATTTTCTCCAAGTACAACGGAATATGATATGACGGTTGATTATGATTTAACCAAAGTTTCCGTTAGTGCAACAACCAGCAGTGATAAAGCAACTTATACGATCTCTGATACTAATTTAAATGTAGGAGCGAATACCATTAAGATTGTGGTAACAGCGGAAAACGGTGCTACAAAAACATATAATATTATTGTACGAAGAAAGCCGGAAGAAACGACATCAGCACCGACTACTACTGCACAGCCGACTACACCGGCACAAACAAACAGTTCTGGTAATTCCAATCATTCTGATAATTCCAATCAGTCATCTACACAGGCAACAACGACGGCTTCCAGTGCAGGATTAACACCAGAGGAATTAGAACAAGCCATTTCTTTTTATGTAAATGGAAAGGAAATGTTTGTAAGTGAAGTGCCAAGTGAAGATACGATTCCAGAAGGATTTTCTAAGACAACGGTTTCTTATAAGGAAAAAGAAATAGAAGCATATGCCGGAGGAAGCCAAAATGTTACATTATTTTATATGGTAGATGGTTTAAAGAGTAACGGCGGATTTTATGTCTATGATGCAGCGGATAACTCGGTTTATCCTTATATTACTTTGGAAAATGCACAGGGAAGCTATTTACTTTTATTAGCAGAAGGAGTATCTGCTCCGGCAGGTTATACTGCTACTACAATTACTTTAGCTGGAAATGATTCAGAAAGTGTACAGACTAATGTATCAGCTTGGGTTTCTAATTCAGATGCAGAATTTTTTCTGGTGTATGCTTTAAATCCAAATGGAGATACTGGATTTTATCAATATGATACAAAAGAAAAAACAATTCAGCGTTATCATGCACAGGCAGGGGGAGAAAGCGGATCGGCTGATTTAGAGGGATTAAAAGAAGCCTTGGCAGCAAGTCGGTTGGAAAATCAAAAATCTTCGAAAACGCATTTTATGATGATTATTCTGTTGGCTGTGCTGTGTATTCTTTTATTGATTGTGATTATTGCATTGGTATTTAAGATTCGGGGCATGATAGGAGGAAAAAGGTTGGAAGAATTGGAAGACGAGTCGGAGGAAAAATTTGAAGAACCGGAAGAGATTTTGGAAGTAAGTGTGCCGAATATTAAAAAAGCACCAAAACCAGCAAGGGCAGAAAGACAGCCGCAGCCAGAGAAGCCGCAGAAATCAGAAAAAACAGAAACAACAAAAAAACCAGCCAAACGCAGACCAGCAGATCCAGAGCCTGAACCAGATCCAGATTTCGAATCAGAGTTTGAGCCGGATTTTGATGAAGATGAAGAGGTTGAATTTGATTTAGACGAAGATTTTGAATTTTTTGATTATGAGGAAGAGGAAAATGAGGACAGATAGCCGGGTTGACAATCAAAAAAAGACACGTTATACTAATAACAGATGTTCTAGAAATAGTATAACAGATTTTTTTGGAAAGGGGCGAAACAGATGATTGTATTGTCGATTGATTTTAACAGTGAAGAAGCACTTTATATGCAGCTTAGAAATCAGATCATCATGGGAATCGCTATGGAGGAGTACAAGGAAGGGGATTCTCTTCCTTCTGTACGCCAGTTAGCAGACAGCATTGGCATCAATATGCATACTGTAAATAAGGCTTATTCTGTTTTACGTCAGGAAGGTTTTGTAAAATTAGACAGAAGAAAAGGGGCAGTTGTAGCACTTAGTTATGATAAGATACAGGCATTAAATGAATTACGTCAAAATATGAATGTAGTGCTTGCAAAAGGAATCTGCAAGGGAATTTCAAGAGAGGAAGCACATCAGATTTTGGATCAGATTTATGACGAATATTTAGGGGTACGTTTCTAGTACCTGGCAGGAGGAGTGTATGCAAGGGCGTTTTACACAAAAAGCAATCATGGCACAGAAGGTAGCAGATAGAGCTGCTAAAGAGCTTGGACATGGATATATTGGAACAGAACATATTTTGCTGGGGCTAATCCGTGTAAAGGATAGTCTTGCAGGAACAGTTTTAGAAGCACATGGTGTTTTAGAAGAAAAAGTATTAGAATTGATGGAACAACTGATTGCTCCAACTTCAAAAGTCAGCTTTGCCGACCCGGAGGGATATTCTCCAAAGACGGAAAAGATATTGGATGCATCAATAAAAGAAGCGGCACGTTTTCACAGCAAATTGGCGGGAACAGAGCATATTTTAATCGCATTGATTAAAGAATTAGATTGTGTTGCTTCTAAAATGCTGCTTTCTTTGGGGGTCAATATACAGAAAATGTATGTGGATCTTTTGCTGGCAATGGGAGAGGATGGCAATCTTTATAAAGAGGATTTTCAAAACGGAAAACCAAGACAGCGGACAAGAAGCGCAACTCCGACTTTGGATCAATACAGCAAAAATTTAAATCAAAATGCAAAAGAAGGAAGATTAGATCCTGTAATTGGAAGAGATCGGGAGATTGAGCGAGTCATTCAGATTTTAAGCCGCCGTACCAAAAATAATCCCTGTTTAGTCGGAGAACCCGGAGTTGGAAAAACTGCGATTGCAGAGGGACTGGCTGCTCGAATTGTAGAAGGAAATGTACCGGAAGTTTTAAAAGAAAAACGAGTACTGTCTTTGGATTTATCGGGAATGGTAGCAGGTTCAAAGTATCGGGGAGAATTTGAAGAGCGGATTAAGCGGCTGCTGACAGAGGTAAAATCGGATGGAAGTGTGATTTTATTTTTAGATGAACTGCATACCGTGATTGGAGCAGGCGGTGCAGAGGGAGCAATCGATGCTTCCAATATCTTAAAACCGGCATTGGCAAGAGGAGAAATTCAGTTAATTGGTGCTACTACAATTACAGAGTATCGAAAGTATATTGAAAAAGATGCGGCGCTGGAAAGAAGATTTCAGCCAGTTACAGTAGAAGAACCGACTGAAGAAGAAGCACTGGATATTTTAAAAGGGCTTCGCCATTGTTATGAAGAACACCATAGTGTCACTATTACAGATGAGGCATTAAAAGCGGCTGTCCGTATGTCGGCAAGATATATCAATGATCGGTTTTTACCGGATAAAGCGATTGATTTAATTGATGAGGCTTCTTCAAAAGTGCGGCTTGGCACATATCGTTCTCCAAAAGAAATCAAGCAGTTAGAGTTGGAAATCGAACAATTAGAGCAGGAAAAAGAGCAGGCAATTTTAGAAGAAAACTATACACTGGCAGCAGAACTGAAAAAGAAACAGATAAAAAAAGAAGAAAAGAAAGAACGGATTCGAAATAAATTAAAAAAGGAACAGGGAAAAAATACTTCGATTGTATCAGAAAATGAGATTGCAGATGTGGTATCTGGCTGGACAAAGATTCCGGTAAAAAAGCTAGAACAGGAAGAAACCGAGCGGCTGCGTTCCCTAGAGGCTGTGCTGCATAAGCGGGTAGTCGGGCAGGATGAAGCTGTAACGGCAATCGCCAGAGCCATTCGGCGTGGAAGAGTTGGCCTAAAAGATCCAAAGCGTCCGATCGGATCGTTTCTGTTTTTAGGACCTACCGGTGTAGGAAAGA
Organism: uncultured Lachnospiraceae bacterium; assembly: GCA_910585855.1. Lineage (GTDB taxonomy): Bacteria > Bacillota > Clostridia > Lachnospirales > Lachnospiraceae > MGBC114844. Next base: position 9,924 of record CAJUGZ010000005.1, on the reverse strand, counting down.
CAGAGATTTGCAAAGCACTGGCAGAGGCAATGTTTGGTACGGAAACATCGATTATTCGAGTGGATATGTCGGAATATATGGAGAAGCACAGCGTGTCTAAACTAATCGGATCGCCTCCCGGTTATGTTGGTTATGACGAAGGCGGACAGTTAAGCGAAAAGGTAAGACGAAACCCATACTCAGTTATTTTATTTGATGAGGTGGAAAAGGCACACCCGGATATTTTCAATATTCTTTTACAAGTTTTAGATGATGGGCATATTACAGATTCGCAGGGAAGAAGAATTGATTTTAAAAATACGATTATTATTATGACTTCGAATACCGGAGCAGAAAATATTATTTCTCCGAAAAAGTTGGGATTTTTATCGACAGAAGATGAAAAAGCGGATTATAAGCGGATGAAAGATAGTGTGATGGCAGAAGTAAAGCGGATTTTTAAACCGGAATTTCTAAATCGAATTGATGAAACGATTGTGTTCCATGCACTTACTAAAGTACAGATGCGGGATATTGTAACTATTCTTTTAGATACGGTAATCAAGCGGGCTGCTGCACAGATGGAGATTGTGCTTACTGTGACGGAGGAAGCAAAAGAGCTTTTGGTAGAATTAGGGTATGATGAAAAATATGGGGCTCGTCCTTTAAAGCGCACGATTCAAAAACAGTTAGAGGATGAATTGGCAGAAAAGATTTTGGCAGGGGAAGTGCATGGAAAAGATCAGGTTTTGGTGGATAGAAAAGAGAAGGAATTGAGTTTTTGTATTAAAAAATAGGGGGAGGACGCAGATACGAAAATTCCGGGTAGACTGCTGTTCTGGTTTAAAGAATTTTGCTGTTTCATTTAGTAAAATTATTTTGTAAATTCACAACAGTATCCTTTTGGTAGATTTTACACGAAAGGGGTCTGTTGTGAATTTATTTTTTTCTTTCCTTTGGTTGAGGATTTGTTATGTGATAGAACGCCATTTTGCCGAGGTTAAGTATAAATTCCTGTCTGCGTCCGCAAAGCCGCATATAGCAAGGTTCTTTTCCTTTCCGAAGAAACGAAAATCTTTAGAAATAAATTTGTACAACGATAGCTTGTTTTATTATTTTGTGTTAAAATAAGACTATTCCAGATAAAAAGTAAGGAGAGAAAGTGTGACAATAACAGAAGCAACAGGTGCAAAAATTCAAGTAACAGATTTAATAAAAGAAAACGAGTTTTTGATTACTCAGTATGGAGCAGTAAGCGGGGGATGTCCGGTAGAGAATACACAGGCGATCAATCGGGCAGTTTTAGCGGCAAAGGAGGCGGGAGGCGGAACAGTAGTTGTTCCAAAAGGTGAATTTAAGACTTATACGATTGTACTGCAAAGCGATGTCAATTTAAAATTGGAGAAAGATGCGGTGCTTCGGGCAGCGAGAACAGAGATTACTCATTCCTATGAGAAGCAGACAGGAGAGGGCAGCAATTATATAGAGCCGGAGGTAAATCTTTATGCCGGGCTTCAAGATCATGGGCATACTTATTTTGCCAATAGTTTGATCTATGCGGCGGATATGGAACGGATTATGATCTATGGGGAGGGATTGATTGACGGCAGTTTTTTAGATGAGGAAACGGGGTATCGCCAGTATGTGCTGCAGGGCGGCGATCCGTTTGACCCGACTTTTCGAAATCAAAGAGGGCATACCGGAGAGTGGTTTGGAAATAAGGCGATTGCCTTGGTGCGGTGCAGAGATATTGTACTTTTTGGTTTTTCTCTTGTAATCGGGGGGCATTTTGCGGTTATTGCAGAAGGGGTAAAAAATATGCTGGTGGATCATATCTTGGTAGATACAACCAGAGATGCATTGGATATTGACTGCTGTGAGGATGTAACGGTGGTACATTCTGTACTGAATTCTTTGACAGATGATGCACTGGTATTAAAAGCCTCTTATGGAGCAGGGCGTTTTTTGCCTACAAAAAATGTAAAAATTGAAGACTGTACTGTAAGCGGGTATGATGCGGGAAGCGTGTATGCTGGTCTGTACAGCCGAAATAAGTTGGTGGCAACGGATCGCTGCGGACCGACCGGGCGGGTAAAACTGGGGACGGAATCTACCTGCGGATATGAGCGGGTGACGATTCGCAGAGTAACGTTTGAGCGTTCAAGAGGGTTTGCATTGGAAGCGGTGGATGGGTCGAATTTAACGGATATTCTTTTTACAGATTGTAAGATGAATGAAATCAGCAGTTCCCCGATTTTTATTCGTGCCGGGGACAGAGGGCGTTTTCCGGTTACGGGAAACAGTCAGAAGCCTCTTGTGACGGCAGAAGAGGAAAATGTGCGTTTGGATAATCGAAACTGGGTACTTCCAGATACGAAAGAGTATCAAAGTTATCCGCCAAAGCGGTATACTCCTTCTTATCGAAAGGATATAAGGGTTTCTGTAGACGGACACAGCGTTTTTTGTATTGTCAATCCAAAAGAACCGACACGCCTTAATAAAGTAAATCAAAAAGTTGGAAAGACAAACAGTGATAATTGTTATGCCTATGCCAATGCCTGCGGCTGTGAACATTTGGCTCGGGTGTCAAATATTGAAATCAGTCATATTACAGTGACCAATGCCGATCCCCGTTATCCGATTTTAATTATGGGGCTGACAGACAGCAGGATTTCTAATGTTGTGATAAAAGATATTTCTGTTACATATCGTGGCGGAATCACGATGGAACAGGCAGTGGAACAAAGACAGCTTAATACAAATTGGGAATATACGCAGTACCAGACAGCACCGCTGGTGCAGACCCTGCCTTGGCTGGTAAATTCATTTTTTGCAAAAGAAGAGGGGCTGCTTCCACGAGTGGATTGGGACAGAGAAAAGCAGATATGGAAAGACGATCCTTATAATGTGCCGGAACTGCCGACTGTTTATCCCGAACCTAGCAACTGGGGGATTCTTCCGGCATATGGGCTTTATGCAAGACATGTGGAAAATTTGGAATTATCTAATATAACATTGCAGACAATGACAGAGGACGGACGCCATGCAGTTGTATTGGATGATGCGGCAAATGTGCTGCTAAATCAAGTGTCTGCTGATGGAAAAGAGGAAGTGGCAAAAGTGGCACTGGTTACTCATTTATTCCGGCGTCATACCAATCGGGAATATTTATTGGAAGAGCCTTATTTTACAACAGGTGTAGAAGACTTGGAAGTTCGATATCAAAAAAAAGAAAAAGGTTTGATTACAGAACAGGATATCTGCACGGCAATGGTGTTTGCTCCTGCTCCCGGAACGCCGAGTGATCGGCTGTATCCTTATCCGACCGCAGCTTTGCCGGAAACAGGATATCGGTTTTCAATACCGACCGAAGAGTATCCGCTGCCGCTTACCGTATACCGTCCTTTTTTTGAAGCAGTAAAACAGCAGAAAATACAGCGGGGAGAACGATTGGAAATACCGATTGTTTTGCGAGATCCGGCAGCAGAAACGACACAAAAAGAGGGAGAAAATTCGATTTATAATGAAGAAAAAAAAGAAAAAGAATTTACGGTTTCTGGAATAATAAGAGATTGTGAGGTTTATTTGGTAAGTGAGTTTGCCGGGGCTTATTATGATAAAAAACGAAAGGTATTTATTTGGGATACCAGTGAAATGAATCCGGGAAGTTATAGGGTTGTTTTGGCAGCAGAGGATGGAATTCTTACGGAGTATGGGAAGTTTTTGGTGGAAATTCTTTAGGAAGGGGGACGCACAAATCCAAAGTAGGGTCTGCACCGAGCCCGCTTTCGCTTAGCATTTCCTCGTAGCGGACACGTAAGGCACGAAAATACCGTGCCTAAGTGCCGACGGGAAATGATGACCCTTAGCAGACTCTACTTTGGATTTGTGCTGTGTATCCCAGACGGAAGATAAAAGGATTGCGGAAAGTCATTTTAAAGATTTATACAAAAAATAAAAGAATTAGGAGGAGAAAGGATGTATCAGGCAAGTCAGACACGTTATCAGGAAATGAAATATAATCGCTGCGGAAAGAGTGGTTTAAAGCTTCCGGCGGTTTCTTTTGGGCTGTGGCATAATTTTGGCAGTAATGCAGGTTTTGATAATATGCAGAAGTTATGTCAGACAGCGTTTGATCTGGGGATTACACATTTTGATTTGGCAAATAATTATGGACCTTATGCCGGAAGTGCGGAAGAGAATTTTGGACGTATTTTAAAAAACGAAATGAAGCGTTATCGGGATGAGATGATAATTTCTACAAAAGCAGGTTATGAGATGTGGGAAGGACCTTATGGAAACGGAGGTTCTAGAAAGTATTTGATGGCTAGTCTGGATCAGAGTTTAAAGCGGATGGGATTAGATTATGTAGATATTTTTTATCATCATAAGCCAGATCCAAATACGCCGATGGAAGAAACGATGCTGGCATTAGATCAAATTGTGCGGAGCGGAAAAGCACTTTATATTGGAATTTCAAACTATAATAAAGAGCAGACGATGCAGGCAGAGGCAATTTTGCAGAAGTTAAATACCCCTCTTCTTATCAATCAGAGAAAATATTCTATGTTTGAAAGAGGAATTGAAACAGATGGGCTAAAACATTATGCTGCCGAACACGGAATCGGAGTGATAGCATTTTGCCCTTTGGCACAGGGGCTTTTAACTGACAGATATAAAAACGGGATTCCAAAAGACAGCCGGATTCGGACAGACGGACGTTTTTTACGAGAAGATGCGATATCCGAAAATTATGAAAAGAAGATACAAAAATTGGATCAGATAGCAGCAAAAAGGGGACAGTCTTTGGCACAGATGGCACTTTCTTGGGTACTTCGAGATGGAGAAGTGACTTCTGTATTGATAGGGGCATCGAAAGCAGAGCAGATTCAGGAAAATGTTCGGATAGTAGAGGCAGCGGCATTTACAGCAGAAGAATTACAGGAGATAGAAGCAGTATTAAAAGAATAATGTTGGGGACGCCGAAATCCGAAAAGAGGTCTACACTGAGTCCGCTTTTGCTTAGCATTAAAGTGTGTTAAATTATTTTTCGGTATAGTGAGAATGGTTGATTGTCGGCATATATTTCCAAGAGGGGATTTAAGATAAAAGCAGAAGCAAAATAGCGGAAGCATGAAGTATTCTCTGCTGGCATTGTCTTGATTACTTTTTGGCTGGTAGAAGCAGCTAAAATGGGAAGGAAGGTCTATGCAGGGTCATCATTTCCCGTCGGCACTTAGACGCTGTGTTTTAGCGTCTTAGTGTCCGCTACGAGGAAATGCTAAGCGCAAGCGGACCCGGAATAGACCTTCCTTCCCATTTCAGCGTCCCCCTCTCAATTTCAGTATTTTTTATTGATATTGTATAAAATAAAAAAATAGTGGCAATAGTTCGAAAAAATAGGCTGGTAAAATTGGAAAATTATGTTACAATAGAAAAAATTGAAGTGATGGAGGGTGATGTATGAAGGAGAATCGAATTTGGCAGATATGGAGGATATTTTATCCGCCGCTGCTGTATTTTGCGATTAGTTATTTGGTGCAGCTGCTTGGGATTTTGGTGTTGGTTCGGTTAAACTTTGATTTTGAACTGAGCAGTCAGGAAGAACTGCAAAATCATATTATAGGGATTTATAATCAAAATGCCATGCTGCTTACGATGATTTCTGCGCTTGTCAGTATTCCGATTTGTTTTTTATTGTTTTGTGCAGATAGGAATAGGGAAGAGAGGAATGGTTATCTGTGGGAAAGAAAACCGATTTTGATACGGCAGTGGATTCTTGTGGCGGTGCTTGGTATGGCAGCAAGTATTAGCATGAATGACTGGATTGCTTTAAGTGGAATTATTTTAATTTTTGATGGTTTTGAGCAGGTGGCGGAGGCTTTGTACGGTGGAAGTCTTTTGATTGAATTTCTTGCGATTGTAATTGCTGCACCTTTTGTAGAGGAACTGCTGTTTCGGGGATTGGTTTATCGCAGGACTCGTGTTTTGACTGGTGCAAGGGCAGCGATTATTTTATCCGCATTGTATTTTGGTATTTATCATATGAATGTAGTACAGGGGATTTATGCGTTTTTATTGGGGATTTTACTTGCTTGGGTATATGAAAAGTACCAGACGATATGGGCACCGATTTTATTTCATGTTTCAGCGAATTTTTTGTCGGTTGTCTGTACGGAAGGGAACTTTTCTTATCGTATGACGGTAATAGGAGTGCTTTTAGAGATTGTGATTTCAACAGGACTGATGATTTATGCTATAATACGGATACACAGGACAGTATAGACAGGAGGAAAACGAATGTATCATACCGTGATTGTAGGCTGCGGGTTTGCCGGTGCAGTAATGGCAAGAGAGTTGGCAGAACGTGGCAGGGAAAATGTATTGATTCTTGAAAAAAGAGGGCATATTGCCGGAAACTGTTATGATACCTATGATCGCTATGGGGTATGGATTCACCAATATGGACCGCATATTTTTCATACGGATTCGGAACGAGTTTATGATTATTTATCTCGTTTTACAGAGTGGTATGACTATAGCCATGAAGTGGTTGCAAATGTAAACGGGCAGTTAATTCCAGTGCCGTTCAGTCTGCATACCTTACATATGGTATTTGAAGAAGAGATGGCAAAAAAGCTGGAAAAGAAATTGATTGAGGAGTTTGGAAGAGGAACTAGAGTACCGATTTTAAAGTTAAAGGAAGCGGAAGATGCTGATTTGCAGGCGGTGGCGGAGTATGTTTATGAACATATTTTTTTGCGTTATACAATGAAACAGTGGGGACAAAAACCGGAGGAAATATCGCCGGAAGTGACAGGGCGTGTTCCTGTGATTCTCTCAGAGGACAGCCGTTACTTTTCGGATCACTATCAGGGGATGCCCCTTCTTGGCTATAAGGAATTGTTTAAAGAGATGCTGTCTTATCCAACGATCGATATACAGCTTCATACGGATGCAAGGGATGTTTTAAAACTGGAAAATGGGGAAAACTATCTATATGGAAAACCTTATCCGGGGAAAATTATCTATACCGGACCGATTGATGAGTTTTTTCACTGTTGTTATGGAAGACTGCCTTACCGTTCTTTGAGATTTGTATTAGAGCATTATAATGAGGAGGAATATCAGCCAAAGGCGGTGGTAAATTATACGGTTAGTGAAGATTATACCAGAATTACGGAATTTAAGAAGCTGACTGGTCAGGAGATTGCAGGGACAACGATTATGAAAGAGTATCCCTGTGCCTATACAGACAGCAGTACACAGATTCCTTATTATGCGATTTTAAAGGAAGAAAATTTAGAATTATATCGAAAATATCGGGCACTTGTAAGAAAATATCCGAACTTTTATCTGTTAGGCAGACTGGCAGAATATAAGTATTATAATATGGATGCGATTGTAGAAAAAGCGTTGTTACTTGCTGATGAATTGGTCAAAAAATAGGAGGTACTTTATGAAATTGTTATCAATTACAGTTCCCTGCTATAACTCGGAAGCATATATGGAACATTGTGTAACGACTTTGCTGGCAGGCGGGGATGCTGTGGAAATTATTATTGTAGATGATGGATCGAAAGATAGTACAGGAGAGATTGCGGATCGATTGGCTGAAGAATATCCCACGATAATAAAAACGATTCATCAGGAAAACGGGGGACATGGAGAGGCTGTCAATACCGGGCTTTCCAATGCAACTGGAACGTATTTTAAAGTGGTGGACAGTGATGACTGGGTAAATGAAAAGGCATATGCTGAAATTTTATCGTTTTTGGAAACTGTGGTATCAGAGGAACGGGAGTTAGATATGCTGATTTCTAATTTTGTCTATGAAAAAGACGGGGCAAAAAGAAAAAAAGTGATGAAATATACACGTGCCATTCCAGAAAGACAGTTTTTAACTTGGGATGAGATTCATGGATTTACCAGAGGACATTATATTTTGATGCATTCGGTGATTTATCGGACACAGATGTTAAAAGACTGCGGATTAAAACTTCCGGCACATACATTTTATGTGGATAATATTTTTGTCTATCAGCCGCTGCCTTATGTAAAGTCACTGTATTATTTAAATGTGAATTTTTATCGTTATTTTATCGGAAGAGAGGATCAGTCTGTCAATGAAAAAGTAATGATTTCTCGGATTGATCAGCAGATTCGGGTAAATAAGCTGATGATTGATATGTATGATTTGTTAGATAAGGAATGGATTACTTCTGAGAAGCTGCGGCATTATATGATACAATATTTAGAGATTATTATGACTGTGTCTTCTATTATGCTGATTCGGGCAGGAGAGAAAGAGGATTTGGCAAAGAAAAAAGAGCTTTGGCTGTATTTAAAACAAAAGGATCGAAAACTTTATCGAAAGCTGCGGTATGGGGTATTGGGAAGAACTATGAATCTGCCCGGCAGGGGGGGAAGAAAATGTTCGGAAATGGGATATAAGATTACACAGAAATTCTTTGGATTTAATTAAACATTTCTTAATTTTTTCTTTATATAAGCAGTTAGATCTTGTATTGTATAGACAGTTGTGATATAATCCGCACGTAACGAAGAAATTGCAGGATGGGGGCAGGATTCCTGTATATGGGTTGGCACGCAGAGCGTGCTTTTGATGAAGAAGGGTGGTTTTTATGAAGAAGTGGATAGGGAAATATGGGCACGCATGGTGTCTGCTTTATGTATTTATTTATCTTCCTTGGTTTGCCTTTTTAGAGCGGAATGTGACAAATTACCATTTGGTACATTCTCCTTTGGATGATTGGATTCCTTTTTGTGAATATTTTATTATTCCTTATTTTTTATGGTTTGCTTATGTTTCTGTAGCGGTGTTGTATTTCTTTTTTACTTCAAAAAAGGAGTATTATAAAATTTGTACGTTTTTGTTTGTTGGGATGACAATTAGTTTGGCTATTTGTACGATGTGGCCAAATGGACATAATTTAAGACCTGCAGAATTTGCACGGGAGAATATATTTACTCGTATGGTTGAGATTTTATACGCTACTGATACTTCTACAAATGTATTTCCTAGTATTCATGTATTTAATTCGATTGGAGTGCATCTGGCAGTTCGGAATTGTGAACGGCTGCGAAATCAGAAATGGGTTTTAGTGGGCTCGGGAGTGCTTTGTTTTTCTATTATTTGTTCTACAGTATTGTTAAAGCAACATTCGATTTTGGATGTGTTTGGGGGAATTGTGCTTGGGATTGTGATGAATTATTTTGTATATCGGACAGAACGTGGATGGGGACGTCAGGAAGAATTAAAGAAACAGTGGGAGTAGGCAGGTAGGACGTCGGAAGCCGAAGAGAAGTCCGCTTCGGGCTTAGCATTTCTTATTTTCATGGCGGACACATAAGGCACGAAAACACAGCAATACCGTGCCTAAGTGCCAACGGGAAATGATGACCCTGCGCAGACCTCTCTTCGGCTTCCGGCTGTTTGTACCAGCCGGGAGGATTGCATGTAGGTTTTATAATGAGGTTGTTGTTCGGTATCCCATATGTTAATGATTAATGGACTATTTCTTCACCATAATCATAGATAGGGGCTTGATTTGGAAGATAGATATCTATATTGTAAATAGAATCGGAATGTTCTTGTATTCCAAACTCGTAAACGCAGTCGTTTATAAGATAGCGATATATGGTATATGTGATTCGATCTGAATAGGAGTGTGTTTCAAAAGAATCGCCATATAGTGTTACCATTTGGGAATAGGTATTTCCGGGGTGTATGTTCTGAACGGTATGGGGAGTTCATTGGAATCCTCAAGGTCAACATTAATCATTCTTAAATTTTTTTTCATAGTTTGTTTACCTCCGCATTTCTATTGACAGATTATTCACTGTTTTTTACTATACCACTCAAAACTTGAAAAAGCAATTTTAGTTTTTTTCTTTCACCGGACGCAAGAGGCGGGTTGCTCC
>CAJUGZ010000004.1:30197-37580 GCA_910585855.1 uncultured Lachnospiraceae bacterium | reverse complement strand
GAGAATGTGCCGATGAAATCTTTGGTGGCTATCCATGGTTTCGAGATGAAGAAATCTACAAAAAGAAAACCTTCCCATGGTCAAAAAATTTCTCTTTCCGCCGGGAAGTGTTAAATCCAGAAGTTGCTGCTCTTCTTCCACTGGAAGAATATGTTGCTGCTCAATATGAAAAAACCATGGCAAGGGTATCCTATCTGCCGGAAGACGATGCCGTAAGGAAACGTCAAAGAGAAATCAGCTATCTAAATACTTCTTGGTTTATGACAACTCTGTTAGATCGCAAGGATCGTATGACTATGGCTTCTGGATTAGAAGTTCGTGTTCCATTTGCCGATCACCGCTTAATTGAATACCTTTATAATGTCCCTTGGGAATATAAATATCACAACCAAGAAGTCAAAGCCCTTCTTCGGGATGCTTTTTGCGACTACCTTCCAGATGCTGTACTGCATCGAAAGAAGTCCCCTTATCCAAAAACCTACCATCCAGAATACGAATCTCTTTTAAAAACAAATCTCAAAGCCATTTTAAAAGATTCCAACGAACCGCTTCATAAATTGGTCAACTCCGATTATCTCTATACCCTTATGGACAGCCCGTCTGACCTAGGAAAACCATGGTTTGGACAGCTTATGACAGTTCCTCAGATGTATGCTTATCTAATTGAAATCAATGACTGGCTAAAATCCTATTCGATTCATTTAGATTTCAATACACAATAAAATCAGGAGGTATTGTATGGATGAAACAAACTCAAAAGCGGAAACTTGCCGCAATATGATTCTTTCTGAAGATTACGTTGACTTAATCTTAAATATCGGAAGACCCGATCAATCCATTCCTACAGAAGATCTTGGCTGTTTTGAAATTATCAACAACCGATTTGCTATCTTTCACTATCCAATCAATGCCATACCCGATCTCTCTGCAGTCACTTACAGTCATCGTGTTTTTCCGAAACTCTATGGTCTGCAGGATACTACCAGTATGGAATCTGCCGGTATTATACGTCTGCGCAACCTTGCAGGCAGCCGATTCCGTGGAAAAGGTGTTTTAATCGGTATTGTAGATACCGGAATCGACTATACCCACCCCGTTTTTCGTTTTTCCGACGGAAGCACAAAAATAGAAGCCATCTGGGATCAAACCATACAGTCTGGTACTCCGCCAGAGGGTTTCTATTACGGAAGTGAATATAAAAAAGAAGAAATTAACGCTGCTCTGGAAAATGAAAATCCCTATTCTATCATTCCGTCTATTGATACCATAGGACATGGCACTTTTTCCGCCGGAATCGCTGCCGGATTTGATTATCCAGAAAATGATTTCAGCGGAGCTGCTCCAGATGCTTCAATTGCCATGGTAAAATTAAAACCAGCAAAACAGTTTTTCCGAGACTACTATTTAGTCGCAAAAGATGCCATCTGCTATCAAGAAACCGATATTTTTAACGGTGTCAGCTATCTTCTTCAATTAGCAGATTCTATGAATGTTCCTTTAGTCATCCTTTTAGCACTTGGTACAAATAATGGCGGGCATATTGGAAGTTCTAATTTGTCCAGTTATCTGCACAACCTTTCTGAACTCTATAACGTTGCTATCGTAATTTCTGCCGGAGAAGAGGGAAACCGTGCCCTTCACTACCAAGGAGATTTCTCTAATATAAAGAAAGCAATTCCTTCCTCTAATGCCTACGAAACCGTAGAAATTTTAGTAGGAGAAAATGAATTAGGATTCTGCGCCGAACTTTGGACGCAGCTCCCCTCTTATGCTACAATCTCTGTTGTATCTCCAAGCGGAGAAATTTCACCCAGAAATACCGGCAGCCTTGGAATGAATTATGACTACCGGTTTCTGTTTGAAAATACTAAAATTTCCATACACTACCGTCTAATTGGCGGATATCTTGGTGACGTTATGATTTTTTTACGGGTAGAAGCTCCTGTTCCGGGTATATGGAAACTCAGAATCTATCCCAGTGAGGGTTCAGACGGGCTCTACGATATCTGGCTTCCGATTCATGAATTTTTAAGCTCAGATACACGTTTTTTAAAACCAAATCCGAATATTACCATAACCGAACCCTCTACTACTTTAAATGCCATCACGGTATCTACCTATAATCATGCCGACGACAGTATCTATCTTTACTCTGGCAGAGGTTTTACCAGAGGAGTTGCAGTAAAGCCAGATCTTGCCGCACCCGGCGTCAATGTCTACGGTCCGCTGCCGGAAAATCGTTTTGGTATTCGTACAGGTTCTTCGATTGCTGCTGCCCATGTAGCAGGCGCTTCCGCCGTACTTCTGTCTTGGGGTGCAATCGAAGGAAATGCCCCTTTTCTAGACAGCAGCACTCTAAAAGGATATCTGATACGAGGAGCAAATCGAAAACCTTCTCTATCCTATCCAAACCGGGAATGGGGATACGGAAGCCTTGATCTCTATCAAAGTTTCAATGTCCTTCGTCCTTCCGAATAAAAAATCTATCCTACTAAAGCAGCCATTTTATATCTCTATTTTTGTAAAAGGGCAGGCTGACTGTTGCCTCTCATTTCAATCAATGGTCCGCCTGTATTTTCTATATAGGCTTTCGTTACCGTTACTCTGCCGATATTGTCATCCTTTGGAATTTCATACATGATATCTAGCATAAATTCTTCTATAATTGCACGAAGGGCTCTGGCACCGGTATCTTTTTCCATTGCCTTTTGTGCAATCGCTTCCAAAGCATCTTCTTCAAAAATAAGCTGTACTTCATCCATTGCCAATAGACATTCATACTGTTTTAAAATCGCATTTTTCGGCTCTTTTAAAACTCGAATCAACATCTCCTTTGAAAGTCCCTCTAAAGCAAAAATAATCGGAAGCCGCCCTAAAAACTCTGGTATCATTCCAAAAGTACGCAGATCTTCTACCGTCACTTTCGACAGTATATTTCTTTCTTTATCATATTTATCTTTTAATTCCCCGGAAAATCCCATAGTAGAATGTTTATTCAGCCGTTCCTTAATCACATCCTCTAAATCAGGAAATGCTCCGCCGCAAATAAATAAAATATTGCTGGTATTTACCGTAGCCAACGGCACCATTGCATTTTTACTGTTTGCCCCTACCGGAACTTCCACATCCGCTCCCTCTAACAGTTTCAGCATCCCCTGCTGTACAGACTCTCCGCTTACATCCCGGCTGTGTGTGTTTTTCTTCTTTGCAATCTTATCAATCTCATCAATAAAAATAATTCCCCGCTCGGCTCTGTCCACATCATTGTCGGCAGCGGCAAGCAGTTTGGATACTACACTTTCAATATCATCTCCGATATAACCTGCCTCCGTTAAAGAAGTGGCGTCTGTAATAGCAAGCGGCACATCTAATAGTTTTGCCAGTGTCCGTACCAAATAGGTCTTTCCGCTTCCGGTCGGACCAATCATTAACATATTGGACTTTTCAATTTCTACATCCGAATTACGCTTTTCATCCATTGCCGCAATTCTTTTATAATGATTATAAACTGCTACGGAAATTACCTTTTTTGCATGTTCCTGTCCGACCACATAGTCGTCTAATTTTTCCTTTATCTTATGAGGAGCAGGCATTTTTTGAATCTGGAATATCGGTTCTGCCTTTTTTTCTTCCTTTGGCTTTTTCTTTTTTAACTTCTGACGCTGAGGAATTTCTCCATGCATATCGGAAAGATTCACAAAATTCAAATTAGAAAGTTTCATTAAATCTGCATACTGCATACCAGTAGAACCCTGAATCGAATCAAATGTCTTTTGCATACAATCCATGCAGACACAAATATTTCCGGGCATTTCCACCATTTTTCCAGCTTTGCTCTCTGGACGGCGGCACATATAACAAATCTTTTCATAATCATCTGTCTTTTTAGAAGTATCCGCTGTTGAAGCATTTTGTACTTGTGTTGTTTTATTCTCATTGTTGTTCTTATTTTCACTCATTGCCTTATCATTCCTTTCTATTTCACGATTTCCGTTACTAAGACAAAAAACTCTTTTTCTCTCGTATTTATTTTATATCAATTTTTCTTTTTTCGCAATGGAAAAAGGCACAGCAATCTGTACCTTTCTTTTTTCCTTTTTTCATCCAGCCGCCCTATACTAATTATAACTTACAGAAGGATGCTGAGAGGACGCCGAAAGCGGAAGGAAGGTCTATTCCGAGCCCGCTTGCGCTTAGCATTTCCTCGTAGCGGACACTAAGACGCTAAAATACAGCGTCTAAGTGCCGACGGGAAATGATGACCCTTCATAGACCTTCCTTCCGCTTTCAGCTATGACTACCAACCGCAAAATTATATTGTTGTAAAAATTTACAGCCAGTTTTTACAATCACTCTGTTTTCCGATGGAAATACGTAGCCAAAAACCAAAGGAAGGTCTGCGCAGGGTCATCATTTCCGAGAGCGGACCCGGAGTAGACCTTCCTTTGGTTTTTGGCGTCTTTCTGCGACTTCCCCCCTATCTAGAAACGGATTCCGGTTTTTTTCCTAATGTAACTTCTACTTCATTTTCCACATATTGATTTCTTCCCTGTGCATACTCCAAAGTCACTTTTACTGTTTCTCCGGCTCTATAATACTGCATCAAATTTCGCAGATCTGACATAGAGTTAATAGAAATTCCGTCAAATTTCGTAATAATATCATACTTTTGAATTCCTGCCTGCGCTGCCGGGCTTCCTTCTTCTACTTCCTGTATAGAAATACCAGTCGGAATCCCATAAAGAGTTGCATAAGAAGAACTGGTATCTACTGCGGAAATTCCAAGATAACCCTGTTCAGAAGCATCTACTATTTCGGTTCTTCTTTCTACAATTACGGTTTCACGGTTCATCAAATCATTGATAATATCTATTGCATCCGAAATCGGAATCGCATATCCCATTCCCTCCACTATTGTACCAGAGTAACCGGAAGAAGAAGTTTTTGCTGAATTAATACCGATTACTTCTCCATTCATATTTAATAATGCACCGCCGCTGTTTCCCTGATTAATCGCTGCACTGGTCTGAATTGCATGATAAGAAATATTTTCTACATTGACTTCTCTGTTTAATGCACTTACTACTCCAGTTGTAACAGACTGACCATATCCTAAAGCATTGCCAATCGCAATCGTTCCCTCTCCTACACGTAAGTTATCCGAATTTCCCAATGTAGCAACTTTTACAAAAGACATGACCTCTTCTGGAATTCTATCAAGCGGAACTGCTAATACTGCTAAATCATTTTCAGCAGAAGAACCCTTTAAAATAGCATCTACCGAAATGTCGTCTGTCTGATCTGCCGGTGTTGCATCTGAAAATGTAACGGTAATTGTCTGAGCGGCATCAATTACATGGTGATTGGTAACAATCAAAAGTTCGGTATCATTCTGCCCTACAATAAATCCCGAACCGCTGGAATTATATTCCTGTGTCCCCATATAAAACGGACCATATGTCACACTTGCTGAACCTCGGCTTACTACAGATACTACGGAAGGCAACGCCTGCTCTACAATGTCTGCTACATTTGAAATTACAGTAGCGGAAGTATTGGCTGTAACCGTTGCCGGAATTTTCGGTGTTTCTCCATTGCTTCCTATTATCTTTTCTGGAATCAGCCCTACCCTGCCTGCAGCATAAGTAATTCCGGTAAATGCAGCTCCGGCTACAAGCCCAAATACAGCAGCTTTGGCAAGAAAAGATACAAATTTCTTTGCTTTGCCGCCTTTTTTCTTTTTGTTCTGATAAGAATTTCCTTTTGCTTCCCAATTCTGATTTTGAACCCAATTATTCTGCGGTTCTTGATATGCTGTCGCATAAGCTGCATTTCCATAGCGACTATATTCGTTTTCATCCTGTTGATTTTCTTTTCTTTCACTTGGCATTGTTATTGACTCTTTTTCCTTTTGTGCATTTGTTTCTTCTGTTACTTCACCCATAATAAAATTAGTAGTCAATTCATTTTTCTCTTCGTTTAACATTGTCATTTCCCTCTTTCTATCTATTTTTTCTATTTTCTATTTTTTCTATATTTGTTTTATATTTCTTTTATGCTGTCTTTTCTTTTTTGATTTTTTCTTTTTCTTACTAAAAATACTTTTTATTTTCTTTTTTGTTCTTAACTATGGCTTAAGTATAAAAAAGGTTTGTGTTTAAATTGTGTTTTCTCTATTAAAAAAGTTTGAACTATTTTTCTTTTTTTATTTCTGTAAATCCTAAAAATGAGGAATACAAAGGGAAAGCAAATATTCTTCCAAAAAAAACTGAAAAAAACACCAATCTTCTTGGTTCGATAGGATTTGATTTTGATTTGTAAAAGAACCTATTTTCAAACATATTGGATCTGGTTTCTCTATTTCTGAAGGATACTCTTCTGTAAAAATTACAGAATATAAATTCAAAGCAAATGGGGATTGTTTTTCTAATATGGGCTGAAAATCTGATTTTGGATATAAATTCCAAAATATTTGATCGGGATCAAAATAAAATTCTATATCACAAAGAGGGAAAGACAAGCCTCTTCCAATCGCCTTAATAAAACTTTCTTTTAAAGTCCAATACTGCAAAAAAGCCATTTCAAACTCTTCCTCTTTTCGCTTTTGCAAATCTATCTGTTCTTTTTGTGTCAACACTTTCTTTACAAGTATCTGCTTTACCTGCCTTTTTCTCTCTATATCAATTCCAACCTCATAGCCCGCTGTTACACAAACCGCCATGTTATCACAATGACTGATATTAAAATGAATCTGCGGATAATCTGGAAAATATGGTTTTCCATATGGATTTTTTTCTATCTTAGGAAATTTAAAAATTCCATATTCCTTTTCCAAAATATAAGAAAGCAGAACATACGCTGCCTGATGCCCTGCTTTTTCTTTTTGTTTGCCTGTATTATTTTTATATAAATAATAATAAATATTCATCTTGTCTTTATATCTCCTATTTCTATAAAAATTTTATTATATCATACTCTTTCGCTTTAATTATAACATATTTAAAATAAAAATCGCATACCAATCAACGAATTTCACACTTTTGAAAGTTTATCCTGGAATTATATTGATTTTTTAAAAATGAAGGACAGCATAAAACAGCGTGAAATATTTGAAATTCTTGCATTTGCGGTAAAAAAATGATATGATAAAAGCATAAACAGGAAGGGAAGAAGAGATGGCAACGATATATGACGGGGTATTCCGAACTATCTTAAATGACTGCCGAAAACTGATTATCCCTGTAATCAATGAAATTTTTGGGGAAACCTATACTGGAGAGGAAGAAATCCATTTCTTTCCTAATGAACATTTTTTAGATCAACAGAATAAGGCAGATAAAGAACGAATTACCGACACAAATTTTACCGTTTTTGGGAAAATAC
>CAJUGZ010000004.1:0-30097 GCA_910585855.1 uncultured Lachnospiraceae bacterium | reverse complement strand
TGATTGAAACAAGTGCAAGAACCATTTTAAATCAAGGTATTAGTCAGGGTATTAGTCAGGGCATTAGTCAAAGCCAAAAGGAAACAGCACTTCGAATGTTACAGGACGGGGAATTATCCATTGATAAAATTGCAAAATATTCTGGTCTTAAAACTGAGGATGTAGAACAGCTTGCAAAACTTCAAACAGTATAAAATATCCAGAAGCGGTAACCTCGTTTCCTTTGCCTATAATTTCTTGTTTTTTTGAATAAAAAGTATCTTTCATACTGTTTCATATTTTCTATTATCAGCCACTTACAGCCAAATATAATTTGCTTGTTTCCTTCGTCTGCAATAAGGGCAAATTGAAACTCGATTCATCCGACTAGATGTACCTAAATACAAAGTCTTTCGACTTTCTTATCATTCTAAGCAAAACAGGCAAAGGAAATAAGCAAACCATCTCTGGCATCCTTTTTGTAAAAAAAGTTAGCGTATTTATGCAATATATACTATATGCAAAAATTTTACTATTTTATTATAGATACTATTAGGACTTTTACAATAATGAAATCAAGTAATTTCTAATTTTCTATTTTCTTATCAAATAATTCCTCTGTCGAAACAGACGCTATAAAAAGCAAAATAGCAATCCATATTATATATTTCAATAAATCATAAAATCGTACCGGATTATTTCCTATTGCCATTACACTTGACTGCATCTGTGCAAGTCTTTCACTGTCCATAATACAAGAAGTAAGAAATACTCCAATTATTAATAAATATTTTTTTCTACAACAAATCAATCGTTTAAACCGAATTACCATACAAAGAATTACAATCATCAATACAGTTCTGTCATGTGATTGAGAATAAGTCCACATACCACTTAATAGAGCAGCTACAGAAAAAAATGATAAATTATCTTTTACTCCATTTTTTATCATAAGTCCCCATATATATAATGCGAATAAAATACATAAAAACATACCAATTCTCTGTAATGTATCTCCTCCAAAATATAAATTATAGTATACATCTAAACTGGTAATCCAATTTCCTAGCGATCCAATCAATTCATCTGTAAGCCCCAAAAACTGCTGCAAAATATAAAGCGGCGATGTTTTTGTTAAAATCAATGCCATTCCCCATGCCGCAATAGGTACAAAAGCAGCGATAGCAAATACCTTCCACTTCTTTTTTAGCAATAATGCCAGATAAAAAGGTGCTGCCAACTGCGGTTTTGTTGCCGCAATTCCTATCAATATTCCTGCAAGAACAGGTTTTTCATCTAATATTAATACACTAAAATAAAGCAATGCTCCAAACACTGCTCCTGCATTTAGCCAAGTCAGCCCTGTACTCCATCCGGGAATAACTAATACTATTAGCGTAATTATTATACTAATTTTTTTAGAATATTCCTTTGAAACAATCCGATAAGTCACAAATGCTGCCAACAACATAACACTGATATATAAAATTAAAAACATCCCTCTAGCATATTTTTCTGAAAGAAATGCAAAATTAAACCACATCCCACAAGCCATTCCCCATGGCGTATATCCCGCTACATCCCATAAAGTTCCTATTTCTAAATCAACCTCCGCTTTTCCTAAGATAACATCAAACGGACTGATTCCTTTTAAAAGATATTTGCTTTCCCGATAACGCATAATAAAATCATCTGGATTTTCGCTTCCTTTGCTAAGAAACCCGTAAAACCCAACCAACAAATTTCCTAATAATAATCCCAAAAGAACTACAATAATAAATCTTTTTATAAACTCTTCAAAATTTGCTTCTTTTTTCATAGTATCCTTCTTTCCATTTTTTCTCTATCCTATCTTCCCCCAAAACCAATTTTTTAACTTTCTATCTTTTTCTCTTCCTTTTGTATTCTTATTTTATCCCGATAAGCCTTTTGTACCTCAATTTCAAAATCCTGTCTATTTTTTTGTTTTATCGTTGATAAAATAAGCCCGGAAAACAGCGACTGAATTGCTGCCATTACCACAAATCCACATACAATTAAAGTCGGAAAATTAGGAACTTCTCCTGTCTGCATATAAGTCAGCAAAACTGGTATAAAAAATACAGTTGCCAATAAAATCAATACGGCAAAAACTCCTGTAAAAAAATGCATTGGCTTATAAATACGGAATAAACGAATAATCGTAAAAATTACTTTCATTCCGTCCGAATATGTATTTAATTTCGATACGCTTCCTTCCGGTCTGTCCCGATAATCAATTACTACATTTTCAATCAGCATATTTTTATCCACTGCATGAATACTCATCTCTGTTTCAATTTCAAACCCTTTGGAAAGTACCGGAAACGTTTTTACAAATTCATAGCTAAACGCTCGATAGCCAGTCATGATATCCCGTATATTACTTTTAAATAAATGATTAATACTCCAGCGAACTATTGTATTTCCTATATTATGAAATGGTCTTTTATTCTCATTAAAATAAGTCGAACTCAATCGATCTCCTACTACCATATCTGCTTTTTTATTTAAAACCAAATCTGTCATTTCCCTTGCTCTCTCTGCTGGGTAGGTATCATCTCCATCCGTTATAATATAACATTCTGCTTCAATCTCTCGGAACATTCTACGTATTACATTTCCCTTTCCCTGCTGAAATTCATACCGCACCACTGCTCCCGCTGCCTCTGCAATTCTATCTGTGCCATCTGATGAATTATTATCATATACATAAATCATCGCTTCCGGCAGAACTTGTCTATAATCTTTTATTACTTTTTCAATCGTTTGACTCTCGTTAAAACATGGAATTAATACTGCAATTTTATCCATTTTTTCTCCTCTATTGAACTTTACACCCTTGTTTCATCTGTTACTTACTTTCATCACTCTTTCAATAGCAACCAGAGTGTTGCTTCCATATTTTAATTATGATATATTAGTTTATCACATTACTTTTCCACAATAATCTTATTCCTTTTTTGCATATTGAATTACCTCATTCATTGCTTCCACAACCTCTTTTCCTAATTCACCTCCTAATTCAAAACACCTTTTTTTCATTTGAATTGCTTCTGCAAATTTTTTCAAACACCGATCATGTCCATATAACAAAGTTCCTCTTACCATAGATAATCCATTTTTGATAAATCCTTTCCAAAATTGAAAGAAAAAAGAAAATGATGTTTTCAACACATCTTTTGCATAATGCTGCTGATCATTTTTCAATATAATTAAAATATCCTTAAAATAATCATAAATAGCAATTTTCTTTTCTCCAATCAAAATCAATCCCCATTCACAAATCGGTGAATTAAAATTCATATACATTTGAACTGGTATCTCACCAGATAACAATTGAGCTTCTAAAAATCTTGGTGTAGCATCATTTCCTTCATTAAATTGCGCATGTGCATTTAATACTTTTAATTTTCCACCAAATTTACGAGCTCCATAAAAAAAATGTGCCGCTTCATCATAATATAAACCAAATGGTAACTCATTATACCAAATTGGTAATCTTCTCTGCCGATTTGAAAGCTGCAATTCTAATATAGATTTTATCTCCCCCAATTGCTTTTCATCAAACAATTGTTTTAATCGAATCATCCCATTAGAAAATTGAAAAGAATGCATGACATATAATACTCGTTTCCTTTCCTCTGCTAATTGGTTAACTTCTTCACATTCTATTACATTCATCATCATAGGTTTTTCAACTAAAACATGTTTCTCTAACAATAAACATGCCTTTACTAACGGATAATGTTGTTTTGGGGGTGTTCCAATAATTACTGCATCTACTTGTTTCAGCCAATTACATGCTTGTAATTGTGGAAAATACTCTTTCTTTTTATCTAGACAAAATACATTTTGAATAAACTTATATTTTTTCTTTGTTTTTACAATTTTCTTCGATTCATCACTTATTACACCTACAATTTCAAAAAATTCTTTTTGTAACAATAACCCGGGAATATGTCTGGTATTGGAAATATTTCCAGCTCCTATAATAGCTACTTTAATTTTATTCATTTTTTCGCTCCTTTTTTAATTAGGTAATGTCAAGTTTACTCCCTTATTTTTCTATTTAACTTAACATTATTCGTTATTACTTTTTTCATCTATTTTTTTTTCACAATAAACATCACATTTGGCTCTTTTAATAGCCCATACCCTCTCCAAAATAAATTCTTCAAACTCCAAATAGGAACCCGATACACTATACTAAAAAATCGATTCAGCCAATAATAACTATAAAAATATGCTATACTCGATCGTATACAGTATTGAAACCTGCTATCTACCTTTCTAGTATATAAAATACCACACAAATCAATTGCTTTTTTTACATACATCCCATTATCAATAACTGCTTGATTTACATTCCTTTTTGTAGTTGGAAATGAATGTGTATAATCAATGTTATAAAATTCCATTCCTAGTTTCATGGCATCTGGAAATAATAAAACTAAAATTCCATCTTCCTCTAATAAAGATTTTAAATTAGCAATTGCCTCATACAATGTAATTCCATTATTCAAATGTTCTATTACATATCCTACAAAAATCAAATTAAATTTTTCTTCCATATGAATATTTGGTAATTCTGCCACTTTTGTATATCTAGACTCCAATTTTAGATTTTTCAAAATTGCTTCATTTCTATCTACTGCATAATATTGAAATTTTCTTTTTTCCCCCCCTAACACTGCATCTTTCAAATAACCTTTTCCTGGTCCTACTTCCAACATTTTAATCCGTTTTTTTCCACAAAAATAATTAGCCAATAAATAATCTATACATCGTTTGTTATTTCTTATCATCATCTGTGCAATTCGTCCAGAATGTGGATTTTTTAAAAAAATATCATAAACTGCCATAAAACAACCTCCTTTTCTAAAAACCAAACTACTTTTTTCTCTCTTTTCTTACTGTTTCTATACTGATTTCTATTTTTCTATTACTTTTTGGAATCCAATTCTTTTATTACCTTTTTTACAGTAATATCCCACGTAAAATATTTTTTTACTTGACTTTGAACCCTTTGTCCCATTTGCTTCATTTCTTTCGGATTTTTTAATAATTTTTCTAATTCTTCTTTGATTTCTCTTATAGAATTTTCTTTCATTAAAATTCCATAAGAAGTATCTCGAATCAATTCTTTTGTCCCTCCTACATCTGTTGTAATAATACTACATCCACACATTGCTGCTTCTAATACTGTTGTCGGAAATCCTTCTGGATAATCTGTCGGCAATATATAAATATCTGTTTCACTTAATAAACACATCACCTGTTTATGTTCGATAGAGCCTAACCAAAATACATCTGGATAACGTTGCTTTAGTTCCAAATATAACGCTCCATCACCTGCCACAATTAAGCAAACCTTTTTCTTATCTAATTGTTCAAATGCCTCACAAAGTTTTCGAATTCCTTTTTCTTCTATTAATCTTCCTGCAAAAGTAAGAATCACTTTCTCCTTTTCTATCTGTAATTTATCTCTATAATATGGTTTTATCTCTTTCAGGTCTTCCCAATCTACAGCATTATAAAAAACACCTTTTCCTTTGATTCCAAAATGTTTTAGCCACTTATTACATGCCAAAGAAACACCATAAAAATCAGAAACATACCTTTTTATCACATACATTAATAAATGTTCATAAATCCTACCCACTTGATTTAGCCAAATCCGACCTAAATCCATATGTGCTGTTCCATGTTCTAACAAAATTACTTTCCTTGCTTTTTTGCCCCCCCAATAAGCCCCCCAACAAGATAACGTATATAAATGTGTGTTAATAATTATTCCATCAAGTTGCTCTTGTTCTATCTCTCTGATTTTACTTTTACACTCCTTATTCAAATTTAAAACAGGCATCCTTCCTTTCATAAATGAAAATGAGGGAAGTCGATAAATTATTATCCCCTCTATTTCTTCTTTACAAGGTAAATCTTCGATTAATGAAGTAATAATTACTACCTTCTTCCCCATATGTATAAAACTTTTTGCTAAATTATAAGTATATCTTTCTACCCCTCCTAAATGTGGTAAAAAATGTGCGGAAACAATTCCAATTGTTTTCATACTCCCTCCTGTTTTTAAACGACAAAATTTTTTATTTTATATCTTTCTAATATTAAAATACATTCCCTTTAAATACACTATAGTCATCATTAAAAATTGTACTCCAGACAAAACTAAAAAAGATATAGCAGCTCCCATAAAATTATATTGTTTTATTAAAATTTGAGGAAGAAATAATGCAATAATAAAAGTAAAACTATATATCCAAAGCATATTTTCCTGCATACGCATTATAGTAATTAAAAAACCTAAAAAAATAACTATAGCATTAATCCCACCTGCTAAAAGTATTATTTTAAATTCCCATTGATAATTTTCCAACTCTGATGCTACATATAACCATTTTAAAAATGGAAGCAATATTTTCTTTGATATTACTTCAATAAATATTATCCCTACCAAAATAACTATAAATACTCTTCTAATTTTTTGTTTTAATCTATTATATTCCCTCAAAGACCAATCTTCTGCATACTCTGTAAGAAATGGTCTATAAACAAATCCAGCAATCAAATGTACAGTAGTCGCAGGCAATAATAAAATACTATAATATACCTGAACATCATTGGTTAACAATTTATCAATTGCATATTTAGATGAATTTAAAATATAAGTGGTTGTAAAAGCACTAAAAAAAAGTGGCAAACATTGCCGAAACAAATCTTTACACAAATATAAATTTACAGACAAATTATCTTCAAAAAATATTTGATTTTTTTTATTATATATAATCAAATATAAAATTTCTGTTAACGTACTCAAACTAATAGCAATTTCTAAATTTTGAAAAAATATCACTGCAAAAGCCAATACTACATCAGGAATTAATACTTTAAAAAATTGCAATTTTGCTGCTAAATCTACTCTACCTTTTTGCTGATACCTTCCTTGATATACATCTGCATAAGCATAAACTGCTCTATAAACACAATAGCAAAATATTATCAACGATTTTTGAAAAACATATTTTTGAAAGCTAATATAAATCAATGTTACTATAAGCATTACACATATAGTAAATTTTCTAAGAGATAAATAGGTCTTAAAAGAATACTTTTCTACAACATCAGAAATCTGATAACCAAAACTATTTAAATGCCCAATATTTATCATTACATTTGCCACTGCTACTGCCACTGAAAAATAAGCTCCCAATTCAATACCAACAAATCTTTTAATAACCATAAGCAGCAAAACTGAAGATGCTGCTGTTACTAAACTGGATAATATATTCCAAATAACTCCCTCTCTTTTCTGCATTGCTATTTCTTCAAATTTATTATTTCTATTTGCTTCCATTATGTAAATCCTCTTGAAATACTATACTTTTTCCAGTCTGAGCAGTTCGATTATAACCATTTAAAAATTCATCACCCAATACCACCATATTTTTAGCTTTTTGAAAAGAAGATATAGATGTTGAATAAATTGTTACAACTTTATCTATTT
Source organism: uncultured Lachnospiraceae bacterium (assembly GCA_910585855.1). Lineage (GTDB taxonomy): Bacteria > Bacillota > Clostridia > Lachnospirales > Lachnospiraceae > MGBC114844. Next base: position 22,575 of record CAJUGZ010000004.1, on the reverse strand, counting down.
TTAATGAAGCGCAAAAACTTAAAACCTCTGATGTCACAACTTTATTAACAATAATTGCATTCGGAAATTTCCTACTATAATCAACCTCATCCCTAGGATGTGGTTTAATTACTAATTTTTTGGTCATATCACAATTTAAATTAACAGCGTCATAATAACAGTTTAATTGATCTTTTTCACTTGCCAAAACACCATCATGCGCAAGCGGACCTGTTAATAATAAATTTACTTCTGCATCAAATTTTTTAGGTAAACCAAATGCTTCTGCATAAATTCTATAAATTATATCCTTTTTCTCCTCTGTCAAAGCATTTTCTAATGCACTAATTCTACATTCTCTAACCTTTTTTCGATTTTTAATATAACAAACCAAATCTTCATTCCTATCAACCTCTACAGCCTGAACATATTTCGAACTTCCACTATATGCTACTATTATATTAAAATAATCCAATATAATGGTAATATAAACGGCTAATATGTGCAAAGGAATTTTAAGCCTAAAATTTCCTCTTCCATGCTCACTCACAACATAAAATATTTTCTCAAAATTCAATTTAAAATTCATTGTTGATACACCATCATTAGCTAATATCTCGTCATATACATGAAAATCAAGCCCCTCTGGTTTTAATTCTTTTCTTGCTAATTTTTGATATCTAAAATATTTCACTAATTTCCTAGGCCAAGCCCATAAAATATTAGGAAATTTTACATACTCTGATAATTTTTCATTTTTTATATAGTCCTGATATAACACATCATCATAATAAAACACTTTATTAAAAATATGGGCATTAATAAGAGGATTATATATTTTCTCCAGTCCTGGCATATGGTTAGACAATACAATATCAATACAATCATCAGAATTCATAGCTTTTAAAATTGCCTTATAAACCATAAATGGTCTTTCACATAAAATTAATTGCTTCATAATTTTTATCCTTCCTTTTTTCAGCATTAATGATATTATTCCTAGCATGTCCTCTTATGATTTAAAAATATATTAATTTTAAATTCCTCCATATACATTTTCTACTGCATTTTCATATATTCCTTCACTCTTTAATAATGCAAATAAAATATCCCTAACTGCACCATTTCCCCCATTATACACAGATATAAAATCGGCAATCTGCTTCACTTCTTCTGCTGCATCTGCGGGACATCCAGTTTTTCCAACAATTTTCATTGCACTCAAATCATTCAAATCATCCCCTATATACAAAATTTCTTCTTCAACATATTCATTCTTTTTAATAAAATCTTTCAGAAACTTTTGTTTATTTCTTATTCCTTGAAAAATAAATTCTATATTTAAATCTTTTGCACGTCGTTGCACAGCGTATGATTCCCTTCCTGTCAAAACCATACACTTCTTGCCAACCATCTGACAAGCCAATATTCCTGCTGCATCCCTTACATTAAACTTTTTTATCTCTATATTATTCTCACTATAATATATACTTCCATCCGTCAAAGTTCCATCCACATCCATTACAATTAATTTAATCATATATACTCCTCATATTTAGAAGATGTCAAAAAACATATTTTCATTCGGGAGGCATACTTTGGTAAAATATGCTCTATATCCCTATTGTCTAATTTATAATTTTGTTCTCTGTCATATCCTTCACTATAAAAATTTTCCATCTGTCCAAACCCATCAAATCCTATAAGATAAACTTCCTTACATTTCAATAAATAAGCTAAATTTAAAACCATCAACAAGGAACTATCCGAAAATTGTCCAAAATGTTTTGTTAATGTTGAATAAGCTAATTTATTACTATTTTTATTCAAATTTCCTCTAATATTTGATGTAACAATTAATTTACATGTTCCAATTTTCAAATTATCATTTCCATATCGTTTTTGATTTGTATAAATAACACCATTAGTCAATATACTTTCATCCAAAAAATTTAAGGAAAAAATATAATCTATTTCTGTATTCATAATTAAAGTTTTTATTTTCTTACTATCTTGTATACTTTTTCCCGGCGCAATAAATCCAATTTTTTTATTTTCATATTCTTCCTTCAATTTACTTAAAGTTAAAGTATCATCAACTACAACATTCATATAGTCATAATATAACTGTTCAGCATATTTCTCATCAAAGCAAGATTTTTTTGAACTCTCAATTTTTCTCATAATTGTATTAATATCTGCAATTGTTATTTTTCCTTTTTGAAGCATATATTCCGCATAAGTCCGATGTGCTTTGTTCTTAGCTGATAAAGAATATGCTATAGAATAACCCCATGGTGTCTTTTTCTTAATAGATGTAATAAACTCGTCTATTGCCTCCAACGCCTCTTCTACTACATATGCTGTTCCATAATTTGAATTCATATAATCCATCATTAATTCAATATTTAGATTTCCCGGAATTCTACCATCCCATATAAAGAACCATCTATTATAACATCTCTACATGGATTCTTTATACTTAAAATTTCTTGCCCCAATGAAAATGCTAATGATAAATTTTCATGTAAATGTAACCCTATAGAAATATCTTTATTCAAGTTATTTTCTACCAAATAATAGATTCTATTCAAATCCCGCTTTTGCAATGAACCAAATGTATCTACAATAGTAAAAGCCATAGGATTTAATTCATTAACTCTTTGGACAATTTCCAATATTTCCAAATCTGTGTAACCAGGCAAATTAATAGGATTAATACAACACTGATATCCTTTATCAATAACTTTTTTACAAAATACTAATCCCTGTTCTTTATCATAATCATGAAAAGATACTCTTATTATTTGAAATTTTGAATTTTTATCACATTGTTCTAACTTTGTAATGTCAAATTGATCCTCTTGAGCCATTAATACCAATTTAGTTGTTCCGTTAAAATTAGGGATTTTACTTTCAGCATCTGCAATAGATGAAAAAATTGCAACATCTGGTGAAAAAGAGTCAATATCTGTTCTTAAAAATCCAACTTCTAAATAATCAACATTTGAATGATACATTTTATTTACAATCCCATCTATTACCTTTTTCCCAAATAATGATTTATTAATATGACCACCATCTCTCAAAGTACAATCTAGTAACTTTACTTTCATATTATTTCCCCCTCAAATTAGACCCATATACAAGATCTGCTAACTCAAAATCTTCTGGATAATCAATATCTATTCCCTCTATTGCACTGCACTCACATCTATACGGTTTATCCCCAGTTCTCCCTCCATATATTTTATATGCATCCTTGGTAAATACAAATGGTGTAGAAAGTTCAATCCAAATAGGTTCCATATCTTGTGTTCTCAAGTTATTAGATATAGAAAAATTAAGTGGCTTATCACAATACCATACAAAATTTTGCATTTTAACTGCTGCATATGCCGAATCATACTTTCCACTTTTTACAGCATTCAAACATTCCTGTATATGAGCTGAAGTAACAAATGGTGACGTAGCATGTGCCATAACATAAAAATCTGCATCTATTGTATTTACAAAAGCCTTTATAATATCATTACACTTTGTTAAAGATGTATCCAAATAATCCGGTCTTTTAAGATATTTTATTCCTTCTATAATATATTTCTCTATTTTATCATTACTACAATATACATAAATCTCATCAATTCCTTTGACTCCTAATACATTTTTTTCTACCAAATGAATCAATGGTGTTCCATCACTAAACTGTTTCAAATTTTTTCCCGGTGTTCTTTCATTATTTAATTTAATTGGTATAAAACATACTGTTTTCAATGAACTTTTCCTCCTAAATAAATTTTCTTTTAAATTAAAATATAATATATACTATTTATTGTAATCATGAATCTTTATATTTACCCATCTTTCTACTTTATATATTTCATAATTTTTTATTTTTTCTCTCCATTTTTATTCTCTAATTCATAATTTTTTATAGCAATTTGCTGCACTAAATTTTTTATTCTATATTCCATCTGAGAAATTTTAATTGACATCGAAAAAACCTTATATATCAAAATAAAAATAACTGAAAGAAAAACAAAATTCACGGAAGATCCTATACCTAACATATCTGCTAAAAAAAATGCAATTTTAGGAAAAATACTTATTAATACTAAAATAATAGAAAATATTATCCAAAAAATAGCATCTTCTATCTGAATCTGCGATTTTCGTATTTTATGTAACGCATAATAGCAAGTTAAAATACATACTATTATTAAAACGCTCCTTAGTATTATCGTCATACGATTTTCTCCTTTTTTCTAAAAGCCTGAATAAATACAATAGACATACACATATATAACATATACTGAATAGATCGTTTTAAATTTAAATAACTTTCTCCCGCCTCTCTTTCCTTCATGACTACTTGTACCTCTTCTACTTTTGCACCACAGCAAATTAAATAAGAAATTGTATCTGGTTCTGGTCCATAGTTCATAGTATAAGCAAATTTTTGTATCATTTTTTTATTAAATAATCGCATTCCAGAAGTAGGATCGGTTATATTTTTTCTTGTAGTTATACAAATAATTTTCTGAAGTAAGTTACTTCCTATCATACGTAAACTTTTTGGTTTCTTTTGCTCAACAAATCTAGAGCCAATCACAATATCTGCTTTTTCTCTTTCCATTTGTTTTAACATCCGGTCAATATACTGTGGTTGATGTTGTCCATCCCCATCAAACTGAAGTGCATAATCATAACCACATTGGCAAGCATACTTAAATCCTGCTTGAATCCCCCCAGCAAGTCCTAAATTAATTGGCAAATCCAGTAAATTATATTTATTTTGTTTACATATCATCCCTGTCATATCTCTTGAACCATCATTTACAACAACATAATCATACTGAGAATAATTATCTATCAAATTATTTACTACTTTCTCAATATTTTTTTCTTCATTATAAGCTGGTATAATTATTAGTAATTTCATTTTTATTCCTCTGTTATTTCATTCAATTATTAGTTAAATCACTCATATAAAATATCCTTTAGAAATTCAAATCCAGTACCTATTTAGTAAAGTAAAAACACTATAAATAATACTTACTATCAACATTAATATAAATAAAAATAATTTCTCCTTAGAACCAACAACACATTTCTTCTTTCTAGGTATACACAATATTAATGGTAAAATTGGTATAAAATATCGTCCTTGAACACCAGTTATTTTATTTAATAATTTTATCTTACTACCAAATGGTGTAATATTATTTATTGCCTGCTCACCAAAACTCCCCCTCAACATAGAAAGCATAATTACACTTAACATAATTACTATCGTAAATAAAACAACACTTTTTTCTATTATTTTAGATTTAGCATTTATCTTAGAATTTTTATCTATTTCATCTTCCTTATCACTAAACCACCACAACCAAATTAAACCAAATACATAAACAATCACAAACCATTCACTTACTGGTGTATCTGCCCATCCAAAACATGCTATCATAGAATCTATATACATATTTCCCTGTTCTATAAAAGAGCGACCTACTAAACGAATAATTTCTCCCACATAGATAAATGCCTGCACTAATAATATGACATATTCATATTTCATCATTAATACAAAAGCTATTATTAATAAAATTCCAATACAAACACCTGCTATTACCTTTTTTCTATTTGCTTTTATCCATTGTTTATCAATACAATATCTTCTTATTTTAATATTATATTTATCAACTGGCACTACAACAAATAATAAGAGTAATCCCGCATATATTGTTTTAATATAAAATAATAATAATCCTATACTTATCAAAACAACTATATCTTTTAAATCAACAAATTCCTTTTTTACATTCAAATACATAATATAAGATATCAATAAAAAACTAAGTGCATTATTAAAAGAATCATAGGAAAAACTTCCTCCCTGCTGTAATGCTATTGGAAGCAGCATTATCATACACATTAATTCTTTCTTTCTTGGCAATAATCTCAATGCACAATAACAAATTCCTATATATACAAATAATCCTCCCAATTCTCCTAAAAAATAAATCCAAAACACTGGCATTTTAAAAAGAATAGCTATTAATACGCCTATCGTCTGTCCTGGTCTTTTTAAAACTTCTAAAGTATCTTTCTCAACAATATGATTTAGCTTATAAGATTCTAAACGAGTAGTAAATAAACTTTTATATTTTAAAGTATCAACTTTTTCTCCAGACATTCCAGTAATTTTAAATAAACCAACTTCTTCAGTAATTTCCATCATTTGCTTATATATTTCATCACCACCTATTGCATACAAAGTATGCCGTACATGATATGCTTCATCTGGTACTTGGGCAATCGGAATCAATACAGAAAAAATAATTCCATATACAAATCCTGCTGCCAGAAAAAAAGTAATTGTCATCTTTTCCAACTTTTTAAATTTTTTACTTATAAAAATTCCTAATATAAAAACAATTACAAAAGTAACTGTCCATAAAAAATAGCTATTTTCTTCTCTTAAATCAGAATGATTTAACACAATCTCATCTATCTCTATCAATTTTTTATTCCATTTTATTGTTTCTATATATATTTCTTCTCCAATATCAATTCTCATAGAATGAATAAGATTACGATTTAATATAGGAATTAATATTTCACTTTCTCCACGATAAATATAAAATACATTATATTTTTCATCATTGTTATATCCACTTCCTGTATCAAAAAATATCGATACATAATAGCTCCTTTTAGCCATACTATCGTTTTTTAGCCTAATCCTTATGGAATCTATTTTTGAATTAATATTTTGTAACTCTATCATTTGCGTCATTCCATAACAAGTACCATCGGTACGAATAGAATAATCAAAAGATTCCTTATAATCTATCCCCTCCTGATTATATATTTTCTCTCTTCCAGAACTATTTTCAAAAATGGTTTTTATTATCCCATCTATACTAAATTTATGATAAACAGAATAAGACTGCACTCCAATTCCTCCAACCACTATAGCGAAAACAACTCCAATAACAGCCACTAACTTACGCTTTGCGATATAAAACCGCCAGAAATAAAACAGAACGATTCCAACTAAAACGATTCCTAAAACCAAAATCCATTCCCAATAAAACTCTTTTTGCGTAGTTCCTGCTGTCAGCAGTAAATTTCCTTTTACTTCCTCTCCGTGCAGCTGAAATACCTGTTGGTTGAAATTATCGCTTGTAAAGTATAAACTCATGGCATTATCACTTTTTACTTCCGTTGTATAAATACGAAGTGTATATTCTTTTCCTTTTGTACCCTCTATCTTAGGAAAGGAAAACCGAACATATTCATTTTCTAAATCTTTTGCTTTTACAAAACCACTTCTTATGACATCCAAATTTCCTGTTTCATATAACTCAAAGTGAATTACACCACTTTGAAACTTCTGCAAAAACAGTGCAAATCTTACTTCAATGCAATCCATTTCCTCTTCTGGATAAATAAAGCTTTGCTCCGCAGTCACATCATCTAATAAAGCTTCTGAAATATACGTTTCTGCATGAGAATCTTCTGTAAATAAAATTTCATAAATTGTTTTTTTACAAAACAATGCTGCACAAAAAGCCACTATACTAATCACGATTACTGCCAGATGCATCTGTTTTGACAAAAAGATGGTTTTCCCTGTCATTATAAAAGGAAGGATTTTCTCTTTTTTTATCAAACAATATCCTGCATACATCACATAAACAAATAAAAGTACAGCAAGAATTGCACTGGTATAATTCTTCACTTTTCCATACATAAACGTTAAAATCAAAGAATAGTCCTGCTCTTTTCCATTAATCCTTACTGGTTTCTGGTTCTCTATACTTTTTGATGCATAACAAGTAATGGCATTTTCATCCTCCGCAGAATCAGAAATTATCTTTAAATAATATTCCTGCCCCGGCACAATCAGCCGTTCGACTTTTATATAAAAATAGTCATTATCCTTCATTGCAGCAGCATCTTCTCTTGCCATACCTAAGACATTTCCCCACTGATCAAGCAAGCTGATTTCATATATGGCATGATTTTCTCTTCCATATGTACCGATTTTCACCCCGATATGTCCTACTCTTCTGTCAAAAGTCAAAGGCTGAATCACTTCTCTTTCCTTTGTAATCCCATCAATCGGCATTTCATCCAGATAGCTTAGCGGCTCTGGATTTTCTTCCTGTATCGTTGCTAAATTGGAAAAAAAGAAATTGCATCTTTCTTGATTGATAATTAAAAACGTACCAATCAAAAATAAAACCACACCAAGATAAATCAACTTTTTCCTATTTTCTTTCACAACCCATTTTCTCCTTTACTGATATAACGAAATAATCTGCTTTTGCAGCAAGTCCCATGCTCTGCTTTTTGCTGTATCCAAACCATTCTGATACAATTTTTCCTGCAGCTTGCGATCGATTACTAACCGTTCGATCCGCTTTACTGCTTCCTTTCGATTTCCCCTCGGATAAAACAGACAATTATATCCATTCTGCAGATATTCCATATTTCCTTCATTTGCAACCGCTACTACATATCCGCCAGTTGCCATCATTTCTAACGGCGGATAAGAAAAACTTTCCAGTATACTGGTTTTTAATAAAATATCACACTGCAGATAAACCTTTGCCACTTCCGTATTTGGTACTTTATATAAAAACTCATCCACTCGATACCATTCTTTGGGTTTTCCCTGATAGGACATATACCAAATTTCGTATTTTTCAGTATCTAATAATTCAATAATTCGAAAACTTTCATCTACGTTTTTATAATAATCCTCGGAATTTCCCTCTACTAAAATCCGTATCCTTTTCTTAGAATCCTTAAAATCCCGCTTTTTTATAGGAAACCGTTTTAATTCAATTCCGTTTGGTGCATAAAGTGCCTCTTTTCCATACTGTTCTTTCAGCCATTTCTGACACCACTTCGAAATCGTAATATACTTTAAATTCAAACAGGAAAAATAAGTCTGATTTGCCCGAAAACGCAGATATTCTCCTGCCTGATAAAAATCGGTTTCAAAATTCTGCACAAAATAAAACCGTTCTTTAATATTTGGATAAAGCGTTAAAAACTCTACTGTACTATATAAAGTAGCAACTGCTTTATCAATACTTCCGTAAATACCGATCTCTTTTCTTGAAATCACCGGAAACTTCATCTGAGCACCCTTAATATAACTATCTTTTTCATATCCATCATTAAATATCGTTACATCCAGTCCCATTTTCTTTAGTATCTCGCAGTGTTTTAATACCACCAAAAGACCGCCGCTTATCTGCAGAGTCGGAAGAACAAATACAATATTTGGCGTCATTTTTTTCTGAATATAAGTAGTAATTCCATAAGCAGTATAAATTGAAACACAGTGCTTTTTCACATATTCATACGCATTTTTCCCTAATTCTTTTCGATAGCGCTTATCCTCTATTAACCGAATCAATTCTCTTTCCCAGTCCTCGTTTGTTTCACAAAGAATCCCTGTTTTTCCTGATTGTATCATTTTTTCAAATGCTCCGATTTTGCTTGCAACAGTTGGCACTTTTACCAAAGCGGCTTCTACCCACTTATTTTCCGATTTCGCTTCATTAAAAATACTATTTTCCAAAGGTGCAAGATTGACATCCACGGAAGCAATCAGGCGTGGCAGTTCCTCCCAATCTACAAATGGCTGATTTATAATACGTTCCTGATAACGTTTTAACTCCTCCGGCAGTTCTAACTCCCCTACCATCCATAATTCCAACGTTTTTTCACGTTCCATCAATTTTTCAATCACCGGCAGTATCATTTGAAAATCTGCATTATGTGTGATGCTTCCGCTAAAATATCCTAGCCGCAGTCCACCCCGATCCCGCTTTTTCCTTCCTTTACAGGCTTTTCTATAGATTCGAAGATTCTCTTTTCCTTCAATTTCCTCTGCCCTTTTATACGGCAAAACATCCCGATCATAAGAAGCCCACTCTGAAAGCTGCAGCATACGATCCGAAGCAACATTTCGATTGATATATACTTCTGGTACATAATTCTTGAGTTCTTCTGCCATCCGTTCTGTTGTAGTAATTGCTGCATCACACATCCAAAGAGTCTTTCTGATCAGATCCACTCCTTCATCATAGGCTTTTCTTTCTTCTTTTTCCATAGCAGCTACATATGGAATTGTACGTGTATATTTTTTATTAATAACCAAATCATCAATATCAAAAAGTACTGTTTTATTCAACTGCTTTGCCAATCGAATAAACTCTCCTACTGTTTCAGTAAAAGGGCAGCGGTAAAAAATAAAAACCCGATAATTTCGTACTGCTTTTAAAGTTAAATCTGTATAAAAAACTTCATGACTGGTCAAATTTCCTGCCATTAACTGTTCCCTCTGATGGGCTACACGATATCTGGATGGATGTGGTAAATAGCACCCATTGATAAAAAGTACATCCATATAGTAATTTTCATGCGAGTCGGTCGGAAGGGGATTTTTCTTTTGATCAAAATAAAATTTTGTCCGCCGGGCAAGCTCCTTTACCCCGCCTGCCTTTAATGCTCTTACCGATTTTTCTGCCAATACACTTACCTTTTCCATATTCTGTCTATCCCTTTCTGTTTTATCGAATCCCTTCTATTATTTCTTGGTTATTGTTTCCTGATGATTCTTTCTTCCCTCTTATCTTCTAAATTCTCTTCTTCTAAAATTACCCGATCCCATTCCTCTTCTTTATCAGGAAGTACTTTTACTTTGGCATACTCCCCTATAAATAACTCTGAATGTGCAGTAAAAAATTCCTCTCTTACCAAAAAAAGTATCTCTGTACAAGAAAAATAAAGCTGCCTTCTTTGAAATCTGCGATAATCACCGGAAGCATAAAGCTGCCACTGCTTTTCCTGCTGTAAAAAGATCCTTATGCGAATCTGTGAATACGAACGCAGAAAATCGCAGTCTTCCCATTCTGCAGCTACCACTCGATCAAATGAACCATAGAGATATACTTCCGATCGAGCCAGTTCGGAAATTGTCGTTCCTTTTGCCAAATCTCCAACTGCATCATCCCAAAGCAGCAGCACATCCCTTCCCTTTTTCCAACAGTTTTTTGCACAAGTAAAGATTCTTTTCTGCTTTTCTTTTTCTGTTTCTTTTTTTAAAAGAAATACGATCTGTGCTGTTTCCTGTTTCTGTATCCATCGAGTAAATCTTCCTCCTGTATTAATTGCTGTTACCTCTTTTTTTACTTGAGAAAATATCTGTTCTATCCATTCTTTGCGCCATTTTTCTTTCTGATACCACTTCTTTACTGTCTGATAAAACGATATTTCATCTGCTGCCGTAATTCTGTTATTCTGTATCATATCAATCAGTTCTTCTTCCTTTTTTGAAACCCAGATAAAAAAAGGAATCTTTACCAATCCAGCATAAATCCATTGCTGATATAGCTGCCGTTTTTCGCTGTCTTCCTCTGCACACTCTCTTTCTATCCCAAGAACTAAATCCAAATCGGCATATATACCGGGAAGTTTTTCCCGTTCCATACTTTCAAAATAGAAAATCCGTCCTCGATACCGTTCCATTCGGCTGCTTAACTGCAAATTTGGATGCAGATAAAGTTCTGCCTGCGGATCGACTGTAAAAACTGCCTCTGCCAGTCGTTCCACCATTTCTTTTTCTAAACAAAAACAGCCAATCCGCAAGTTTCTATTCTTTCTCTCCTCTTTCTTTTTTACTGCCCGATAATAATTAACCACTTCCATATCTCCAGACATCTGATTGACATCCAAATCAGGCAAAATTTCCCGATCATAAACTGCCCATTCCGAAAGCTGTTCCATACGATCTGAGCAGACATCCAAATTTCGATAAACCAAAAATCCTTCTTTCTTTGCCGCTTCTTCTACTAATCCCGTTGCCGCTACAATCCCATGAATCTCTGCCTTACAGTTCCGATAGATCCGATTATTTTTCCACTCCAAGATCCCGCTGCAGTCAATTAAAACCGTTTTATGATATGCTTTTAATTTTTTTATATAAGAGATAACCTCTTCTGTCCCCGGACAGCCGATAAAAATAAAAACCCGATATCTGGCTATCATCTTTTCTGTTATCTCTTGATAATAACTCTCTGCTGCTGCCATATTTCCAGCCAATAACTGTTCCTTTTGATTATGAACCCGCCATTCATACTCTTCTCCTAATACACCATAAACCAGCAGCACATCCATATAATATTTTTCTGCATCGGTCTTTCGAGTTCTCTCCTGAATCGACTCTTTCAAATCCACTGTCGGATTCATAAATTCCTGATAGGCATCACAGACCTTTTTTGCTTCTCCAATCAGATTGATCTTCCCGTTTTCTAACCATACCACCCGATTGCACATTTCCCGAATCTGCTCAATACTATGGGAAACAAACAGTACCGTTGTTCCTCCGCTCATCAGTTCTAACATTTTCCGCTTGGATTTTTTCTGAAATGCTTCATCCCCCACTGCTAAAATTTCGTCCACAATCAGTACTTCCGGTTTTACAATCGTAGCAATCGAAAAAGCCAGACGCATCAGCATCCCAGAAGAATAATTACGAATCGGCATATCAATAAATTCCTGCAGTTGTGAAAATTCCAAAATCTCTCCATAGTGCTCTTCTAAAAATTCTCTGCCATAGCCCAAAATCGAACCGTTCAGAAAAATATTTTCTCTTCCGCTTAGTTCCATATCAAATCCTGAACCTAATTCCAGCATAGGAACTACTTTTCCCTGCACACTGACACTGCCCTTTGTCGGTGTCAGCACACCTGCAATAATTTTTAAAAGCGTACTTTTTCCAGCTCCGTTCTTTCCGATAATACCAACAACTTCTCCTTTTCCCACTTCAAAACTAATATCCTGAAAAACCCAAAAGTCCCGATATTTTAACTGCCCTTTTAATCGGGCAATGACATATTCTTTTAGACTGACAATTCGATCATTTGCCATACGAAAACGCATCGAAATATTTTCTACTTGAATCATCTGACTTCTCCTACAGATACAAAACAAATTTATTTTGTGCTTTCTGAAATACTTTCGCACCTATCAGTAAAAATAATAGAGCAAACCCGATACAATACACATACTCTGACATCTGCGGCGATACTCCCTGCATCAATATCGTACGAAAAAATTTTAAGTAATGATACATTGGATTCCCCTTTAAAATAAAAGAAAAATGCTCTGGTATAATACTTTCAGGATAAAAAATCGGTGTTGCATACATCCAAACTAAACTAATAATTCCCCATAAAAACTGTGTATCCCGAAAAAATACCATACTGGTAGAAAGTAAAAAAGACATTCCTACGCAAAACAGAATCAAACAAAGAAACAAAAACGGAATTAAAAAAAATGCTTTTGTAATCTCTTCTCCTGTAATTCCCACTGCAAAAAGCAGCGGCAGCATAGAAATCACTAAATTAATCGCAGTAGAAAGCACCTTTGAAAATGGATAAATATACTTTGGCACATAGACCTTTGTAATCAAAGACGCATTTCCAACAATCGCACAAAGCCCTCCGCCTACGGATTCGGTAAAAAAATTAAATACAATACCGGCACTTAATAAATAGACCGGAAAATTATCAATATCTGAACGAAAGATCGTAGAAAATACAATATACTGTACAATCATGGTCAAAAGAGGATTTAAAAAACTCCAAAGAAATCCTAAAGTTGAACGTTTATATTTTGTTTTAAAATCACGCTTAACCAACTGATTGACTAAAAAACCATACTGTTTTATATGAAAAACAATACGATTTCCCAGTCTGTCCTTTTCCCCTTTTCCAAATAAAATCAGAACCAATCCTGCCAGTATCACTCCTGTTATAAAAACGATTTTCCAGTACTGTTCTCCAAAAAAAGTTGCCAGCCCTCCTTCCACGCCCACACATAAAGAAATTCCTTCTGCTTGTCCATTTCGAATCAATGATGGATATTCCTCGCTTTTCTGTGCCGCATAAAAAGTAATGGCATTTCCATAAGTTGCTCCATTTGAAGTAATACAAAGATATAAAACAGGTGATTCTAGTTTCTTTCCTGCTTTTACAACAAGATTAGAATTATCTTCCAGCTTTTCTATATCAAACGTCTGCTGCACAAATATATCCGAATCCATCTCTGTATCAAACGGCTCAGTACTTACTGTAATAGTAATCGTTCCGGTATTTTTTCTGGCATAAGTAGCGGTCTGAAAAGTCAGAGAAGAAAGATAATCACCGGAATAAAAAATCGTCTGCTCGATTCTGTCTCCGTCCACAATCTCTCCAATATTTGTACTCTGCATGGGCGATTCATTTTGATAAGTCCGATACGTAATCTGCTCTTCTGCAATAAAATAAAATAAAAAAGCAATTCCTAGATAAATAAAAAAAGCAATTCCTGCCTTTTTCCAACTTTTTTCATTGGAATAATCCTCTTTTTTCAGCATTTCCTACTCCTACTTTTCATCTTTATGAATTCTATAAAACAGCCACAAAAATAACGGAAACGGAAGTATTTGATAACAATACCGTGTTACCTTATTTCGTATAGAAAGAGATTTTCTCTCTTCTTGGCAAATTCCTAATTTTTTTTGATAATAGATATAATCTTTTCGATATGGATGATTCCACATAGCATTTCTGCTTTTTTTACACCATGGACGATTATAAAGCTCATTCATAAAATGAATCAAAATCGGATGTTTTCTTGCTTCTTCTATCTCCTCCCAAGAATAATATCCCTGAATTTGATACATCCTTTCTAATTCTGCTTTCCCAAACACAAGAAATTTTGGCATAAAATTATAAGCAGGAGGCAGAACCAAAATCTGTCTGTCACATACAAAATTAATGACGCTTTCACTCATTCGCTCCGGTTTTCCCTGCCATCTTTTTATATATTCCACTGCCCGCTTCGAAAGCTGCCTTTTTTTCCACTGTACCACATCCACCAAAACCACTCCGTCACAAATAAAAATTTCTCCCGTTATCTGCTGCCTTTTTAAAACTGCATCTGCATAAGGCATCTTTACTCCCGCTATCACACATCCCTGTAAATCCATCTGAAACAGTTCAGAAAAAGATGCATTTGCTATTACATCACTGTCTAAATATAACAGCCGCTCTGCATCAGTCAGCCGCTCTGGAAACAGTTTTGCATAAATACTTTTTGGATGAATCCCATCGGTATCCATTTCTTTTAATTCCGGTATCCCATCTAATTCCACAAATTGAATCTGTGAAGAACCTTTTCTCTCTACCAAATTTTTTATCCGTTTTTTTTCTCTGTCAGAAATTCTGTCACTTACTAAAATAAAATCAATTCTTTCCTTGTGATGCGCCATCACGGAAAACATAGAAATCATGGTTTGATTGATATAATCAGCATTACAAGAATAAAGAATCGTCATTTTTTATAACTCCTTCTTTTACTTTCCAAACTTTTTCTTTTATTCAACGTAAAATTAACTCTCGATACAGCTTTCTCATTTCTTCCATATAACTTTCTACTTCACAAAAACAATCAGCCCTTCTTCTGCTTCTCTTCTTTGCAGCCTGATAAAAAATGGGATCTTGCAATAGCCTTTTAATTTTTTCCACATATTCCTGCTCTGTTTCACAAAATTCCTCTGCATCTGCTCCCAACAGCGTCTTCATCCCGCCGACTTTTGACACCAATACCGGAACTCCTAAAACCATCGCTTCCGCCACTGCCAACCCAAATCCTTCCTCTTTCGACGTCATACACAACAAACGACTTCTTTTTATAATCGGATAAGGATTTTCCAAATATCCCAGCCGATGCACCTGTTCTTCCAAGCCATACTGCAAAATCAGCCGATCACAGCTCTCTTCTAATTCCCCTGTTCCAATAAAAGCAGCTTTTACCAACTGACCGGACTTTTTCAACCGGGCAATAATCCGAATCAATTTTTCTGGATCTTTTTGTTTGGTAAAACGCCCGACAAAAACAATATCGTATAAATATACCTCTTCTTTTTTTTCTGCCTTTTCAATCCAATCCTCGCCTCTCTCTGCCACCGCCATTGTTTGAATCCTAACAGCATCAATCGGATTTCCAAGAACCTTTGTTTTCCCCTCTAATGCTCTTTTAAAAACGGCTTCCTTCGCCACTGCATCACTGACACAAACCACTTGATCTATACGGTTTAAAGCCACCCGATAAATCATCGCTTTCTTTCCCCATCTTTGATTTTCTCTTGCATTATAGTGAAGATGAGAAATCACTTTCGGTTTTCCATGCCAATCCTTTAAAAGAGAAGCTGCCGCACTTGCAGAAAAATCATGTGCATGAATTAAATCTGGTCGAAGATTCCTTACTATACTTCGAATCTCTTTTATCTGAAAATCAGAAAGCGGAATATAAGATAACGATTCAGCTTCTAATCTTTGCGCAATCTCTCCATAAGGAGAAACATAATAAAATTCATATTCTTCTTTTAGATTTTGCATAATTGTAATTGCTATCTTTTCTGCACCTGCATAAATCCTTGATTTTAAAAGCATTACAATCCGCTTCATCCCTCTTTCCTTTCCTGCAAATTCTCTGTATAAATTCTTTTCATCTGCTGCATCACCTGTTCTTTGGAATACTTTTTTGCATCCGACCAAATCCGCTTCTCTATATTCTGTCTTATTCTACCCTTTGTCTTTTTGACCTGCTGTAAAAAATCCTGTATTTTCTCCAAATAATCTTTGCCGCTTGTTCCATGTACCAACTCTTTTGCTGCTGCCAGCTCCCGATTTCCTCTGATATCAGAGCAAATACACGGCAGTCCCATTGCTTTTGCCTCCATCAATGCAACCGGAAGTCCCTCCTGTTTCGACGGAAAAAGAAAACAATCCGAGGTTGCTAAAAGTTCTTTTACATCACTCCGATAGCCAAGAAAACGAACCCTTTTCGTCAGATGATACCATTGAACCTGTTTCCTTAACTTCTTCTCCTCTGGTCCTTCTCCGCAGATCAAATACCAAATATTTTTCTTTTCATAATCTTTTTGATTTTCACAGCCTTTTTGGAGCAGTGCCAATGCTTTTATCACCACTTGATGATTTTTCCTTTTGGTTAATTCCCCCACGCTAATCAGCACACAAGCATCCAAAGGAATCCCCAACTCTTTTCTTTTTTCCTTCCATAAAGAAACATTTTTAAAACAAGTTTGATAATCCCCAATATCCAATCCAACCCCATTGATTTTCTCAACCTTTCCGGCTGCCTCCTTTCGCAGATGAAACTTCTTAGCGATCTGATAATCTTCCTGATTAATCGTAATCAACACATCCGTATAAAAAGCAAGCCACCGTTCCATCGGATAATAGAACAGCCAATTCTTCCAAGGCGCACCCCGGTAAAAATGAAACCCATGTGCGGTATAAAACACCTTACTATACCCTGATTTTTTTATTACTTTCTCTTTCCTTTGTAATAATCTTCTCTCCTTTTTCTGTCTTCTTCGATTCTGTTCTGCCGCCAGCCGTCCCAACACTCCGCCCATCGGAGTATGACAATGAATCAATTCAAACACATTTTCCTTTAACACCATTCTTAACTGCCGATAAGCAATCCCATTTCTTAAAATTCGAAAAGGGGAACGTACAAAATCTACCTGATGACAAATCAACCCTGTTCCTTCTAGGCGGCGATTATCCGAGCCGTAATGCGGATTCTGAAAATTACTGGCATAATGAACTTCATAGCCCATCTCCTGTAAAAGATGTACCTGATTTAATTCAAATTGTGGCACAAATCCACTAACAGTTGTGATAATTAATGCCTTTTTCATCTTTCCTTTTTTCATCCTTCCAGCTCTTTTTTTAATACCTCTCAGCACAACTAAAATAATTTATATTTTTCTTTGTCTGTGCATCCTGTCCTTTTCGCAAAAAAGACAACAAGCAGAGGCAGGTGGTGCTGTACCCAAAACATTGATGAAAAAACACCTATGTTCCTTTGCTGTTTCCAGCCTTTTTCTTTATTTCAACTCGTTCGCTTTCAATTTTTCAAAACAAAATCTTCTTGTTCCGATTCTTCTTGAAAACGGCGGAGGAAATATCTCCCGATATTTTTTGCCGTGTTTAATGCCGTATTGCCCTGATGTCCATTCGGACAAAAAAATAATTGTCCGCCATAGTAATTTCTGCTGGCTTTATGCCCCTCATTATAACGTTCAATTTTCTTCCCACATTCACTGCAGCAATCCGAAATATGATAAGGGCGAATCGTCGTTACCAAAATTCCCTCTCTCCATCCTTTATACTTCAAATTTCGAATCATTGCTCTGCCCTGCCAGCGAAAAGGGCTTGTATGCAAATAATACTTCCCGTCGAATGAAACAATATTTTCATAATTCGGAACAACAATCACTTTAATCTGATTTTCTTTACAATACTCCAAAACAGCCCGGCTTACTTTATGTGCATAATACCCATTAATCTGTTCTAATTTCTTATAAAGAACGGCGTTTTCTCTTTGCCGATTACCAACCAAAATCCCCTTATCCTTTTCAGCCAAATCCCCTTCCACTAAAAAAGTCGTTCCGCCAAAACTTTTACGACTTTTTCTGCTCTTTTCTAACCGCTCCAACACCTGTTTTCGCTGTGCTTCCCTCTCTCTCCCACCATGAATAAAACAATGCTTTACCATTTCTCCTGCCTGTCCCATTATCACACATACCGCTAAACTATCAGTATCTGGAAAAGCAACGGCACAAATTCTCTCTTCCTGTTTCATTCGTTCCTTTACTGTCCGAATATCCTCTACAGGCAATTTTACTGGAACATGCAGATAAGCCGTCTTTTTTTCTAACTTCAAAGTAGGCGACAAAACTTTTCCCTCCTTTGGAATCTCACGCCCAGTATAAGGATAAGTCATCCAAACCCATTTTTCTCCATTAAATACCTTAAGCTGAATAGAATCCGTTTGAAATGCCCGATACATCCCCTTATAAAAAACAGGAGAACTATCAATCGCTGCTGCCGGAGAAGGAGGCGACCCATTTTTCTGCTTTTCCTGCCACAGCTTATAAGAACTGTGATAACTTCTCGCTAACCCAATCGCCATATTAATCGCTGCACGCCGAAAATACATAGGAATCTTTGGCATATCCTTTAATTTCCAAAGAGGCTCTTCTCCTCTTTCCTGCATTTTTTTCGTCCCAATACTACATTCCTCCAAAGTACGAAGCAAAAGAAAATTACTCTGTTTCAAAAGGGAAAGATCCTCCATTAAAATCTGATAATAATGCCATACTACCTGATTATAAAGCTGTCTAGTAAAAACCAGCCAATTCTGATGCCTATCATAAAGCCTCAATTTATAAGTCATTGTAATAAAACCCGTTTCTTTCCCCGACATACCTTCACCTTTTCTTAATTTCCTACTTTATTGCAGGATTTTCACAGAGTATACCACTCTATGAAAAAAAATTTTTTCTCATAAAAATAAGGGGGGTTTAAACGATTTGACCAGAAATTTGACGGCTGATATTTCAGATTTATTTTTTATTAAAATCCTTCTAAGGAATAAAAAAAATCTATCAATAAAAAATCTTTTTGACGGTTTATTTTTTCTGAATTTTAAGAGCGTTTTTTTATTGCTGCCGATTATCTTTCGCAAGGCGGACGCCAGATTCCGTTTGTTGGTTTGCTCTGCTGCTCCGGTTTCCAAAAAGTAAGAAAGTCTAAGGATTCTGATTTTTGCGCATCTAACCGGACGAACCGGTGCGCAATTCGCCCGTGTCGCAGGCAAAACGTAACTGGTGTAAGGAAGGATTTTCTCTACCATAACCTATCTCTTTCTTAAAAACACGGGCTAAACACGCACCTTTTTTTGCGTTCCCTGCATGAAAGCAGGAAACGCAAAAAATCCTAGATTTTCGAACAGAATCCTAAGACTTTCTAACTTTTCTCCAAAGTCGCTGCAGCACAAACCAACAAACGGAATCTAGCTGTTAGTAGAAAACCGATAGAAAAATGTAACGGAAAATTTTCTCATAAAATATAAGAATAGTTAGAAATTAAAAGGATAAATCAGTAAAAATAATAAATAAAAGCAGCAAATAAATAACTTGTTTAAATAGTATTAGTCAGAAAAATTATAAAATTTTTACCGAAAATCTATAAATTTATGAATTAAATGACGTCATATATTAAAAATACATGGTATCTCTTTCATTTGCCTTTCAGAAGCCAAGAAACAGATGGATTTTGGTTCTTCTGTTGGGCTGCAGTGACTTCGTAGGGAAGTTAGAAATTCTTTGACTTCTGTGAAATACACAGGATTTTTTTCACATCCTGCTTCCATGCAGGGTGTGAAAAAAAAGGTGCGTGTTTAGCCCGTATAAAAGGAAAGCAACCTCTTATCGTAGAGAAAATCGTTCCTTATGCTAGTTATATTTCGGTTGAAATAAGGGCGAATTGCGCACCGGTTCGGACGGTTGGATACGCAAAAGAGCAGAAGTCTTAGAATTTCTTACTTCCCGAAGAGCGGAACAGCAGACCAACAGAAGAACCAAAATCCAGCGTCCCCCTCCATTTCTCACCAAAAGAAATAATTTACTCTTGACAAATCCTACCAGAACGACTATCATATCAAACAGAGAATCCGCTCAAAATCTTTTTCATAGAGTGGTATACTCTACGAAATCCTACCTCTACACTATAAATTAAAAATCTTCTATTTTTACAGACAATCGAGTAGAGGAAAATTTTTTCTCCTACTCATGTACATAAAAAGCGGGAAGCCTTTTTTTACAGGCTTCCCACTATTTCTGCTCAATTCTGATACAATTAAATCTCCTCAAGCCGACATTCAAAGAAAAAATAATCTGCCAGCATCTCTCCGCCGGTTCGTCCCATTGTATTTACTGCAAACAACCCCGCTTTTACTCCAACCCAACGTCCCGGTGTTGCTTCTACAGTTTCTCCTATCTCCTGATAATTCTCCCCATCTATACTATAAGCAAAAGAAACATCCTTCTCTTTTTTTACTGTCATCTTCAGATAAAGCACATCTTCAAAAAAGCTGTCCAAAACTGTTTCTGTTTCATTTGCTTTTGTCCACTCTCCGGTCAACTGTACCAGATTCCGTCTTCCATCCTTCACCCGAATCGCAAGCCCGGTATAAACTCCGCCCAAAGAAACCATTCCTGCATAATCCCCATCAATCAAACCGCTGACATCTAATTTTGCAGTAATCTGAAACTCCGGTGCTGGCCACTTCTGCAATAATAAATTCCCAACATCACAAAGCTGTGTCCCCTTCTCTACCGGCTGTGCATACAAACAAATCCGGCTCTTTTCCGGCATCATCTGATACCATGTATCCCGATAATTAGAATTCCACTGCCACTGAAGCCCAAGTGCTGCCCCATCAAAATCATCCGAATCCTCTGGTGCATCTATCTTGCAAACTACTCCCGTATCTGGCTTTTGATAAATAAGTACAGGCTCTCCACAACCATTTTCATCTTCATTAATTCCGATCACTGGCCAGTCATTTACCCACTTCATAGGCTGAAGATGAATAATTCGCCCTGCATTTCCTACATCCTGAAAATGAATAAACCAATCTTCACCGGACGGCGTATCCACCCAAGCCCCTTGGTGAGGTCCATTTACTGGTGAACCACCCTGATGCATCACAATCTTTTCCTCATATGGTCCATAAATATTTTTAGAACGCAGTACTGTCTGCCATCCGGTCTTTACTCCCCCTGCCGGAGCAAAAATATAATAATACCCATTTCTCTTATAAAGTTTCGGTCCTTCAATCGTAGGCTGTGTTGCATGTCCATCAAAAATATGCATCCCATCATCCAGCGTTTCCGTACAATCCGGTTTTATCGGACTCATATGCAAAATACTCTTAAATCCAATCCGGCTTCTGGCAAACGCCGATACCATATACGCTTTTCCGTCATCATCCCAAAGCGGACACGGATCAATCCATCCAGTTACCTTTCGCACACAAACTGGTGCTTCCCATCCCTGAAATGGATCATTCGAACGGCACATAAAAATTCCTTCATCCGGCATAGGAATAAAAATATAAAAATATCCCTCATGAAACCGAATAGACGGTGCCCATGCACCACAGCCATGCATCGGTTTATCATAATAATCAAAAGGCAGTTTTTCCATAGCATAACTAATCACCTTCCAATTTACCAAATCCTTCGAATGTAACACTGGCACAGATGGTGAATTACAAAAACTAGACGCTACCATATAATAATCACTCTCTACACGAATCACATCTGGATCCGAATAATCCGTATACAAAATCGGATTCCGATAAGTCCCGTCCCCATTGTCCGCTATCCACATCTTTTTTCTTTCACTCATATTTTTTCTCCTTCTTCGCTTTTTTGTTACAATTTTTTATTTCTATTATATACTCTCCATATAACTCTTTCAATGTTACTGAGGATTCTCTCAGGATAAACTTACAAAGTAAAATTTTTATAAAATAACCCATTCTATCTTTCATTCTGCTTTTGAAAATAAAATGCTGCCAGAAAAGATTGGCTTTCACCGGACGCCAGAGGCGGTTTGCTCCTGTCCTTTGCCTGCTCCG
>CAJUGZ010000003.1 GCA_910585855.1 uncultured Lachnospiraceae bacterium | reverse complement strand
GGGTATGCAAAAAAAGGGGCGTGTTTAGCCCGGAGGATAGGGAAGAGGATGTTTTGTGGCTGGTAAAACCCTTTCTTATATCCGTTCGTTCTGGCTGTGGTGAGGGCGAATTGCGCCCCGGTTCGTCTGGTTGGATGAACCGAAATCAGAAGCCATAGACTTTCTTACCGTTTGGAGCGGAGCAGGCAAAGGACAGGAGTAAACCGCCTCTTGCGTCCGGTGAAAGCATCCTTCTTTCGGCGGCAACCCCTATCCAAAAGCCTAATTAAAGTTAGTACTACAGTGAAATTTTACTATTTTTTTATGGAAGCTCGTTTTCTAAGTGTGGGATCTAAAATTTTCTTTCGTATACGTAGTTTAGTAGGGGTGACTTCTAATAATTCATCGGTATCAATAAATTCCAGACATTGTTCTAAGCTAAGAATTCTAGGGGATACGAGTTTTAGTGCTTCATCTGAACCAGAGGCTCGTGTATTGGTAAGCTGTTTTTTCTTACATACATTGACTTCAATATCTTCTGCACGTCCGGTTTGTCCAATTACCATTCCGGCATAAACTTGTTCTCCCGCTCCGATAAAGAGGATTCCTCTTTCCTGAGCGTTAAATAATCCATAAGTAATACTTTCTCCGGTTTCAAAGGAAATCAGAGATCCTTGTTTTCGATAGGCTAAATCTCCTTTATAAGGACCATATCCATCAAAGATTGTGTTTAGGATGCCGTTTCCTTTTGTAGAGGTCATAAATTCTCCTCGGTATCCGATTAGACCTCTTGACGGAATGGAAAATTCTAAACGGGTATATCCTCCGTTTGCAGGGGACATATTGCGAAGTTCTCCTTTTCTTCCGCTAAGCTGTTCGATAATTGTGCCGGAAAATTCTTCTGGTACATCGATATATGCTAATTCCATTGGTTCTAATTTTTTTCCGTTTTCGTCTGTATGGTAGATGACTTCTGCTTTGCTTACAGCAAATTCATAGCCTTCTCGTCTCATATTTTCGATTAGAACGGAAAGGTGCAGTTCTCCCCGACCGGAAACTTTAAAACATTCGGTGGTGTCTGTTTCTTCTACCCGAAGGCTGACATCGGTGTTTAATTCTCGAAAGAGGCGCTCCCGAATATGACGGGAGGTAACAAATTTTCCTTCTTTTCCTGCAAGTGGGCTGTCATTTACCATAAAATGCATCGAAAGAGTAGGTTCGGAGATTTTTTGGAATGGAATGGCAACCGGGTTTTCCACAGAGCATAGTGTATCTCCGATATGGATATCAGTAATGCCGGAGATGGCAACAATCGAGCCAATCGTAGCTTCTGATACATCGACTTTGTTTAGTCCGTCAAATTCATAGAGTTTGCTGATTTTCACACGTTGTTTTTTCTCTGGATCGTGATGGTTGACAATAACGGCTTCTTGGTTGATGCGGATTGTTCCGTTATCGACTTTGCCTACACCGATTCGTCCTACATATTCGTTGTAGTCAATCGTACTGATTAAAACCTGTGTGGCAGCGTCTGGATCGCCTTCTGGTGCAGGGATATGTTCAATAATTGTTTCAAATAAAGGGATCATATTTTCACGGGTATCTTCTAGGTTTTTTATGGCGTAGCCGCCTTTTGCTGAAGCAAATATAAACGGACAGTCTAATTGTTTGTCATTTGCTTCTAAGTCCATTAAAAGTTCTAAAACTTCATCAATTACTTCATTTGGACGGGCTTCCGGGCGGTCAATTTTGTTGATGCAGACAATAACGGAGAGATCGAGTTCTAAAGCTTTTTTTAATACAAATTTGGTTTGAGGCATTGCACCCTCAAATGCATCTACAACAAGGATTACGCCGTTTACCATTTTTAAAACACGTTCCACTTCTCCGCCAAAATCGGCATGTCCCGGAGTGTCAATAATATTGATTTTGGTATCTTTGTAAAATACGGCTGTATTTTTGGAAAGAATGGTAATGCCTCTTTCTCTTTCGATATCGTTTGAATCCATAACCCGTTCTGCGACTTCCTGATTTTTGCGGAATACACCGCTTTGTTTTAGGAGTTCATCAACCAAGGTAGTTTTTCCATGATCAACATGAGCAATAATCGCTATATTACGAATGTCTTCTCTTTGTGTTTTCATTTTTTAACCTCATTTCATAGTTTGTCGGATGATACCAACCGATTTTCAATAGCAGCAGGTGTATGGTCTGCTGTTTTTTGGGAATATCACGATACAGTTTAGCACAATTTTCGCAGATTACAAGGCTTTTTTGATGAGAAATTTGAAATTGATGTTTTTTCTGTGATGAAATAGGGGGTAATGGGAGATTTTTCGAAGGGGGACGCCAGATTCTGGAAGGGTAGGCAGCCTGCTGTTTCTTGGCTGGCGATAGAAATGATTGTTTGTTATAGTGTTTTTCTTTTCTTTTGGTGGAAAGAAAGTTGTGATTTTCATAGAATTTTTAGATGAAATATGCTATGATGCTATGGGACAAAAAAGGGAAAGATTTTGTGCAACCAAATGAAAAAAATTACGTGGAGGAGAGTAGAAAGGCGGGATAGAATGAAGGAAGAGGATAAGGAGAAAAGGATTCCTGTAATTGAAGTAAAAAATCTTTATAAAGTGTATCGAATCGGACAAAACAAGGTGTATGCTTTAAATGGAGTGGACATGACTGTATATAAGGGAGAGTTTTGTTCGATTGTGGGAACTTCTGGGTCGGGTAAGTCAACGATGTTAAATATGCTGGCAGGATTAGAGAAGCCGACAAAGGGAAGTATTCGGATTGCAGGACAAAATATTGAAAAATTAAATGAAAATCAACTGGTAAAATTCAGAAGGGAGAAAGTGGGATTTATTTTTCAGTCTTTTAATCTGCTTGGAACGATGAATGCAGTAGAAAATGTGGCATTGCCGCTGAGTTTTCGTGGGGTTTCAAGGAAGATACGTTTAAAAAAGGCAAGCAAGATGTTGGATTTGGTAGGGTTGAAAAAGCAGAAAAAACATAAACCAAACCAGATGTCCGGCGGGCAGCAGCAGCGTGTCGGGGTGGCAAGGGCATTGGTGGTAAATCCACAGATTATATTTGCAGACGAACCGACAGGAAATTTGGATTCTCATACTTCGGCAGAAGTAATGGATTTGATGCGTAAGGTGGTAAAAGAACAGAATAAAACACTGGTAATGGTAACGCATGATAATCATTTGGCAACATTTGCAGATAGAATTTTTCATATTATTGATGGTAAAATAGTGAAAGTAGAAGTAAGAGATCATTCTCATGAAGGTTCTGTAACGGAGGCAAAAACGGTAGAGGAACTAACTCAGGAAGAATTTACCATTACAGAAGGGCAGGAATTGTCCGAAACAATATCTGAGGGGGTTCAACAGTTTTCCAAACAGAAAGCAGAGGAAGAGCAAACAGATTATTTGGAATCGGATCAACTGCAGAACAAACAAGAGATAAAAGAGGAAAACAGTGAGGAAAGAGTGGAGGAAAATTAAGATGGTTAAGAAATGGAAAAAACAACTGATCGTTGTATGCAGTGCATTGATACTTGCGGTAAGTCCGATTTTAGCAGGAGCGACTGGGTCAGAATCTACTCCAGAGCAGACAACTACTCAAGAGCCGCCAACAACTACGCCAACGCCAACGACTACACCGCAGCCGACAACTACACCAGAACCGACTACGACCAGAGATTGGTATGGTCCAGATTCGGAAGATATGGGGAGTGCGAGTTTGGTAGTGGCGGATAATACAACTCCGACGGGGCAAAACGGAAAGGATATGGAAGTAAGAATTACATTAAAAAATTTAGGAGATGGGGTTGCTTCTAATGTTACAATTCGTCCGGTCGTAAAGACGGGAGCGGACAGTCCGTTTGAACCTAAAAATGTGGGGCTGAGTACAATTCGCCGTATTCGGGAAGACGGTGGTACAGGGACAGCAACATTTATGCTTACTGTAAAAGAAAAAGCAGTAACAGGTTATTATTCGGTGGATTATAATGTTGTGTATTATGATGAAGGAAGTTCAACAAACCGCAGTATTACAGTAACTTCTTATGTATTTATTGAGGGATTGGATGAAGAAGAAAGCAGTACACAGACTGATATTAATATTTCTTTAAGAAATAGTCCTACTCCGTCGTCGTCGTCTTTTAATTGTCCGATTAAATTTGATTTGTTTTTAAATAATTTTGGTGTTTCGGATGCGTATTCTGTTACGATTGCACCCGTAATTTCTGCAAAGACAAGTGAGTATCCGTTTGAAATTGAAGAAGCAAGTTATGAGAGAGCATTGCCAAGTCCTTTGCTTGGAACAAAAAGTCAGTCAGATGAAGTGGCAAGAAATCAGGTTGTGCATTATAGTTTAAATGTTAGAAATGATGTAACGACAGGATATTATCCGGTTGTATTTAAAATTGCTGCAAAGGATGAAAATGGAAAGGAATATAAAACAGAACAGACGATATTTTTTAATATTAAAGGAAATCCAGAATATGAGGAGACCACTACAGAAACAACAACACAGGAAGAAACTTCTACAAAAGTTTCCGTTCCACGATTGATTATTACAGGGTATGAAACAAATTTGGATACGGTAAATGCCGGGGATAGTTTTCAATTAACCATTCATGTGAAAAATACTTCTGCTATTACACCAGTGAGCAATGTAAAATTTACGCTGAGTGCTACGGAAGATTCATTTTTGCCGGTTTCTGGTTCTAGCACGTTATTTATCAATCGAATTGGAATTGGACAGACAGTAGATTTAACGATTGAAATGACAGCAAAGGCGAGTTTGGAGGCGAAATCTTATCCTCTTACATTAGAAGCAGAATATGAAGACGATAAATTAAATCCTTATACAGCAAAAGAGAATATTTCGATTCCGGTATCACAGGAAATTCGTATGAGTATCGGAGAAATTGAAGTAATGCCGTCTTCTTTGGAAATAGGAAATCAGGCAAATATTATGTTCCCGGTCAACAATATGGGAAAAAGTAAAATTTTTAATGTTTCGATTACATTTGAGGGAGATACCGTTACCGGAGGAGAATCCTTTAAGGGAAATGTAGATTCTGGTGCAACTGCAAATGTAGATGTTATGCTGACGGCTGCTGCCGCTACCATGGACGATCCAACCGTTTATGCAGTGGTTACATATGAGGATGACAAGGGAAAGCAGTATAGTATGAAAAAATCATTTGAGCTATATATATCAGAGTCTTATATTCCAGAAGAACCTGATTGGAGTGATATGCCAGTGATTGATGATATGCCAACGGAAGATGAAAAAAGCTTGCCAAAGTGGGCAATTCCGGCAGCAGGTGCTTTTCTGGTTGTTGCAGTAATAGTAATTGTGGTAATTATAGTAAAGAAAAAACGCAAAAAAGCGGAAGGAATGGATGACGATGAGATTCTCTGATTTATTAAGGATGAGTCTTAGCAATCTTTGGAGAAGAAAGATGCGGACTTTTCTAACCATATTAGGAGTAATTATAGGTACAGCTTCTATCGTTGTAATGGTTTCTATCGGAATCGGACAAAACCGCAGTATGATGATGTCAATAGAACAGTCAGGAAGTTTGACTGCGATTGAGGTAAATAATTATCAATACTATGGAGGAAGTAATAGTAATAGTTCCGATACAGAACCTTTGTTAATGAATCAAGATATGATTGAAACATTTCGAAATATGGAGCATGTAACAAGTGTAAGTCCTCAACTAGATTATACAGTAATTATGAAGCAAGGTGCTTATCTGTGTGATTATGTAAGACTAAGAGGTCTAACCCGGGAAGATTTAGAAAAAATTCCATTAGGAGAAGGAACACTTCCTGATCCCAATGCCAATACACCAACTACACTTCAATTTGTAGTCGGAAATAATGTAATTACAGATTTTTATAATGAAAAGACCAATGAATACTACTATAATACCGGAGAACTGGCAGAGGTAGATTTTATGAACCAGCCGTTATTTACAACATTTGATCGAAATGCTTACTGGAATGCACAAAGCGGAGAAGGCGACCCTCCGAAAAAATATATGCTGAAAGCAAGCGGATTAGTAGAAGGCGGACCAGAGGATTGGAATCAATATTCCTATTATGTCTATTGTGATTTAACTGCATTAGAATCGGTATTAAAACAAATTTATCGAAATAAAGTAGTTCCGGGACAGCCAACCCAGAAAAACGGAAAGCCTTACAGTGACTTTTGCTATGAAACATGTACGATTAATGTAGATGAAATGGACAATGTAACCGATATTCTGACTACTGTGCAGGAGATGGGATTTTCTGCTTACAGCAATGTGGAATGGATGGAAAGTATGCAGCAGTCCTCAAAAACATCGCAGATGGTATTAGGAGGAATCGGTGCGGTATCATTGTTTGTTGCAGCGATTGGAATTGCTAATACCATGATGATGTCAATCTATGAGCGGACAAAAGAAATCGGTGTAATTAAAGTACTTGGCTGTTCTCTTGGAAATATCCGTATGCTGTTTTTAATGGAGGCTGCATTTATCGGATTTTTGGGAGGATTGGCAGGAGTCAGTTTAAGTTATGGCATTTCGGCTGTAATCAATCGGCTGACAGTTGGTATGATGGGAGATTATTCTTATTATGGATCTTCTGTAGAACCTATGGGGATTTCCTATATTCCGCTTTGGCTGGCACTTGCTGCACTGGGATTTGCGGTTTTAGTCGGAATTGTATCTGGATTTCTTCCGGCACTTCGGGCAATGAAGTTAAGTCCATTGGCAGCTATACGAAATGAGTAGACTGAA
This sequence comes from uncultured Lachnospiraceae bacterium, assembly GCA_910585855.1. Classification (GTDB taxonomy): domain Bacteria; phylum Bacillota; class Clostridia; order Lachnospirales; family Lachnospiraceae; genus MGBC114844. The sequence continues at coordinate 32,820 of CAJUGZ010000003.1, read as the reverse complement.
TATTTGGATACCCGGATATTCGGATTCTTGGACACCCGGACGCCGAAAGTCGAAGGGAATTCTATTCCGGGCCCGCTTTCGCTTAGCATTTCCTCGTAGCGGACACATAAGACGCTAAAATACAGCGTCTAAGTGCCGACGGGAAATGATGACCCTGCATAGAACACCCTTCGGCTTTCGGCTGTGTACTCCAGAGCGCAAAATTATAATAAATAGTAAAATTTTCGCTGTGATTTCTGTTTGGCTTTTGGTTATATATTTCAAATGGTTTAAATTTTGTAAATCACAACAACAAGCGTAGATTTTCGTTTGTGTATTTCAGATCTTATTTTAACAGGCATTTATTATAGTGCTGACAGGAGATGTATTATAAAAGTTTCGGCTGGAATAGTCAGCCAGACCAGAGGAGGGATTGGAAATTGCAGCGCCTTTGGAAAAAAGCTAGAAGGTCTTAGGCTTCTGCTTAGGTTTTAGAATTTTTTTGTACACAGCGTGTGCAAAAAAAAGGTGCGTGTTTAGCCCGCTGTATAGGGAAGGCAGGATCTTGTGGATGGGATAATCCTTCAGCACGCCGCACGGGCGAATTGCGCACCGGTTCGTCCGGTTGGATGTATTTGGATGCAGAAGTCTTAGACCTTCTTGCTTTTTGGAAACTGAAGTAGCAATTTCCAATCTCTTCTCTGGTCTGGCGTCCCCTTCCGATCTAGCGTTTCCCTCTAGGTAATTGGTGCATAAAACTTACAAAGTTCTTGACAGTTGGAAAATCTGGCAGTAAACTAACAGATAAAGTAAAAGAATACAATTAGTATAAGAGCATCAAGCAATTCTATAAGATGCGAAAGGAAGGAACACTATGGAAAAGAAAAATTTTGATTGGGAGAATCTAGGTTTTGGATATCATGAAACAGAAAAGCGTTATGTATCCAATTATAAAAACGGTGCATGGGATGAAGGGGCTTTAATTTCGGATTCTAAGATTGTAATGAGTGAGTGTGCCGGTGTACTGCAGTATGCACAGACGATATTTGAAGGATTAAAAGCATATACCACAGAGGATGGACGAATAGTTACCTTCCGCCCTGATTTAAATGCAGAACGTTTAATCGGTTCTTGCGAGCGGTTGGAGATGCCTCCATTTCCAAAGGAACGGTTTTTGGATGCTGTAACAAAGGTAGTGGTAGCGAATGAAGCTTATGTTCCGCCATATGGTTCGGGAGCAACGTTATATGTTCGACCATATATGTTTGGAATTAGTCCAGTTATCGGCGTAAAGCCGGCAGAAGAATATCAGTTTCGAATCTTTTGCACACCGGTTGGTCCATATTTTAAAGGCGGGGTTCATCCAATTACAATTAAAGTCAGTGACTTTGATCGTGCAGCACCACATGGAACAGGGCATATTAAAGCCGGTTTAAATTATGCGATGAGTTTACATGCGATTGTAACAGCACATAAAGAAGGTTTTGATGAGAATATGTATTTGGATTCCGCTACCAGAACAAAGATAGAAGAAACTGGCGGGGCAAACTTTATCTTTATTACAAAGGACAATAAGGTGGTGACACCAAAGTCTTCTACCATTTTGCCTTCGATTACTCGCCGTTCTTTAGTTCAGGTGGCAAAAGACTACTTGGGGTTAGAAGTGGAGGAACGGGAAGTCTATAAAGAAGAGTTAAAGGATTTTGCAGAGTGTGGGCTTTGCGGAACTGCAGCAGTACTGTCTCCAGTAGGAAAAGTTGTGGATCATGGAGAAGAAATCTGTTTCCCAAGCGGAATGGACGAGATGGGTCCGATTACAAAGAAGCTGTATGAAACATTGACAGGAATTCAGATGGGACATATAGAAGCACCAAAAGGGTGGATTCATGTAATCCGCTAAAACTTGCAGAAAGCAGATAATCTGGGAGAAAGAGAGTCTGTTTCTAATAGAGGAACAGAAGAAGAAATAGGTCTTTACTGCAATATTTGTGAAAATCTGGGAGAAAAGAACAAAAAACGACAGTATTTTTCCTGAAGTCGAGAAAACGGTCGATAAGTTAATGTATAATTTCCCAAAAATGGCATAAATATGATAGTGGACAAAACTACAAGAGGCATATAGGAAAATGCCACGGGAAGGGAGAAATACTATGATGACAGATAAGGTAATTGAAAACAACAAGGTAAGTATGATTGGCGAGGTGATTTCAGATTTTGAATTCAGCCATGAAGTATTTGGAGAAGGGTTTTATATGGTGGATGTGTCCGTAAATCGGCTAAGCAGTCAGGCAGATATTATTCCGCTTATGGTATCAGAACGTCTGGTGGATATTACAAAGGACTTTCGGGGGATGACAGTAGAGGTATCCGGTCAGTTTCGTTCTTATAACCGCCATGAAGGAACACGAAACCGTCTTGTCCTTTCTATCTTTGTGCGTGAATGGGAAATCTTGGAAAACGATAGCGAGATGGGTAAGACCAACCATATTTTTCTGGAAGGCTTCATCTGCAAACCGCCTATCTATCGTAAAACACCACTTGGAAGGGAAATTGCAGATTTGCTTGTGGCTGTGAATCGTCCGTACGGGAAATCCGATTATATACCTTGCATTGCATGGGGAAGGAATGCAAGATATGCTTCCAGTTTTGAGGTAGGAGGAAAAATCCGTATTTGGGGACGTGTGCAGAGTCGGGAGTATATGAAAAAGATTGGTGAAAACGAGGGAGAAAAGCGGGTAGCTTATGAAGTTTCAGTAAGTAAGTTAGAGTATGGGGTAGAATAGTGGTAAAAGATCAGAACAGAGATCTAGATCTGTGCTTGCCGGATTTTTGTTCTGATTGTTTCAGATTTTCAGAAGAAAATGCTTCTGCTTTTGTTGTGAAGAGTATCAATTTGCTATAATGGAAACAGAAAACGTGCCTCATGGCTTTTGGCTGGTGAGGTGCTTTTTTTAGGCAGGATAAAATAAAACAGAATACGAAAGGAGAACAAAATTGGCAGAGGAAAATCAGTTAAAATCGGGTTTTGTTACATTGATAGGAAGACCGAATGTAGGAAAGTCAACTTTAATGAATCAGATAATTGGACAAAAGATAGCGATTACTTCTAATAAGCCTCAGACTACTAGAAACCGTATTCAGACGGTTTATACTGCAAAGGAGGGGCAGATTGTTTTTTTGGACACGCCCGGGATTCATAAAGCGAAAAATCGGCTTGGAGAATATATGGTAGATTTGGCAGAGAAGACTTTGCGGGAGGTGGATGTTATTCTTTGGCTGGTGGAGCCGACAACTTATATCGGAGCAGGAGAACAGCATATTTTAACACAGTTAAGAAAGGCAGAAGTGCCTGTTATTTTGGTGATTAATAAAGTGGATATGGTAAAGAAAGAGGAGATTCTTGGAGTAATTGATACCTATAGAAAGGAAATGGATTTTGCGGAGATTGTTCCGGTTTCTGCTTTTTTAGGGGACAATGTGGATACATTGATCCAATGTATTTTTCAGTATCTGACCTATGGACCTGCTTTTTATGATGAGGATACGATAACTGATCAGCCTATGCGTCAGATTGCGGCAGAACTGGTGAGGGAAAAGGCACTTCGGCTTTTGGAGGATGAAATTCCCCATGGGATAGCAGTTACGATTGAAAAGATGAAGGAGCGAAAAGGCGGCGTAATTATGGACATTGAGGCAACTATTATCTGTGAAAGGGATTCTCATAAAGGAATTATTATCGGAAAAAAGGGGGCTATGTTAAAAAAAATCGGCTCTCAGGCAAGATATGAATTGGAGCAGATGTTGGAAATGCAGGTCAATCTGCAGCTTTGGGTAAAGGTTCGCAAAGAATGGCGGGACAGTGAACTGCTGCTAAAGAACTATGGATATTTGAAAAAAGAGGAATAACTATATAAGAAATACAGGAAGAGAACAAAGATGAGCGAAACGATAAAAGTAACAGGTATGGTGCTTGCCGGAACACCGGTAGGTGAATCAGATAGACGAGTTGTTATACTCACAAGGGAAAGAGGAAAAATTACTGCATTTGCAAAGGGAGCCAGACGTCAGAATAGCCCTTTGCTTGCCGGAACACGTCCTTTTTCTTTTGGTGAGTTTTTTTTATTTGAGGGACGGAGTTCGTATACTATTCATTCGGTACAGATTTCCAATTATTTTTATGAATTAACGGAAAGTTTGGAAGGAACTACTTATGGAATGTATTTTTTGGAATTGGCTTCTTATTATAGTTATGAAAATATGGACGGCAGCGGAATGATTCTTTTGCTTTTTCAGTCTTTTCGGGCTCTTTTAAATAAAAAACTGGAAAATGAGCTGGTACGTCTGATTTTTGAATTGAGAGCTATGGTGCAAAACGGAGAGTATCCGCAGATGTTTGCCTGTGTACACTGTGGGCAGACAAAAGAACTTGCAGCTTTTAGTGTTGCAGAAAATGGGGTGGTTTGTGAATTTTGTAAAAGGCAGGTGGCGGATGCAGTGCCGGTTGCCGTTTCTACGGTTTATGCCCTGCAGTATATTGTCAGCTCTTCTTTGGAAAAGTTATATACTTTTCAGGTAAGCGGGGAAGTGCTTTTAGAACTTCAGAAAATTTTAAAATCCTGTACCAATCATCGGCTGGATCGAAAAATAAAATCCTTGGAAATATTGGAAGAGATGAAGAAGATGTTTTAGGGGTTGCAATTATTTTTATTTTTATGTAAAATAAGACGGAATATAATGATAAAACAAAAGGAAAGGCATGGGTGAAGAGGAAACAATGAAAAGACTTAAGTTATGGTTAGGTATGATACTGTTGGTATGCTGCCTTGCAGGGTGCGGAGATCAAGAAACATCTTATGATACAACTACTTTGGTTGTAAAGGATGACGGAACATTTGTAGAAGTGGTGGTAGAGCCATTTGATAAGGAGTATTATGATGCATCGGAATTAGAGAGCTTTGTGCAGAATGAAATACAAGAGTATAACCTTCGCAAAGTTTCTACACAGCTTTCATTAGAGGGTGTTGAAGTGGAAGATGAGATTGCGAAGGTATCGATTTCTTATAAGACAGATGAGGATTATCGAAATTTTAATGAAGGAACGGTTTTTGTTGGAACGGTTCGAGAAGCGATCAATGAAGGCTATCAGTTTGATCAGACGTTTCGGGCATATGAAAAAACAGAGGATGTGTCGGTTGCACAGGTGACAGAAAATGGAAATTATGGGATTGTGATTACGGCAGAGGCAATCAATGTAGCTTTGCCGGATAAGATACTTTACATAAGTGAAAATGTTGTGACAAACGGGAAGAAGAGTGCGCAAACGGCTGCGGGAGAGTGTTATATTATCTATAAAAAATAGAGTTTTTAATCAGACTGGGGTGTGAGGGCTTTTGCTGCACTGCCTCTGGCGTCCCATCTTTTGGAAAATTACATCAATACTTATATTTTTAAATGGAGGAGTAATCATATGGAAAAATCAATGGAGAAAATTATTGCACTTGCGAAGTCAAGAGGGTTTATTTATCCCGGTTCTGAGATTTATGGAGGACTTGCAAATACTTGGGACTATGGAAATCTTGGAGTGGAATTAAAAAATAATGTAAAAAAGGCATGGTGGCAGAAGTTTGTACAAGAGAGTCCCTATAATGTTGGAGTGGATTGTGCTATTCTTATGAATCCGCAGACTTGGGTGGCTTCTGGACATTTAAGCGGGTTTTCAGATCCTCTTATGGACTGCAGAGGATGTCATGAACGGTTTCGTGCCGATCAATTAATTGAAGAGTTTGCTAAAAAGAATCAGATTGTTTTAAAAGGATCGGTGGATGGATGGACACAGGAGGAGATGAAACAGTTTATTGAGGATCAGCATATCCCTTGTCCGACTTGCGGGAAACATGATTTTACAGATATTCGGCAGTTTAATTTAATGTTTAAGACGTTTCAGGGTACAACGGAAGATTCGAAAAATACGATTTACCTTCGCCCGGAAACGGCACAGGGTATTTTTGTAAACTTTAAAAATGTACAGAGAACTTCACGGAAAAAGATTCCGTTTGGAATTGGACAGATTGGAAAGGCTTTTCGAAATGAAATTTCACCGGGGAATTTTACATTCCGAACACGAGAGTTTGAACAGATGGAATTGGAATTTTTCTGTGAACCGGGTACGGATTTGGATTGGTTTGCTTATTGGAAAAAGTTTTGTATGGACTGGCTGCTTCGGTTAGGGATTCCTTCTGATCAGCTTCGGGCAAGAGATCATTCACAGGAGGAACTTTGTTTTTATAGTAAGGCAACTACTGATTTAGAGTTTTTATTTCCTTTTGGATGGGGAGAACTTTGGGGTATTGCAGATCGTACGGATTATGATTTGACGCAGCATCAGAATACTTCTGGAGAGGATATGGGATATTTCGATGATGAAAAGAAAGAGAAGTATGTTCCTTATGTAATTGAACCTTCACTAGGGGCTGATCGTGTGACGCTTGCTTTTTTGTGTGCCGCTTATGATGAGGAGGAAATCGCTGAGGGTGATATGCGGACAGTGCTTCGTTTTCATCCAGCGATTGCACCAGTTAAGGTTGGAGTATTTCCTCTTTCTAAAAAGCTGAGTGAAGGGGCAGAAAAGGTTTATATGGAGCTTTCGAAATATTTTAATTGTGAGTTTGATGAACGGGGAAATATTGGAAAGCGGTATCGAAGACAGGATGAGATTGGAACACCTTTCTGCGTGACATATGATTTTGATTCAGAAATGGATGGAGCAGTTACGGTTCGGGATCGGGACAGTATGGAACAGGAAAGAGTGCCGATTGCTGGATTGAAGGAGTATTTGGAAAAGAAATTTGAGTTTTAAAGCTGCTAATACTACATTACAGGTAAATATTACTGCTTCTTGTAGTGTTCATGATGATTGTTATTATTATGTTTCTCTTATAAAGGGTTCTAATGTGGCTGATGAGGAAACAGTTGTAAAAAAAGTAACATATTATACAGATGGTAATGAATGGAGATATACTTTTATAGGATTAACTGTAGGTGAAACATATCATCTTGATTTTTCTAAAAATTATAGTTGCAGTGGTTGTATTGATGGAGAGGGACAAGTAACAAAAATAATATGATAAATATGAAAAATCATGTAGAAATTGGATTTTCCAGTTTTTACATGATTTTTATATAAAAAGCAGCAGTGTGAAATTATGAATGAATCATTGATAAATAGGCAAAGAAGTGATTGACGCTTTTTTAACGAAATGTTATTTTATTTGACAAATACTAAATAACTATGGATTAGTAAAGCAAACGTTTGACTAGGAAAACCTAACAAATTGTACAAGGAATGTCTAATAAATGGCAGATTCATACATAAAAATAGCAAAAATAGTGAAAAATAAGAAAAAGTGGTAGACGTATCCAAAAAGTATGTTATAATATTAACAGGTTGCCGGAGAGATTGAAAAATCGGGCGGTAATGTAGTAGAAAAATAAGCAAAATCGAAAAAATCAGGAGGAAAGACGAATGGCAAAATGGGTTTATAAGTTTGAAGAAGGAAATGCAGATATGAGAAACCTTCTTGGTGGAAAAGGTGCAAACCTTGCAGAAATGACCAATCTTGGCATGCCAATCCCACAGGGATTTACAGTGACAACAGAGGCTTGTACAGATTATTATACAAGCGGAAAGCAGATTACAGATGAGATTAAGGGACAGATTTTTGATGCTCTTACTTGGTTAGAAGGTGTAAATGGGAAGAAATTTGGAGATACCGAAGATCCTTTATTGGTATCGGTTCGCTCTGGCGCACGTGCTTCTATGCCGGGTATGATGGATACGATTTTAAATTTGGGATTAAATGATGTATCAGTAGAGGGATTTGCAAAGAAAACAGGAAATTCTAGATTTGCTTATGATTCTTACAGAAGATTTATTCAGATGTTTTCCGATGTGGTAATGGAAGTGCCGAAGTCCTTTTTTGAAAAAATTATCGATGAATTAAAGGAAGAAAAAGGCGTAAAGTATGACACAGAATTGACAGCCGAAGATTTAAAGGTGTTGATTGAGCGTTTTAAAAAGGTTTATAAAGAGGCAATGAAGGGAGAAGATTTCCCACAAGATCCAAAGGTTCAGTTAATGGAGGCAGTAAAGGCGGTATTCCGCTCTTGGGACAACCCTCGTGCGATTGTTTACAGACGTATGAATGATATTCCGGGCGATTGGGGTACAGCAGTAAATGTACAGACAATGGTATTCGGAAATAAGGGAAATACATCTGGTACAGGTGTAGCATTTACAAGAAATCCTTCTACTGGAGAAAAGGGAATCTTTGGTGAATATTTGATTAATGCACAGGGTGAAGATGTAGTTGCTGGTGTTCGTACTCCTCAGCCGATTACACAGCTTGAAAAGGATTTGCCGGATTGCTATAAGCAGTTTATGGATTTGGCTATGAAGTTGGAGAATCATTATCGGGATATGCAGGATATGGAATTTACCATTGAAGAAGGAAAGCTGTTCTTCCTGCAGACTAGAAATGGAAAGAGAACTGCTCCGGCTGCGATTAATATTGCCTGTGATTTAGTAGATGAAGGAAAGATTACACCAGAAGAAGCAGTGGTTCGTATTGAGGCAAAGTCTTTGGATCAGCTGCTGCATCCTACTTTTGATGCAGATGCTTTAAAAGCAGGTGAGGTAATCGGTTCTGCTCTTCCTGCTTCTCCGGGTGCTGCTGCTGGTAAAGTTTATTTTAGTGCTGATGAAGCAAAGGCAGCAGGAAAAGGCGGCAGAGGAGAAAGAGTAATCTTGGTTCGTTTGGAAACTTCTCCAGAAGATATTGAAGGGATGCACGCTTCACAGGGTATTTTGACTGTACGTGGCGGTATGACTTCTCATGCTGCTGTAGTAGCTCGTGGTATGGGTACTTGCTGTGTATCTGGCTGCGGTGATATTAAGATTGATGAAGAAGCAAAGGTATTTGAGCTTGGCGGATATACGTTCCATGAAGGAGATTATATTTCTTTGGACGGAAGTACAGGGAAGATCTATAAGGGTGATATTAAGACAGTAGAGGCTTCTGTTGGCGGAAATTTTGGACGGATTATGGCTTGGGCTGATCAGTTTAGAACATTAAAGGTTCGTACCAATGCAGATACTCCGGCAGATACGAAGAACGCCGTAAAACTTGGAGCAGAGGGAATCGGACTTTGCCGTACCGAGCATATGTTCTTTGGTGAGGACAGAATTCCGAAGTTTAGAAGAATGATTCTTTCTGATACAGTAGAGCAGAGAGAGGAAGCATTAAAGTCAATTGGTGAATTCCAGAAGGCTGATTTTAAGGCAATGTATGAAGCATTGGAAGGCAGACCAATGACCGTTCGTTATTTAGATCCGCCTCTTCATGAGTTTGTTCCTACAGAGGAAGAGGATATCAAGGCTCTTGCAGATGATATGGGACTGACTGTAGCAGAGGTGAAGGCAAAGTGTGATGCCCTTCATGAATTTAATCCTATGATGGGTCATAGAGGATGCCGTCTGGCTGTTACTTATCCTGAGATTGCAAAGATGCAGACCAGAGCAGTTATGGAAGCAGCTATTGAAGTAAAGGCAGAAAAGGGATATGATATTATTCCTGAAATTATGATTCCTTTGGTGGGAGAGAAGAAGGAATTAAAGTATGTAAAGGATGTTGTGGTAGAGGTTGCAGAGGCAGTGAAGAAAGAAAAGAATTCCGATATGCAGTATCATATTGGTACTATGATTGAGATTCCTCGTGCAGCATTGACAGCAGATCAGATTGCAGAGGAAGCAGAGTTCTTCTCCTTTGGTACAAATGATTTAACACAGATGACATTCGGCTTCTCTCGTGATGATGCTGGTAAGTTTTTGGATTCTTACTATCAGGCAAAGATTTATGAATCCGATCCATTTGCAAGATTGGATCAGACTGGAGTAGGTCAGTTAGTAAAGATGGCAGCAGAAAAAGGACGGAAGGTTCGCCCGGATATCAAACTTGGAATTTGCGGAGAGCATGGCGGAGATCCTTCTTCGATTGAGTTCTGCCATAAGACAGGATTAAATTATGTATCTTGTTCTCCATTCCGTGTACCGATTGCTCGGCTGGCAGCGGCACAGGCTGCTATTAATAATAGGTGAGTAGTAGCGGATTTCGCTTGAATAAAGTGATTTAACAGCTTAGAACCCCATCCAAATAGTTCATTTTGGATGGGGTTTTCTATGCTGTTTTTACTTTTTGTTAAGATAGTAAAAAAATCTTTACAAATGGCAAAATAAGAGGTAACATACCACCGATCAGAAAGAAGAGAGGTGGATTGGAATGTCAGAAAATGAAAAAATAAGAAAAGTTGTAGAAAAATATCGTAAATATTTTGAAAATTCTTATACAGATATTGCACAGACAGAGAAAGGGGAATGGTTGTTTCTGGAGTTTGATTCAAAATATCGTGAATGTTACAATGTGACTCGATTTAAAACAGCAGAGGAGTTAGAGGATGTCTTTATAAAGGAAATGGTGAATGATATAATATGTTCCATAGAAGAATCTGTGGAAAGCTGTTATTTTACTTTTGAAAATAAGGATAAAAAGGAAGGGAATGTTGATTCTATTTCAGAATTGTTGAGGATGATTGAATTATTATGCAGAGAAAGTCAACAGATCAATCAGAAGTTTGATATCGTTGTAACATGTTTATCGGGGTATGTAGTGATAGGGAGCAGAAATAAATTTCATTTGGAAAGTCTACTTAGAGATAGATTCTAAGTAGATTTTTTTCGTTATTTTTTCTGAAGATTTCGTTTGGTTGAAAAGTTTGATAATATAGTTATAGATAGAATGATATATTAAAAATTTTATAGATTTCATACGCTGTTTAGTGAATAAAAAATTTGTCTAATTTTTGGAAGATTTTGTAGATTCTTTGGTTATTTTGTGATAAGCTATTTTTATCTATACAAATTAAGGAGATAAGAATCGTTTATGTTACGGATAACTTATAAAGAGATACAAGCCCATTTTGATGATTTATTTTGTTCGATTAATAAAAGTCAGTCAAAAGCAATGAAAAAAAATCAGTTGATTGATGCTTTACCAGATGGTAGAATAAAATTATATTCTATTTTTAGATTAATTCAGCCAGATGGTAAGACAGAAGAACAGTTAAAATCTGATTTTGAACAGAGTTTTCAAATCATTGAGGATGCGTTAAAAAGGTTAAATATTTCTAATTCAAGTATTGTTGCAAAAAATGTATCAAAAGCCAATGGAGTACCAATGTTGATTCGTCAGATTTTATTTTTTATGTGTTATGTGGCGTATTGGATGGAAGATAATGCAAAGAAGAAAGGGAGAATAGGAAAGTCTAAAGTGACACAGAAGTATTTTCTTGATCGTTTTGGGTTTTCTCATAATACTTGGACAAAATGGGGAATGAGACCACTTCAGTTTTTCCAGACTAGTGCTTATATTCAGCCAGAATGTCCGATTCGTTACAAAGGGCAGAAAAAAGGGGAATTAGGATTTGCTATTAACAATTTAGTTTATTGTGCAGGAAAATATGATTGTTTTCTTGATATTTTCGGTGGATCTGGAAGTGCAAGTGCAGCAGTTTGTCCAATCGATAATAAAAAATATCTATATAATGAATGGAATCCTACGATATATCATACAATATATGTTTTATCACATGAGAAATTACATATAGAGTTGATTGATCTATTAAAGCAGATACAAGATGATTTAGCTGAGAAAGGACATGCTGATTTTCTTGATGAATTTCATCTTTATCCTAGTAAAGATTTGATTCAGGCGATTCAGGAGAGAGAAAAGAATGGGAAAATGAAAACAAGTACTACGGAAAAAATGAGTAAAGTAGCAAAGGAAAGTGGTTTGCCTTTGGTACGTAGTTGGCATAATTTGTATGATTTTGGAAAAGAATATAATCGATGTTTAAGGAAAAAATTATCTGCTGGTGCTACGATTCAGATTGGTAAAAAAAATTATACTTATGATGAGTTAAAGTTTCCAGTTGATGAAAATGGGAATATAGATGTATCTAATTATTGGTTAGATAGGGAACGACAAATACGAATACATACTGTAGAGAGAAAATTGAATTTGCAGTTTGCAGGATATCGTCTTGCAGATGAAGAGGATGCTGCGGAAATGGGGGTATCTATTGATCATGATTTAGTAAATAGACGTTGGAAAGAAGAATTGAGAAAGGAAGGAAATGCAAAAGAATTTAATAAATTATTTAAGGATGAGCCTTTTGACATAAAATTGCTGTCAGAGGAACAAAAAAATAAAAGAGAAGATGAGATAGAAAGATTAGAGAAACGTAAATCAAATTTGCCAGAGGCATTATTTGATATGATGCATTATCTTATATTATGTTATTGGCAAGTATTTTATAATTTATATCTTAGTTTTTCACCGTCCAATGACAGAGAGAAAGTGTTATTAGCGGCAGCACATATTTTTTTGAGATATATGGCTTTTCAGGGTTTAGATGAAAAAAGTAATACAAGAGTGCTTTATTTGGATGATTATAGAAGTGATGATTATAAGAGTGCTTTGGTGGAAAAATTTATTCAAGTAGATTATAAAAAGTTAATAAAAGACTTCTATAAAAGGTTTAGACGAGAAACATTATATAATAAAAATGCAATTGATTTAGTAAAACAGTATAAGAAAGGGATATCAAAAGAAGATGTAATTATATATAGCGATTCTCCATATGAAGGTACATCTGGCTATGAAAAGGATAAGACAGATAAGTTTACAAAAAAGGATATGGAGGATTTGATTGATGCATTAGTAGATAGTAAGCAGAAATTTATTTTTTCTTGTAGAGCAGCAAAGGGGAGTTTATCTGGTTCAAAGACAGATGATAAGTTAAAAAAACTTAATGGATCTATTCTTGAGAATGTATTTGAAGTATTTGAGAAGTATCAAAAAAAGAAAAAGATAGTTTTATATGTTTTGGCTATTGAAAGAAAAGAAGGCAAAAAGGTATTAACATTAGCTGATTTGATTCGATTAAATAAAATTTCTGAGATTATGATTTGCAATTATCAAGTGAGTTATATTATGCCCTATCATGAGAGCATACATTATCAAGTGTATACATTTGTTGACTTTATGGATATTGTTAGGAAAAATATGAATAAGTAAATATGCAAGATAGGGGCTTTTAGAGAATACTTTAAAAGTTCCTAATTTTTATATAATATAAGATAAAAAATGATTAGGTAAGTATATAAAGTTTCAATAGAGGAGGAATTTCACTATTTTTCAGACAAGTGATTTTAGAGTGAATATCAATCGTTAATTCAAGATGATAGTTAAGACAGATTATAGTAATAGATACATAGGATATTGAATATAGAATAAACTTTTTTATAAGTTTCATAAGTGAGATTTGATTCAGGTGATAGAGAGATAGGTAGTAATGATTAGAATATGAAGAAAGGTTGGAGGTTAAGTAAGAAGTTTTTGTGAGTGGATAAGTTCATTAGAGATGATATGGTATATGAGAAGTCAGATCATTTGCTCTATGTTTTTTACTGTTTGGCATAAGACTGTTAAAATGGATAAATGATGAGATTAAAAATTTTAATATTGATAGGGGTATCTAGCATCATGAGAGAAGAATATTGTGACAGAAAGAATGATAAAGGTAGGAGGTATCTAATTGCTTTTAGTAAAGTTTATTTATGAATGAAGTTTGGGTTTGTAAGCAGTAAGGGGTATCCTAGAAAAGTTTTTAGAAGAGAGAGTTAAGAATGGTAGTATTTATACATAAATGTGGAACAATGAATCAGATACTGTTTGCGAAAGAAGGATAAGATTAGTAGATTTACTATGAAGAAAGGAAATGAAAATGAATATTGGTGTTTATACAGTGATCGATTATGCAGAGCAGCTCATACAGGGAAAAGGACTTGATTTTCATTCTCTATATCTAGAGAAGTTGTATCAGCATTGCAAACATGTTGCGATTTTGTCTGTTGGACTAGGATTTTTGTATCAGTTAAATCTGCAAGAAATCATTGATTTAGGTGTAGGAAGTTTGTTGCATGATATAGGTAAGATTGAGATAGCAGATTCTATTTTAAAGAAATCCTCTGTTTTTGAGTCAGAAAAAGGGCTATCCATACAAGATCATCCCATAGTAGGATTTCAACGGATACAAGTGTTTCATTTTAATAAAAATGTGGAAAATATTGTATTGCAGCATCATGAGAGGATCGATGGGAGTGGTTATCCATCTGGACTTTTCGATGTTCCTTTGTGTGTGCAGATTGTAGCAATGACAGATGTATTTGATTGGATGAGTTCTGAGTGTTATCGCCAGAAAGAACAAGGGATCAAAGAAACATTTGATGCGTTGTATGAGATGGCAGGTTTCGATAGAATGATGCTCCATATTTTTAAAGATGCTTTTGATGATGCGATTGGTGGAATTTGATGAGAAAGACTTTAGGGGTATCTTTTATGACAGGAAAGGGAAAGGAAATGACCCAAATGGAGCGATTTTTTTGTGATTGCTCCTACTGTTTTGGATTCTAGGCAAGATACTATAAATGTAGAGAAAGAATTATCAGAATATAATAATAAAGATATATTTTATACAGATAATATAAGTATTTTTATAAATTTTATGAAATAATATTGCATTATAAGGGAAGTATGGTATACTACTTTATCATAATAAAAATAAGGAGAAAAATCATATGACTTATCGTGAAATTCAAGAAAATTACTTAAATTGTCTATTAATTGCAAGAGTAACGAAACGGGAGGAAAACGGCTTTGCGAAGGAATATGAGGTTTTAAGAAAAACAAAAACCTATCAGGCGGCGAAAGTTGTTTTAGAGTATTATTTAGAGAATGGTTTTGATGATTTGATGATCCTTTCTACCTTTGAAAGAGAAGAAGATCGATTGGATGTTATACCACCAGAGGAGGTTGCGAGATCAACAAGAGTTTATTTTAATACCGATAAACCCAAAGGTGGTTCTACGATATGGATGGTGTAATTAGTGGAAGGATGATAGAAAAGTAGTGTGCAAAAAGTCTTATCAGAAATGGTAAGGCTTTTTTTGTATGTTTGATTAGAGGAGAAAATCTTGAGATAATTTTCCTTATCACAAGTTAGGATAGGGAATGACAGAGGTTTTTAAAATTTTGTTTGGGGATACGAAATTTAGTTTTTTTATTTTCCTAATCTTTTTTATTTATTCTAGTTAAAATTATATTTTTTAATGATAAAAAAGGAAGGATTCCTGCCGCAGGCAAGATGATCGTTCTAATTGGATAAAATGGAAATCAATCTAGTTCGTTATCAGGAAGAAAGAGAAAGGAGGAAATTTTTTATGCAGAAGTTAGAAAATTTTGAAGGATTATCCTATCCAAAACAATTAGATCTGTTATAGAAGATTTTAAAACAAGAAGGTTATCAGGAAGTAGTAAGAAAACATTGTGGCATTTCGAATCATATTTATACAAAAGCAGGAGTAGAATATGTGGTAGTGATTGTCAGAAATAGAAGGAATCGAGATGCATCAAAATGGCAGTATATGGCGGTTATTTTAGACTCCATTTCCTATCAGAAATATTTAGGGAATGATGTAAGGATTACACTGAAGAGCAGAGCAAATGGACTGATTCCTATTGTAAATAATATGGGAATACCAGAAAGGGCATCTCTTGCCAGACTTCATCGTTTAATTTGTGGGGTAAGTGATCCAGAAATAGAAGTCGATCATATCACACATAACCTAGGTATTATATTGAAAGAATATCTTCGTCCTTGTAGTGCAGTTGAGAACAAATATAATATTAGATTTCGTTCTACCATAAATGATGAGTTAAAATATTCCTTTTCTTTAATGGTACATGTAGAGGACGAGAAGGTATTGGAAGCGTATAAAAAGAAGCAGTATCAAGTAAAATGCCGAAAGAAGGGATATACTCTTATCAGTCCTGTATTTTCCACAGAAAAGGAGATGTATCAAGCAATAGAAGAAGTTGAAACGTATTTTTATGGGGAATTTCGATATGATCCTATGTTAGATATGTCAGAAACTTGGTATGCTTTTATGTTGTGTAAGATGGGATTGATTTCAGAAGATCAGAGGAAGGCATATCAGAAGAAGTATATTTTACAATATCATAAAGAATTAGCAGAATATTATCGTTTGGTATAATAAGAAGTGTTTTATTTAACAGATATACTTGAGATTAGGAATCGATTTTTGGATGGATAGGAAATAGGATAAAAATGGAGAGAAGCTAATTCTATGTGACAAAGTATGTTTTGACTATATATTAGGGGTATCAAAAAAATAACTTGACAAATTGCTCCGATAGAGTGATGAATACCATACAAGGAATAAAAGCCAGCGAGGAAGGCTTTTCTTCCCTTTGCAGCGATTGTTTTTATGGTATTTGTATGAAAAAAGAATGGAGGTGAAGAAAGAATGAATATTAGAATTTTGCGTTCGGATGGTGTTTTGGATAGGGCAGATCGGGTTTTTTCTTGTATTGAGCGGATAGAAGTCTGGAATGGGAAAAAGAGGAGAAGTCTTGAGATAGCAAAGGATTCTTCTAAAGCAAATGCTCTTGTCGTAATAGGGGGTATGAATTGTTTCAGTATTGGTAATCTTTTGCCTAGTCAGGTCAGGGAGATACAGCAAAACATATTAGTACAGGGATATGCGGATTTTATGGCTTTGGGTTGTAAGATAACAGAGGAGAAAGAGATTTCACTTGGAGAGGAACAATCCCCTTATTTTTGTATTCATGATAGGCTGGCACGTCATGTGGAAAATACATTTTTAAGGAGTGATCCTTGTTTTCCTTTAGGAGGTTTTCTAGGAGAAAACGTTGGAAATTGGGATGCAACACAAGAAAGTCTGCTTAAGTCGGATGATTTGGATGGTTTGGAAGAGAGGGAAGAGGAATTTTTCGGGGAGGCAGATGGTAGATGAAGAAAAGTTCTTTACCAGTTGGTGTAAAAACTTTACTCAAGTATTATAAGAGTGGCAGTTTAGAGTTACAGACTCCAGTTCAACGTGCGACAGAACAATGGAATCTTTTACAGCAGAGTTTGCTGATTCATTCGATGTTATCAGACTATATTATTCCGAATCTGTATTTTGGGAAAGAACAAAAAAATGGAGAGAGTATTCTTTTTGTTTTGGATGGTTTGCAGCGGATTAGTACAGTATTTCGTTTTTGTCATGATGAATTTTATCTGCACTCTAAAACGCCGGATGTGGTGATTGATGATGTCAAGTATTCGATTGCACTGAAAAAATTTTCTGAATTGGAGGAAGAAGTAAAGGCGACCATTTTGGGGTATCGCTTTACCAGTTATCAGTTAGAAGATTGTACACCAGAAGAGATAGAGGAAACCTTTACCAGATTAAATTCTGGTACTCCTTTATCGAAGGTGCAGTTAGCCAGACCGAAATTAGGGGTATTTCTTGCTGCTTTCTTTCAATCCCTTGTTTCTCATGATTTTTTTCAAAAGTCCTTAAATCTGATGTTATCGCAGGTGCGGAAAGAAGATGATTTTTTGATTTTATTGACTGCAGTGATGTTGTTAGAAGATCGGTATTATCATAACTTTAAAATAAAAACATCTGTGAGTGCGGCAGAATGTGTACGATTTGCAGAAGAAATAAGAAAGAAGTATTCGGATGAAAAAAGAAAAACATTAGAGTTGCTGGTTTCATATTTGGATAAAGCCTTTGGGTTGGAGGAATATAAATTTTTACGGAAGAATAATGCTCCGATTGTTATATATGTGGGTTTTGAGGCTGTTCAGAAAGGAATCCCTGTTGAGTTCTATCGCTCCTGTGTGATAGATTTTTTTCAAAGGGATTGTACAAAAGCATATCAGGAAGCATCAGGGAGTGGAAATGTGAAATTGGGAAATGTTGATACTCGGTTAAGAGAGTTATCGGGGTATCTCTTTTCTAAGTTTTCTGAGAGTTCGAAGGAACAGGAAACGAGTCAGGAGGATGTTGAGAAAAGGATAGAAGATTCTTCTGAGGAGGAGAGTGATATATTAAGTTGATAGGAGTAATAAAGGAAGAGTGAGTCGGAAAGGGAAAAGAATTAATTTGATACTTGATTATTGGCAGAAATATGGTATAATAGATTTTGAGAATTCAAGGACGTAAAAGGTGTACCACCACAAGAGGTTGCCGCCTCTTGTGGCAAGGATGGTAATCAGTCTACCACACAAATACAGAACAAGTCTGCGATACACACTATTTATTATAACGGAAAAGAAGGAAATTTACAATGCTTTTTTGTGTTATTTTGCAGATAATGTATTAGCCTTAAGATAAAGTTAACGAGGTGTAAAGTGTGGAAAGTCATACTTACGCCTCGTTCTTGGTTTCTCACCTGAGTACCTATGTGGCAGTGACCGTATCCTACTGTCACTGGGTATTCTAAGTGGGAAATCGGAGTTGAAAAGAACTGCGATTGATTTGCTATGCAAAGAAAGCAGTTCTTTTTCTTTTGATTTGACCGGATAAAAAAGTAAGAAGAAGGGAAGTGGTGTTAGAGAAAAGAGGAATCTATCACTTTTTATTTATTTGTAAAGGATAAAAAAGATTATCTATTTATTCCATTTGTGGTGAAATCGCAGAATTATTGTATCATACAGTCGGAGAGAATGGTAAGATACAATATACGGCAGATTAAGAAAAAAGAGCAGAGGGATCTGCAGAAAGAGGATAAGATGAGAAACTATGTTAGAAAGATAACGGCTTTTGTGACAGCAATTGCTATGACAATGGCTTCAGGAGTAACTGTGAATGCAACTGGCTGGAAACAAGATGGAAAAGGCTGGTGGTTTGAGAATACAGATGGAACGTATGTATCAAATACATGGAAACAGGTAAATGGGATATGGTATTCCTTTGATAGTCAGGGGTATATGAGAACCGGATGGTTTCAAGAGAATGGAACATGGTATTATTTAGATCATTTAGGAGCGATGCAGACAGGCTGGATAAAAGAGAATGAAAAGTGGTATTATATGGGAACAGATGGAGCTTGCTTTATCAATACAAAAACACCAGATGGTTATATGGTAGACGTAAATGGAGCATGGATTGATTCTAAAGATAACTATGATAGAGAAGAGTTAAATGCAAGTCAAGAGGAAGAATCAAAAAAGCCAAGTTTGGAAGAAGTAGTGGAAGCATATAAGGCTTTTATTTGGTATGATTTTGGTATGGGTGATGGTGTTGATAATTATTTATTTATAGATTTAAATAATGATGGTATTCCAGAATGTATTCGTAGACATTATGGGAAATCCAACGAATCTGGTATTGGAGTTGGTATTTTAACATATAGTGAGGGAGCAGATTATTATGGCAACCAAAATTGTAATATGCTTTTTGAAGATATATGCATACCTTTTTATTATGTAGAAGGTGGAAATGCTTTTTATAGTTATCTTGGTGGTCGGGATGGCGGAGAGAGAGTGTGTTTTAAAATCAATGATAAAGGTAAATTTGAATTTATGGAATATAGCAATAGTTTTGGTGAATTTACAGAGATTTCATTGAAGTATGAGGATACATATAGAAGTATGGATGCTGCTTATGAAGCATATTTATCCAAGATAAAATAGGAGAAAATGAAAATACGGAAGATTATCTATTTATTTCATTTGTGGTGAAAGTGTAGAGTTATTGTATCATACATATAGTCAATGATAGAATACAAATATGCGATAGATTAGGAATAGAGCAGAGGGATCTGCAGAAAGAGGACGATATGAGAAAATATCTTAGAATAATGACTGCTTGCATAGCAGCGACCGCCATGACGATGGCTTCTGTGGTGACAACAAGTGCAACTAGTTGGAAACAAGATGGAAAAGGCTGGTGGTTTGAGAATACAGATGGAACGTATGTATCAAATGCATGGAAACAGATAAATGGGAAATGGTATGCTTTTGATAATCAAGGTTATATGCGAACTGGGTGGTTTCAAGAGAATGGAATATGGTATTATTTAGATAATTCAGGAGCGATGCGAACAGGCTGGGTAAAAGAGAATGAAAAGTGGTATTACTTAGATCGTTCAGGGGCAATGCAGACAGGTTGGATAAAAGAAAATGGAAAGTGGTATTATCTTGCTGCAGATGGGGCTTGTTTTATCAATGCAAGAACACCGGATGGTTACATGGTAGATGCAAATGGAGTGTGGATTGATTCTAGTTTCTTTTTAGATAACTATGATAGATATGAGGATTCTGATGAAGATGAAGATTCTGATACATATGAAGAACCAACTGAGAGTCAAGAGGAAGAATCCACTACAGATAGAGAAGAGCCGACTACAAGCCAAGAGGAAGAATCCACTACAGATAGAGAAGAGCCAACTACAAGCCAAGAGGAAGAATCCACTACAGATAGAGAAGAACCAACTACAAGCCAAGAGGAAGAATCCACTACAGATAGAGAAGAACTAACTACAAGCCAAGAAGAAGAGTCAACTACAGAAGAAGAATCAAAAAAGCCAAGTTTGGAAGAAGTAGTGGAGGCATATAAGGCTTTTATTTGGTATGATTTTGTTAATGTTGGTGAACAAAATTATATTTTTATAGATTTAAATGATGATGATATTCCAGAATGTGTTCGTAGACCTTATGCAAAAGACAACAGTATTGGTATCGGAGTTGGTATTTTAACATATAGTGAAGAGGCAGAAAATCATGTTAGCGGGCTTATGCCTGGCGACGATATGCGAACCCCTCTTTATTATGTAAAAGGTGGAAATGTTTTGTGTAATTATCTTTCTGATGATGGCAGATATAGGATTTTTAATAAAATTAATGATAAAGGTGAGTTTGAATACATAGGAATGACAGAATTGGGAGATTCATATTGGATTAACGGAACTAAAGTATCAAAAGAGGAGTATGATAATTATATCAATAGTTTTGGTGAGTTTACGGAGGTTTCATTAAAGTATGAAGATACATACAGAAGTATCGATGCTGCTTATGAGGCATATTTATCTAAGATAAAAGAGGAAATAACCACAAAGCCGGAAGAAGAATCAACAGCAGAAGAAGAAACAACGACAAAATCAGAAGAAGAATCAACAACAGAAGAGGAAACAACGACAAAGTTGGAAGAAACGACAACAGAAACGGAACTTAGTGAATTAGAGGTATACAAAGCTATAATGAATATGCAGTCAGAATATCCAGAAGGGATGGAATGGACGAATGACAATTCTTATTCTTGGAATGGAGGGATCTATTCAGGAGGTCATGGATGTGCTGGTTTTGCTTTTTTACTCAGTGATGCTGCTTTTGGAGATTTGCCAGCAAGAAAGTATACTCAATATGATCCCTCTACGATTAAAGTAGGTGATATTATTCGTATCGATAATGATGGTCATTCGGTTATTGTTCTTACGGTAGATGAAGAGGGAGTAACTGTGGCAGAAGGAAATTACAATCGTTCGATTCATTGGGGAAGAAGTATTACCCATGAACAACTGATGGATGCAGATTATATTATCACAAGGTATCAAGAGTCATAGAAAAGCTATGAAATTCATGTGAATATCAAAGATTTTAGATAAGATTTTATCATTTGTGGTAGGTCAAGCATTTTAATAACAAGTATAGAAAAGGAATATCCTATATGGGGTATTCCTTTTTATAAGGAGATTTTTATAATGAGAAAGAATGTAATTATTTTGTTGTATATATGTATGATTTAATTTTTGCAATAGTATAAAAAATTTTATTTTTTTTGAAAATTTATATTCTTAGTATTCTAATTAGGGGTATCTATTTAGCATAGTCATGATGCTTTCCTATTTGGCTTAATTTGGCGTTTTATCTTTTTAGTGGTCAAATATGCCAATCATTGGTTTTTGGGCGAATTTGGTCAAATTACGGCTTTCCTGTAATAAATGTAGTTCTTGTAGCCGCTCGGAAGAGAGAATGTTTTTCTTTGATAAGGGGTATGAAAGGTATTTTTTACTTTTGCAGTTCTTTGCTTTTTTTCTATTCCTCCAATCTCTGTAAAGTTTTTTTGTAATAATAACTATTTATACTAATGAATAATTATTTTAAAAATGAGAGGAGTTGGTAGTATGTCGGATACGAAGATGCTTTTTCGATCGGGGGAAGCTGCTAGAAGGATAGGGGTTTCTAAGATTGCACTTATAGATTGGGAAAGACGAGGGATATTAATTCCTGAACGCAAGACAATAGGTGGGCATAGGTTATATAGTAACGAGCAGATTGAAACATTTATAAAAGAAAGGATGAAATAAGGGAGAAGAAATCATATATAATTGGAAGTTTTAGAAGAAATTGTGTGAGTAAAAGTGTTATTTTTCCTAGATAGGAGAAGAATGAAGTTTTTCCTCAGAGGATAGAGAAGAAGGAAAATAACGGAAAGAAAAAAATAGAAAGAACGTTTCAGATAGATAATATAAAATGTAAGATATAGAGATATAGTAAGAAATTTTTAGTACTTTCAGTAAAAGACGAAGATGACGGATAGTAATCTACGGGTAAAAGGGAATGAGAGAATGGGATGGAGAAGGAGGTGTTCCATTCTCTTTTTCTGTATGGTAGTTGTAAAAGAGTGAGCAAAGAGAAGAGAGAAGATAGAAAGTTATATCCATAAGTATTAAGATAGAACAGTTTTTATAGAGATGTTAATATTGATAGATGATACTATGATAGATAGATAATAGAAGTAGATGATAGAAACAGGTTATTGTTTTAGGAAGAGAGAGTTGATCCAAATAAAATCTGTTTGTGAGCATAGATGATGATAGAAGTACTTGTTGTTTGTTAGATTAAGTAGCAATCTTCTATTTTATAAACAGTAGTTGTTTTAATAAAGGGTATTTTTAAAGGGATTGTTTGTCATATTTCGGATAGTTATATCTGAGATATTGCATCAGATAATAGGGGTATCTTTTGCAAATTTATAGAAGATAGTTTTGAGAAGGTGGAAGTATGGATACAAAATAATAGGGGTATCCTTTTAGATAATTTGTATTTGGAGTTTATGATTTAAGTGAGATAGATGTATTTTTATATCAATGAATATTAAGAAGAATCAGAATAATTAGGGGTATCTTTATTAGAAATTTTTTGATAGTTGATTTGGATTTGTGAATAGATAAGATGCAGGTAAGATAAGAATAAATTAAGTTTTCAAAAGCAGATGATAGTGATAAGAAAGAGAAGTATGGTATTATTTTTGAAAAAAAGGAGAAATGATGTGATAATTTTATAGGCAAGAAGAATTCTTTTATGAAACTGATTTTGTGATAAGATAAACTATGTTTGTTTTGACATAGTTTATTTTTATGCGAATCGTTACTGAATTTGTTTCCAGATAGAAAAATTTTGTTCTTATATATTCTAATTTTGTTTTCCTATTTTTTATTTTTGTAGTGATATTTTTTGTTTTTGTTTAAAGATATTCTAATTTTGCAGTTGAAATTTTTTTGTTGTTCTGTTTTTTAATTTTGTCTTAATAAATTCTAATTTTGTTATTTTATTTTCTAATTTTGTTTTAATAAATTTTGATTTTGTTATTTGTTTTTCTGACTTTGTTGTTATAAAAATGGACTTTGTTCTGAGAATAAATATTTTGTAAAATAGAATGATAGTTTTATTGATAATATTCTTATTTTTAATTGGAATATTTTTGGCTAGGATGTATGTTTCTGTTGCAGTTATAACTTTTATTTTTATATCCTTGAATTTGGTAGTGAGAGAGAGGTTATTTTTCTATATGTGATAATTCTTTCTTTTTGAATGTTCTATCTTGATAAAAAGGGAAGATTTTATTGAAATAGGTATGGTAAATAAGAAGATTTTTGGAAGAAAGAGAAGTATCTTTCTGAGTTGATAGGATTTTATTCCTTTTGATATTTATGAAGGGCTTCAATAGGGGTATCTATTTCTTTTTTTGATGAAAAGAGTTGAATTTATGTACGTTGTAAATGAGGTTATTTTTGAAAGGAAGAGATCAATTCCTTGTATTCTTGTATTTTGTTTTCTAAGTTTATTATGATTTTTGCAGATTTATATTTTTGTGTGAGATAATTTCTTAAGTGATATTTTTTAAATATTTTTGCGAAGAGAGTATGAAACTGTTGATGATTTAATTTTGACTTTTTAAGATGAAGATAGGATTTGATGGAATCATGATTATTTTTGAGTGTGATTTATTTTATTTTGATAGATGAGAATAGGAAAGGAATATTTTAGTTCCTTTTGGCTATTTTTTAAATATTTCTATTGAGAAGATAGGTATATGGGATAGTTTTGTTGTTTGAATAGGAAGAAGATCATATTTTTCTTTTGTTAGAAAATCCTTTTTGTTGTGAAAATAAAGCAGGTTTTTATTTACGATATTTTTTAAAGAAGAATGGTTTTGTGTGTAGAATATAAAAATATTGGTAGTGATTCTTTTTTGACAGAGTTTCTCTTTTTTGTGGCATTTCTTGATGCAGGAATTTTTTATTTTTTTTAATTGTGGCATTATCTGTGGCAAAATCAGTTGCAAATCTTGTTGCACTGCAACAGCCCTCTATTTTTCCTTTATTTTCTGGGGTTTTTGGAATCATTTTTGGCTTTTAAAAAAAAGGTAAAAACAGTATACTTGTTGCAAATGTTGTTTCTATTTTTATGGATAGGGGTATGATAGAGATCAAAGTTTCTTTTTTAATCTAATTATTTTAGTAAGGATATTTGATAAAAAGTAACGTTTGTTTTTTTAATATTTTCTTAAAAATGCGATAGTTTTTGTGTTGCTTTTGTGTTTTTATTATTTCCTTTATTTTGGGAAAGAGTTTATGTAAAAAAGCGTACAAGATACTTATAGGAATAAAAAAGTACCAGTTTATTCTTGTTAGATTTGTGTATTTTAGTGGCTTGTATCCTTTTTGAATAAGAGTTATAACATAACCCACGAAATATATCATATTGTATTTTCTATTTTGATTTTTTAGCAAGATTTTATGATTTTGGAAGGAGGAAACAGATGTATCGGCTGCTTCATTGGAGTTTTAGTGAGTATCAAGATGCGATTTTGGCTTGGGGCTATGTTTTTGGGCATGATCGTTTGCCGGATAACAAGTATATCCACACATCGAAGATTCAAAAAATGGTATGTAGGAAAGAACAGGTGCTTTTGGTGACACTTTCTGGTTCTTATTATGAGTTGCGGTGGGAAGAGATGAACTTAAATGAGTTGAAAAATACATATGATATTTGGAAACGACACTATCCTGCTGTAACGTTTCCATTTGATTGGAGAAAATTAGAAGAGAAAATTCAACAAAAGCGAAAGGCGGAAGCAGCGGAAATTTTAAGTGAGAATGAATTGCTTTTGGTTATGGTAGAAGTTTCTGCTTTTTATGCTTATTTAAAAAATAGTCAAGGTCAGGTACGTCAGATTCCTATTGATATTCATGTAGGAACATTTCAAGATTCTTATCTTGTGACAGACTGGAAAAAGAGAGAAGTTGATTTTCGCTATTTTGATAAGCTGTTTGGAATCAAACCTTATCATTGGAGTGATGGACTGCAAGGTTTGAAAATTAAGAATGTTGGTACTTCTGAGATTACATTTTATGGGAGTGAGCGGATGATTTTATGCAAGGCAGGAGAAGTGACCTGTATAAAAAAGAAAGAATATAGTGGGGAAGGATTGTTTTCTCCAGATGTAGTGAATGGAAAGTGTGCGTTTTTTGATCCGTCAAAATTTGATCCATCAAAAGAGAATTAGGGGTATCTAAATAAGATCTTTTTATCAAGAAGTTTTTGGAAGAAGGATAAGACAAGTGAAAAAGAAAGAGAGGTTAGAATATGGCACTTTCATCTATGGATTCAGGAAAGAGATTAGCTTTTGTTGTAAGAGAGAGCGTAAGAGAGATTTTAAAGGAGTTGTTAGGGAAGGATTATAATGCAGAGATAGCAAAGAGAGCATTGCTGAAAGAAAGTACACTTTTGAATCAAATCAAGGCGATTGAGAAAATTTGTAATACAAAAATTGTGGGAGAAGAAGAGGACAGAATACCAGATAAAGTGGAATGGATTCAAGAATTTTGTGATTTATATGGCTATCAGTTAGAAAGGAATTATTCTGGTCGAGGAATGTTAGGAAAAACCTGTATTGGTATTATCTGTCAGAATTCTTATCAGACATTAGTGGAGTTAGCGGACTATTTGCATAGAATAGGGATTGGATCAGTGAGTTTGACTCTTGGGGAGATTTGTAAAGATGAGATGGGTTTGGATCAGATTTTGTATTTAAAAGGAATTTCTGTAAAATAGAAAATAATTAGGGGTATCTAGTTACTGTTTTGTGTTTGAGTGACTAGGCTGAAAATGAGAGAAAGATCACTGAAGTTAGAGTATAGTTAAGAATATATTTTACTTAGGTGATCTATTTCTGTTTAAGAATTTGTTTTATTCTTAGTTTCGAGTGGATCTGGTTAATAGATAATATCAATTTTTTTGGAGGTATTATCTATGAATGTATTAGATGTAGATGAAAAACTTCTCGTTGCTTATTTGATTGAGAAGTTGTTTGAGGCAGAGGTGATTGATACAGAAACTTATCTTAAAGCAGAACGTGAGGTGAAAGTAGAATGTACGAAAGTGAATTAAATGAATTTGATGCACGTCAGTTTATAAAAAAGAGAAAACCGACTGCTATTAGAAGAGTATGTTGTTTAACAAGAGTCAGTACCTTACATGAACAACAGACGAATGCACTGGAAAATCAAAATGTGTGGATTGCAGATTTAGTGAAGAAACATGAAGGAGAATGGACATTTGATATAGAATATGATTTATATGTAGATCGGGGTATCTCTGGTACAGGTCTGAAGAATCGTACCGAGTTTAATGATATGATTGCGAAATGCAAGGCAGGACAATATGATTTAATTGTAACAAGAGAAGTATCAAGATTTATGAGAAATGCAGTTCTTACTCTTAGTTTGGTCAATGAGTTGGCAGAGTGTGGAGTAGAAGTTTATTTTGTAAATGATGGGATTTGGACATTTCGGGGAGAGGATCATTTTAAGTTGACGATTATGGCTTCTTATGCACAACAAGAATCAGAAAAAATCTCAGAAAGAGTGTTTAGTGGTCAAGCGATTTCACGTAAAAAAGGGATACATTATGGAACAGGAAATATATTAGGTTATGATTTATACAAGCCAGATGCAAAATCATCCGAGAGAACCACTTATATATTGAATGAAGAACAGGCAGAAACAGTGAAAATGATTTACTCTTTATGTTTACAAGGAAAAGGGATGAAGAAGATCAAATATTATTTAGAGGAACATGGCTATAAGACGGCAGAAGGGTATTCTGTTTGGCATGTATCTACGATTCGGCATATTCTTAGAAATTATACCTATACTGGAAATTATGAGTATATGAAATCCGTTACCATTAGTCCACTTACTCATAAGCGAGTTAGTCAGTTAGACAGGGAAAAGCGTCAAAGAAAAGAAGGAAAATTTCCAGCAATTATTGATATCGATACTTGGGAAGAAGTACAAAGACAGATTGATTCTAATATGATGCATGGTGTTGATAAAGAGGGAAAGGAATACAGAAGGGGTATGCATAAGGGTAAGAATCTTTATTGTCAAAAAATGAGATGTAGTTGTGGGCGGAGATTTCGATTTGATATGGGTAAGGCAGGCAGTGGTGTTTATCGTTGTTATTCTTTCGCTGCAGGTGCTTCAAGAAGCGTTCGTGAACAAAGAGGTGAAATTACTAATTGTATTGTGGATGGAATAATTGATTGGAAATTGGATTTATTTACAGTAAGGGCATTTCAATATTTAAGTATTAATATAGAAGAAGTGAAAAAGAAAGTTCATCAAGTGATCGCAAAGGTATATCGTCCAAAAGAAACTGCTCCAGTGTCAGAAGGTCAGGAGAGGATGGAGAAGGATATTTGTGATTTAGAAATGCAGAAAAGTAAGTTGCTTGATATTTTTTTAGATGGTGGGATGCTGTCAAAGGAAGAGTATCAGAGAAAAAATAAAGAATTGGTGGATAAAGTTCAGAGTTTAAAAGATGAGTTAAATAAAGTGGCGGATTGTGAAAGTCCAGTTGATAGGAAGCAAACCTTGTTAAGGCAGGTGGATAATTTTGTGAATCGTATCTTAGAGTTTCCTACTATAGATGATACTATCATACGAGTACCAGAGGCTTATATTGAAACCTATATACAGAGTATTAAGGCTTGTAAAGGAAATGTGTTTGAATTTACAATAAATATGAAAAAGCAGGAAAAACAGATGAATGAGAGCAAGTTAATCATTGATAATTCCTCGAATATTTTATTTGGAGAATGTAGGATAGGGTATGAAGAGGCAAAATCCTATGCAAATAAGTTAAAGCGTAAAGTGATTCGTAAGCAATGGGAAACACCAGTTATTATTCGAGTGTATGGGAGTATGAAGTAATAAGTAGTAAGAAAGGGCTGTGGATACAGTCCTTTTGTTTATGTATCATTGATGGATAGAGGTACTTAGTAGGAAGATTGTCAGTAAAGTTGACGAGTGTTGGTATACGAGTAGGAGAAAAAATTTTTCTTACTTGATTGTTTAGAATGAGAGAGAGTAAGTGGTTTTGTATAGTCAGAAGAGGGTTGTAATTGACAATACAAGGGATAGTTCATATAATATGTTTAAATATTCTTTTAGAATGATATAGATTTTTATAGAAAGTAGATTAATTTTAAAGTGACTTGAAGAACATAATGATATAGTGCTTACATTGATGTTTGTTTTAAAGTAAACAAGGAAGGAGTATATTTTGTAATGGAAAATGGGACAAATGATTTTTTGAGTTACAAAACTGCCTTTAAGAAAACAATACCTGAAAGTTTTTATGCGGAAGAAAATGGATGTTTATTTGCAGGAGATAGTTTGCAAATATTAAAAAAATTTCGAGATTCCTCTGTGGATATGATTTTTTCTGATCCGCCTTATTCAATAAAAAAAGCAGATTGGGATACATTTAAGAGTCAGGACGAGTATATAAAATTTTCAGTAAAATGGATTAAAGAAGCAAGTCGTATATTGAAAGATACAGGAACGTTATATGTTTGTGGATTTTCTGAAATATTAGCAGATATTCACCATCCGGCAATGAAATATTTTTATAATTGTAGATGGATTATTTGGCATTATAAGAATAAAGCAAATTTAGGAAGTGATTGGGGGAGGAGTCATGAAAGCATTTTATGTTTGCGTAAATCGAATCATCATACGATGAATATAGATTCCATTCGCATACCATATAATGCTCATACATTAAAATACCCTTCTCATCCCCAAGCAGAATCTAGTCAATATGGGAATGGAAAACAAAGAGGTAATTGGACTCCAAATCCTTTAGGAGCAAAACCGAAAGATGTGATTGAAATTCCTACTACTTGTAATGGAATGGGAGAAAAAACGCCGCATCCAACTCAGAAACCAGAGGAACTTTTGAGAAAAATAATATTAGCATCTTCCAATGAAAATGATATTATTTTAGATCCTTTTGTAGGAAGCGGAACAACAGCAGTGTGTGCAAAACAATTAAGAAGACAATTTATTGGAATAGAACAAAATGAAGAGTATCTGGAATGGGCAATGAATCGGCTTCGATTTGTTCAGAAAAGAAGCATATCAGAATGGATGGAATATGATAAAGCGGTTGTTGCTAGAAGGGAAACAATCAGATGAAGACATTAGAGGAAATTATGTCATGGGTATCTCAAAAAGAACGATTTGAAAAAATAGAAGATTATATAGAATTTTCTAAATATTATTTAGAATTTATTCAAACGGAATTGCAGGCAAAGATTATTGCTCAAAATGAAAATAATTATTGTTTTTTTCAATATCGGAGGGATGGAGAATATAATGTTACACGTCCAATAAATGAAGATCTGTTTTTGACACTATCTGATTATGAAAAGATAGCAAGTAACATGGAGAATACATTGAAAAATATTCGTGATATAAAGGATAATGAGTTAGAAAGAAAGTATGTGAATAATTTTGTTTATACTACACAACAGTCTATCAGTTGTGCATTGGATGCGTTACCGTCATCAAATACAGCAAGAAAAGTAAATGGAGATTTATTTGAACGATTTATGCAGCTTATTATAAAAACACTTGGACTTACTGTGGATTCAGAGACCATCAGTGTCCAAGTACCAAATTCTAATGAGTTTATGAAGTATCAAAATGATATAGAAATTAAGATTAATGGTAAAATTGCTGCGATAGGCTCTGTCAAAACATCAAGTAAAGATAGGATTGATAAAATATTTTTAGATAAGTTAATGTATCATCGATTGACACAAACAGATACGCCATATTTTGCTATATTTTTGCATGATGTTCAAAGAGCTGGAAAAGAACCTGCTTATAAAGTAGGACAAACTTTTTTAACAGGGCATTTTAAGGCATATACGATAGCATTGAATCCATTAGATGGTGTATATTATTGTGATTTACGTCCTATTATGAAAACAGATACATTATTGAAGGAGCATATAAAATCATTAGATTATTTGTTATGTGAAGATATATGGAGTTGTGTAAATTAATTTTTATAAATATGTTTGTATAAAGTAGATAAGTTTTAGTAGTTTTTGCGTTTTTTTATTACTTATAATATGTAATTTTATAATTTATTGATTATATAACTCATATAATATTACTATTGTATTGAGGAGAAAAAAGTATGACAGAACGATTAACGTGGAAAGAGATTCAGGAAAAATATCCAGATCAATGGGTAGGATTAGTTGATATTAAGTGGAAAAATGATTCTAACATAGAGTCTGCTGTTGTAAAATATACAGATAAAACGAAAGATGAATTGTTGATAATGCAGATAGAGAATAAAATTTTTAGCTGCTATACGACTCCGGATCATGTATTTCAGTTAGGAATTATGGGGTATTGAAATGGAACAATTTACAATGATATGGAATGAGAATTTTTAAAGACCAATGATTTATTTAAGCAATTGGTATGGATGGAATACATGTTTTATTTATGAATTTTATCCATACCTCTTGCATAAATCCTGTGAAATGGATATACTATAGATGAGAAAGTAAGAAATTCCTACTTTCAAACTCAAAGCAAAGGAGATCATCGTATGTTGATTGAACTACGTCAAAAATCCCAAGTTACGATACCAAGAGAAATCATTGTCAAACTTGGTCTGTCAGAGGGAGACAAACTGGACATCTTCGAGAAAGATGGTTTCATCTGCATTATGCCGGTAGTTGTTTATCCAAAGAAGTATTTAAGTGAACTTAAAGAAGAAATCAGCGATATAAAAACAAAACTCGCATCTGGAGAACAACCAGTCTTTGACAGCGTGGATGCTTTATTTGACAAATTGGAGGCGGAATAATGGCGTATGAATTTACTTTTACGCCCCGTTTCCAAAAGCATTTTAAGAGTTTGACCACACAGGAAAAGAAACAACTTAAAAATAAGCTGGAACTTTTAGCTGAGAATCCTTTTCATCCATCACTGCGGACGAAACGCATTCAGGGTACTACAGATCTTTTTGAGTGCAGCGTCAATATGGACATTCGCATTATTTGGTATTACGAAGGCGATAAAATGATTATCTTAGTGGACGTAGGGCATCACAATATATTAAAACAATTTTAAGCAGCAGGGCGGTACACTGTAACAGTATGCCGCTTTTTGCTGCTTTTCTTTTATTGTATCTTGTAATTCTTCTGCTCCACCATCCTGATAAATTTCCTTTTAAAGGTTCTGGCTTTCCTAATATCTCTTATCAATGTATTAATTCTTTTTTAGGTTTTTATCTTGCTGTTGCCAATACAAATAATCTTCCCATACTTCTGGAAGAAAGATAAGGTTTATTATATTAGTTCTCCATTTCTTCCAATTTTTCTATACTCTTATAAACAGGGTTTGATTTTCCGTTGTTATAATTCTTGATTACTTTTTCCAAATGTGCTTGATTTTCTTCACTATAAAAGGGATCTACCTTCAATTCAAAAGGAATCCCACCATAGCTTATCAATTTTTTATAAAATAAATTTGTAGCTGTAGATAAACTCATACCTAATTCAGAACATATGCTTTCTGCTTTCTGTTTTACTACATCATCAACATGAATTGATACGTTTGCCATACTTTCACCTCACTTTTTTAAACTATATATCAATATTAGTTAAAAATCAATACAAATCACTACATTTATAAAAATCTTATCTCTATTTCTTCACAAAGAAATGGGATACTCAACGTTTTACTGTTAGATATCTTTCAAAATCATAAATTGAATACTATGATACCAGATGGAGAGAGTATATTAAGAATTCTTAAAATAGAGGGTTCTAATGGAAAATTACATATTTTATATGAATAAATTGATGATAATACAAAAGAAAGATCGTTTTTAGAGTGCTTTTTGTTGAATATTCATCAATCTGATTCTACCACACAGGCTGGAACGGTTCATTGAGGAAATGAGCGAGTACATAGCCGCCAGCGGGAATGATTATGTGTGCCATGCCGCCGCATTGCGCCGCTGGTTAAACCGGGAGAAAAAAGAGAAACCGAAAAAGGGAATCCCCGATTATTCCTACAAAGAGGGCGAGAGCCTTTGACAGCATAGAAACAACGCCCCGTAAACAGGGCGTGAAAGACCATGAACAAGGAGGAACGATTTTATGTGTGATTACGATAACGCTATTTT
>CAJUGZ010000002.1:6201-57102 GCA_910585855.1 uncultured Lachnospiraceae bacterium | reverse complement strand
TGGCTTTTATTATGACATAGTTTTTTCTTTTTTACAAGTAAGTTAGTGCATATGGCGAATTGCACCCCGGTTCGGATGGTTGGATGCATATAGATACAGAAGCCTTAGACTTTCTTACCGTTCGGAGCGGAACAAGCAGAGGAAAT
The DNA here is from genome assembly GCA_910585855.1 of uncultured Lachnospiraceae bacterium. Classification (GTDB taxonomy): domain Bacteria; phylum Bacillota; class Clostridia; order Lachnospirales; family Lachnospiraceae; genus MGBC114844. The sequence continues at coordinate 56,956 of CAJUGZ010000002.1, read as the reverse complement.
GAGCCAGCCGCCTCTTGCGTCCGCCTGATTCAACAAAACCATAAATTTTAACACAATCCATTTTCTATATTACAGTTTTCCCAAAAATTATAAAATCTATCCGAATCTACCAGACAAAAAACAAAACCCTATGCAGAAATTTTCTCTGCATAGAGTTCTTAATTATCCGACGTTCTCTTTACTTCTCCTGTGTTTCCTGCTCCCGATATGCATCCATATTATAACGGGCATCATCAAAATAATTATCTGGATTTGCCTGTCCCTGATAACTATATGTATCTTCTGTCTGCACCTGAGAAATTGCCTGATTATAGCGAAGATTCAAAAACTCACTAAAGTTTTTCTTATACATCTTCTCCCATTCTTTATCATATCCTAACAGCATCTGCGGCTGTCTTTCCTGATATGCTTTCAGCATCTCCTCATAATTACCATGTGAAATATCAATATTGGTATTCTTCTTATCACAGTCAAAAAAGCGAATCTTACTCTCGGAATACCGTCCCGTTCTCTGATAATAATATGCCCAAACCTGTTTTCGATTTTCCATTAGATAGGATTTCATACCTTTCATATAAATCGTCCATTCTTTTCCTACCCAAATCTTCTTCTCAAATAACACAGCCGATGCAAAATCTGCTTCTACACGGCTTTCTGGTATAGATGGGTTGGTATCTAAAAACTTTTTGATTACCCGATAATACCCCTGTGACAGATAACTTACTAAACTCCAAATAAAATAAACCAGCATCCATCCGTCCAATGCAGTAGCCAGACCAAGCCATCCTTTTTCTACACCGTTTACTTGTGTTGTATCTATTGTATAATAACGTACAGTATCCAGATCTTCCTCATAAAGCATTTCATCTATGGTTTCCTGAAAATACTGCAGTTCTTTTCCTTCCATTGTCCTTAAAGTACCATCTACATGCAGGCTCGAAGATACTTCTGGAATTTCATAGTCTATCCATTCCCATGTTTCATCAATCATCTTATCTAGCTTACTGCTTTGAGAAGCTGGAAGATAGATGCCAAACATCGCATCATTGTCATAATCCCATACAATATAACCAACATTGGTAAGAGTTGTCCGGTTTGTATCTGTATTTGTAGAAGTTCTGCGCACATATTCTGCAACAATATAATTTGCATCAAATGATACCTGTTTTCCTTCCAATGCATCAAAATCGGCTGTTCCGTCAATCGAAGTTCCACCAAATATTAACGGAATAATTCCTGCCTTTGTGAAGACAAGAGAAACAATCAAAATTACAGCAACAACGGCTGTTCTAATTCCGAATGATTTCGTGGCATGCTTCTTTAAAGTTTCTTTCATTTTAAACTCCTTTTCCCTCGTGTGTCACAATTTGACTTTTTTTCAATTCGCTACTTACATATTATAAGCATGAATTACACAAATTGTCAATGACAAAATAGAACATATTTTCGATAAATGAATGGGTATTTCTTCCTATTTTACAGATATTTTAAAATATTATATAAAATATTTCTCATGGGAACGCCAAAATCGGAAGGAAGGTCTATTCCGAGCCCACTACGAGGAAATGCTATTTCTTACTGAATATGATTAAATAAGTTATATCCCTCTTCTTCCGTTTTTACATGCTTTCCATAAAAATACTTACCTATCCAAATGTAATCTTTATAAGAGCTATATTCACACATCATACAGCCATAGCATAGATCATCTGCCATTTCTAAAATAATCTGCTTTAATTCCAAATCCTGTTTCCATTTTTCTTCAATCGCTTCATATCCCAACCATGAACCTATAATATTTCCGGTAATTGCTCCTGTGGAATCGCTATCTCCGCTGTGATTTACTGCAGCAATCACTGCTTTAGAAAAATCATTTGGATACCGCAAAGAACAGTATACTGCAATCGCTAATGCTTCTTCTCCAGTCCATCCTTCTCCAATTGTACAAATATTTTCTTCATCTGCTGTCTTATTTTTAGAAAGGTGAATTGCCAAATCCAATAACGACTTCATCTGAGAAAGATATTGTTGGGAAACCATATCTTGATAAATATCAAATACTGTTTCCATTGCATCTTCTACAGCTTCTATTAAAGTACCTTCTCCATAGACTCCGATATTTATAATATGTGTCAATAATGCTGCCGGAAGCCAGCCAAGCGGATGACCATGAGTCAGTGCCGCCAGTTCTGCGCCTTGCTGATCCAATTTTCTGCGTTGTTTTTTATCAGAAGAAGCATAGTGTAAGCCAAGTGGTGCTACCCGCATCACGCCGCCGCAGCCTTTGCTATAATTGATAGGAGATTTTGTCGTTCCATTCTCTCCAGATAATAATGCACTTAGGCAAGTATTGCCCGGTGCACGCTGTTCTTGAAGTTCTAAAATATCAGAAAGCCACGAATAGTTTTCTTCTTGATTTTCATTATATCCTATCTGTGTACGCAGCCAATCTTGATATGCCCGAAATACATAATCTTCTACAGGTCCTCGAATACCTCGAACCATTCCTCTTGTATCTCCAAACAAAATTCCATTTGCAGTAAACAGCGTCATCTGTGTATCATCTGAAATCTGTGCTGTTTTTGTTTTTTTGTTTAACTCATACGAGGTAATTCCATTTTCTCCATAACAAGTTTGAATCTGTTCCCAAGATAAAAATTCAACAGGATATCCCAACGCATCTCCCACAGCACCGCCAAGCAGACCACCCCGAATTTTATCTTTATTTATCTCCTTTGCTTTTTTCCCTTCCAATGTCTTCTTCTTATCATTTTCGTCTTCCTTTCTGTAAAATTCATCAAAATTTTCCTGAAAACTTTTGAGGTTGTACAGATTTTTGGAAGAATGAACAGCAAAGACAACTTTTCTAAATAAATCCTTTTCTGTATGACTGTTATAACGAATTTCTTTAAATGCACGATAAAACAAATCTGACATCTGCTTTGCATCATTTCCAAATGCCCCACATCCCCATGCACCCAAGACCAAATATTGATAACGATAATATACTGCTGTATGTAATACACTCTGAATACGGTGATAAAGAAGTGCTTCATATTCATCTTCTGTCATTTCTCCACGTTGAAATGCAATCGGTGCTGCACAAGTCAATACCGATACAACTACAGATTGTGTCAAAAGTTGGTTATTATTATCACGAATAATTTCCACATTTGGAGAAAGAATCATCGCATCCGATGCCAATGGAGTATACTCTTTTCTATGAATCATATAAAAAGGTTCTGCCCCTAAACTAGTCAAAGAAGCATATAGTGTACTTTTTCGGCACAAATCTTCTTCCTGTGCTTTCGCTCCCCGAATAACACCGCCACCCGGATTTATGGAATTGGCAAAATTCAAAACTAAAACAGGTTTTGCACTTTTATCGTTTTGATAATAATAACCATTTATTATTTCCTGCGCAGCAGCAAAAGAATCTTGATTTTTCACAGAATAATTGCAGCGTCCCATCATTACATGTGGAATTTTATCCTTCTCTTCTTTCTGACAGGCAATAGCTCCGGCAGGAATATAAATTGCCTGTCTATAATCTTCCTTTGAAAGTTTTAACTTATAAATTGTATTATCGATTGTATATTCTCCATCCCGAACGATTTTCATCGTTTCCCCAAACAATTCTATATTATTCATAAAGTAATTTTCCTTTCTAATGATATCATAAAATTATTGATTTTTTACAAACCAACAAAATAAATATCAATATCATTAAATAATAATACCTTTTTTTTAGATTGTCCACTGCCAAATACGCTGCATTTCAATAAAAATTTCTTTATCAATAAATCAAGTTACAGATAGATTATTTACAATATTATTTTTTCATAAGAGAGGAACGCTAAAATTGAAAGGAAGGTCTATTCCGAGCTCGCTTTCGCTTAGCATTTCCTCGTAGCGGACTCGGAGTGAACCTTCCTTTGGATTTTAGCGTTCTCTCCCAAAAAACCTCTATTTATTTAAATCAGTAAGCACCTCATCCACCATCTCATTTGTATTAGCAGCATAATATTCCATCCATGTATCAATATCATTTCCATTTACAACAATTTCCGTCATGACTCGTCTTCGAATTTCCCAAATATCTCCATTATAATCATTCAATACATCTGAAGCCGGAATAAATGGAGCCAATTTCGAATGTTCAATAAATAATTGATTACTTGCAATCGCTGCATCTGTTTCCGACTGAGGCGAATTATCCATAGGAGCTACTGTTAAAGCAGGATCTAAATGATTTTTTGTAAACAATGTCTTATTCTCCTGATTTACCAGCATATGAAACTCCCCTTCCTGATAACTCTGTTCCACTGCGTCATTCCCTTCCCCCACTATAATTGTTTCTGCTTTATCATCCCAATGAAATCCCTTTGCACCATAAGTATAGCGGAACTGTACCTCCCCATTATCCAGCATAGGCTTTATAAAATATTCAAATACTCCCTCTGGATTCTGACAAGCACTGGTAATACACCATACAGCAGACTGTCTTTCCAAATAATAATCCAAACCTTCAATCGGTTCTAAAACAACTAAATCTGTACTCAGCCCTTGAATTGCCAGATTGTCAATAATATTCTGATTCCAAGTACCTGCCCAATAGGTAAATGCACCAAATTTATCTTCATAGAACTTATTTCGTACATCATTCGTACCATCTGTTAATAATTCCGGATCCAGATACTTCGCCTGATAAGCATCCTGCAGCCGTGATAAAGCATCCTTCATCTCCTGAGTAGCAAATCCATCATACCAAACACCGTCTTCATCCTGTAAAAAGTCTGGATACGCATGTTGGTAAAATTCTGGTAAATAGTGTACATAAGGAGCTCCGCTTCCTGCAATGCCAGCAGCACCTGTTCCATACGTATCATTTAGACCATCTCCATCTGGATCATTTTCTGTAAATAGTCGTAACATATTATAATATTCATCCCAATTAGTAGGAGGCTGAATTCCAACTGCATCTAACCATGCCTGTTTTACATAAGTTACACATCCATTTCCACGTGTAGGAGCAAAACCATATAAAGCACCATTAATTTTTAAACCATCATTTACATCTGATATTAGCCGATCTCCTAATTCCTCTTTCCATACTTCATAAGCTGCTGTCATATCCCATAAAGCACCTGTTGTTGCATAAGTAGAGTATAATCCAGCAGGCAATAAAATTACATCTGGCCAGTCACCGGAAGCCAATACCCGACCCACGGCATCTGTATAACCACTGTGATCCTGCTGATCAAATATATACTCTACTCCAACCAATTCACTTAACTGATTGGCAAGCTCTGAAATCCCTTCCTGAAGAATTGTGCCATTTACAACGATTCGAATAGAATCCGGTTTTGTAATTTCAGAAGCAGTTGTTGTTTCTGCAGTTGTTGTGGTATTCGAATCACTTGATACAGTTGTTGTAGCAGCATTAGTTGTTGTTTTTGTAGTAGAAGAATTTCCGCCGCAAGCCGTTATACTCATTGCCATTGCACAGCACAATGCTGCAGAAACAGTATTTCTGACTATCTTTTTCATAAAATAAATCCTCCCTTTCCAATCAGCCTTTTGGCTTATTCTTTTATTCTCTCATTCTCTTTCTCTTATTTATTCTCTATTCAAGCAATCCTGCTTTCTGCATCTCAGACTCTATCTTATGTAATACTGCTCCTTCCGGTGTAGGTAAATTTGGTGTATATGGTACACCAATCTTACGCCCACGCAAATTTGCCATATCCTTTGCTGCTACCGGAAAACTGGCTCCATCCATAGAAAGCCGAACCGGGTTTAACCGAAACTGTGCTTCCAAAGACCCCTGCAAATCTCCGACTATAAACTTGTTATACACATCAATAATTAACTCTGGCATAAAATTTGCTGCCGTACATACTCCGCCAACAGCACCATGACACAAAGAAGCATACAGCAAAGTATCTTTTCCGCCAAATACTTTAAAATCAACTGCCCTTGTTCTTCGAATAAATTCTGCCGTTTGGGTAATATCACCGCTCGTATCCTTCATTCCTACAATATTTTCCACTTGATTTGCAAGACGTTCCACTAAATCGCCAGATAATGTATAACCCACACGTCCCGGATTGTTATATAACAATACCGGCATTTCAGGAACTGCCTCGGCAATTCGCTTAAAATGTAAAAACAGTTCGTCCTCTGTTGGTTTTAAAAACATCGGCTGCAAAATAGAAATACCAGCAGCACCGTTTGCAGCCGCCATCTGAGCCAGACGAATACATTTCTTAGTACTAATTGCACCAATACCAAAATATACTGGAACTCGATCAGCAGTTTGATCCACAATTATTTTTAATCCCCGCTCCATTTCCTCTTCTTCGACTGCATAAAACTCTCCATTGCTTCCAAATGCTAAAATTCCCAGCACACCGCCTTCGATCACATAATCAACCTGTTCTCTCATTTTCTCTTCATCAATCATTTCATCTGTATCGATCGGTGTCAGGATCGGAACAATTACACCCTTTATAAAATCGGTATTCACACCAACCACCTGCCTTTTCCTCTATTTTACAATACTTGTTCCAGCAATTTTTTCATAGTATTTTACAATACTGGAATGATCTTCCTTCTCCAATCCCTCTGCCTTTAAAAACTGCATTACCTCCATAAGCTGTGCTGTCAATGGGGCTGGAGAACTAATCGCATGTGCTGCATTTAAAGCATTACTCAAATCTTTAATATGCAGTTCAATACGAAATCCGGGTTTATAATCCCCCTTTAACATCATCGGTGCTTTTGCGTCCATAACCGTAGAACCTGCCAATCCACCCCGAATCGCCTGATAAACCAATTTCGGATCTGTGCCAGCTTTTTTCGCAAATATCAAGGCTTCCGAAACAGCCGCAATATTAATGGCAACTACCATTTGATTTGCCAATTTCGCCACATTTCCAGAACCCAATTCCCCTACATAAACTACCGATCCTGCCATCGCCATCAACATATCATAATATTTCTCAAATAATTCTTTCTTACCGCCGCACATAACCGATAATGTACCATCCACTGCCTTCGGTTCTCCCCCAGATACTGGACAATCCATCATCTCTATCCCATAACGAGCAATCTCTGCACCAATCGCCTTACTTTCCATTGGATCAATCGAACTCATATCAATAAAAACCAATCCAGCTTTCGCACCTTCCACAATTCCATTCTCCCCTAAAACAGCTCTTCTTACCTGAGGAGAATTTTGTACCATAGTAATTACCACTTCCACTTGGGAAGCTACCTCCTTAGCATTAGCAGCAGCCGCTGCACCACAGGATACCAAATCTTCTATCGCTTCCTTATGAGAATCAAAAACCACTAATTGATGACCTGCCTTCACTAAATTTTTTGCCATTGGTCTGCCCATAATACCCAACCCAATAAATCCTATCTTCATCTTTTTTCCTCTCCATTCTTAATTTTTATGCTTTTTTACTGCTTGTACCTATAATCTGTTATGCTCAAATTATAATAACAATTTCTTTTTCCTACTATTGACAGAATTTCTAAAACAAAAACACCTTTTCCAATAAAGTAAACAGTATTTCAAATTGTTTTCAAATTCATTTCAAGTTCATCTCAGATCATTTCAAATCTTTTTCAAACTGCTATCCAATCGCTTTATCACTTTATTTTCCAATTTTACCGAATCCCAAACTTTTTCATATGCCGCCAAAGTGTTGCCTTACTAATCCCCAAAGCCTCCGCCGTCTTTTCCCGATTCCCTCCATAGATTTGAAGCAATTCCCTAATTCGCTCTGCTTCCTTATTTTTCACCTCTCCTGTTTCAGACCTATCCCTATTCTGCACAGAATTTTCACTTTTCTCTAACTCTGTTTTTTTAGAATACAATTCTTCTAAAAGTTCCCTTACAAAAATTTCATCCAACGAACGAGAAGTTGCTGTAAGAATCATTCTTTCACAAAAACTATCCACCTGAAGCAAATTTCCTTCCCATAAATAATTCCAAAGCACCTGTTTTGCACCATTTGTAAGCACATGATATCGCCCATAACGCTCATTACACTCCCGAATCGTATCCTCCAATTTTCTTACCAAATCTTCCGACCGCATCCGAAGCGGCGGTATTTCCAATTCCAACCCGGAAAGAAGATAATAGAACTCTCCGTCTAATTTCTTCTTTCTCCTTAACTCCGCCAATGAATGTTCTACCGTCACCATAATCCGTACATCCAACTTCGAGCCCAATTTTGTTCGTATTCCAAAACAGCTTTTATAACGAATCAGCTCACAAAGCCGCTCCTGATTTGCTGCTGTCAGATATTCTGCCTCCTGAATCAACAAAGTACCTCCCTGTGCCAAAACAACTGCTCCTTGTTCACCAAAAAGCAAATTTTTTTGTTCTTCATCAGAAACGCCTCTCCCAGATACCGCCAAAAACGGTCCACTGCTACGGCTGCTGCTGTTATGCATACTTTCTGCCAACATCCTTTTCTCCGTTCCTGCCTCCCCGATCAGTACAACCGGTCGTTCCGATATAGCATACTGCTTTGCCCGCTGTACACATCTCTTCATAAGCGGCGATTGCTGCAGCAAATCGGAAAACTGCGTAAAAGGAGGCAGTTTTATCTGTTCTTTCTTCTCACACTCTCTCTTTTCCGGCACTCTCTGCTGTTTTGCTCTATGACAAGTCAAAATCCCCCCATCCACTTGATTTTCTACAAGAACTGGTGCTAATGCAGCAAATATCGAAACCCGATTCCACTCTACAAAAGTCAGATATTCCTTTCCTTCTTCAAGCACCTGACGAATTCCGGTTTCTTCTATGCCAGATACCACCTGCTGTATCGGCTGATCTTCTAACTCTTCTCTTGTCTTCCCTATCATACTTTCAAATACCTGATTGACAGCAATAATCTTTCCGTCTGCATTAAAACGCAAAATCCCATTATAAGAATAATCCAATAACGTTTCCATCTGTGCAGCAGACTTTTTCTCTGCATTAATAGCATACTCCATACGCTCAGCAATTAAAAAAGCCTGCCGCAGCGACTCTTCCGTTGTCGACAAAAAAAGCGAGGGTATGCCGTTTTCCGATGCTACCGCAACAGCTATATCCCCGCCAATAATCAAATCTGCCTGTTCTTTTATTGCCAATCGAGTCAAATATTCCAATTCTTCCCCATCACTGACAAAATAAGTCCGTAGCTCAATTTGAAACAATTCATTAAAATAAGACATATCACAAAACATATTACGAAAGCCAACTACTGCAATCACTGGTTTTGCCTTCTTTATAATCTGCTTTGCACGCATAATTAATAATGCCATCTCCTGCGCAGTCAGCACAATCTCCACTACAGGAATATCCGTCTGCTGTTTAATTAAAGACGCCTGCAGTCCTCTGGCAATCAAAATCGATGCTCCCGCTGCAATCAACTGCTGTGCTTCTGCCACAGCAGTTTCTGTACTCACTACCTGCATATCCCAGATTTCATACTTTTTTTCCTGCAAAATATTATGTGCCTGATAAAGCATTTCATCCTTTGGTACTAATAAAGCAATCTTTCCCATTTATAAATCCTTTCTATCCTAATAAATTTTCTTATAACAGGGGGCATTTTTTTCCAAAAAGGACGCTAAAATCCAAAGGAAGGTTTATGCAGGATCATCATTTCCCGTCGGCACTTAGGTGCTGTGTTGCTGTATTTTAGCACCTTATGTGTCCGCTATGAAAATAAGAAATGCTAAGCGCAAGCGGGCTCAGAATAGACCTTCCTTCCGATTCCAGCCGTCCTCCCTCCTAGGTAATCGGTGCCGGATTAAAAATACACATATCATTATGAAACCCATATTGATCACTATAAGGCTTTTTCAAACCACTTGCTACATCCAAAATCATATCAAAAATTTCCTCTCCCACATCTTGAATAGTTGCTTCTCCAGTAACCACAGCACCTGCAGAAATATCGATCAAGTCAAACCAATGTGCCTTCATCTCCTTACGACTGCATACCTTAATCACCGGGCTTATCGCCAATCCATAAGGTGTTCCACGTCCAGTCATAAATACCTGAAGTCCAATTCCACTGGCAACCTGACTTGGACCGCATACAATATCACTAGCTGGAGTAGCAGCATAAATTAATCCGTGTTTTGTTGGCTTTTCTGCCGGAGAAAGAACCTCTACAATCGGGCTGCTTCCGCTCTTTGCAATACTTCCCATTGCTTTTTCCACAATATTAGAAAGACCACCTGCCTTATTTCCGGGCGTTGGATTGGCATCTCTTCCTACACCGCCCTCCGCTAAATATTTATCATACCATTTCATCTCTTCTACCAATCGATCTCTTGTATGTGCATCAACACAACGGGCTGCCAGCATCTGTACTCCATCTCTTACCTCTGTCACTTCACTAAACATCACGGTTGCACCACCACGCACCAACAAATCGGCTGCATATCCTGCACTTGGATTTGCTGAAATTCCAGAAAACGCATCACTGCCGCCGCATTGCATACCAATCAATAATTCACTTAATGGCAGTTCCTCTCTATGACGTTTATTTAATTTTTGCAGTTTCTTTTCTGCCATTTCAAAAATTGCCTGCATCATCGCATCATGTCCTGCATAATCTTGCAGCGTCAAAACATTTTCTTTTGTAATATCCTCCTGCGGCAGTACATAGGAATAAGTCAGCTTTTCACATCCCAGTCCTACTACCATAATCTCACCGCCAAAATTAGGATGACGAATAATGTTTGTAATGGCACGAATCGGGATCTCTGCTAATGGTGCATGAATGGCTACTCCACATCCATAAGGATGAGTAACAGCTACAATATCATCTACATTTGGATATTTTGGCAGCAGTTCCTTTTTCATCTGTTCTACTGCTACCTGAAGTACTCCCGCTGCACATTGAACTGTTGTTACAATTCCAAGCAAATTTCTAGTTCCGGCTGGTCCTGTCTGATTGCGATATCCCATCCAGGTTGTTCTTTTTGGCATGGGTAGATTTTCCATCTCTACTAAATTTGTACCATATTCCAGATGATCGAGTGATGGACTCTCTGGAAGTTCCAGCATATGTTCATTGATCCAATCTCCTTTTCGAATCTCATGAATTGCATATCCTAATACCACTCCATAGCGAATAATCTCTTTCCCTGCTGAAATATCACACAGTGCAATTTTATGTGCCTGTGGAATATCCTGATTTGCTGTTAAATCTTCTGTAATCCTTGTTCCGGCTTTTATATCCTGTACTGCTACAGCTACATTATCCTTTTCTTTTATTTTTACATATAAACGAGCCATATCATTTCTCCTTCTTTACTTTAATCGAATTTTTTAAATTCCGGCAAAATCTGCTACCCGATTTAAAATATCGATTGCTTCTTGTATTGTTACCAACCGTTCTGGATCAAAACACCCATCTTTCTCTAATTCCATAAATCCAAAGTAAAGAGATCGTGCCACATTTGTTCCATAATGATTTCCCACTTTTTTGACATCAGCACATACAGGCATTGTACTAGAAGCATTTCGATAATTTATGCCACATGCCTGCATAGCAACTGTAGCCATCTCCTGTCGTGTTATATAACCTTCTGGAAGAAATTGTCCATCTATTGTCCGTGCTAAAAATCCCTTTTTCACTGCAATTTGTAATGCTTCTTCCAATGAGTTGGAAAATCCAACATTTGCCAAAGGCATCAACATCTCTGCAAGCTGCTGTCTGGTAATCTTTTCTTTCATTAAAACAGACGTTTCTTTTTTTAACATTCCTCTGCAAATCAATCTCTGCTGTTTTTCACTAAACAATTTTATATCCTGTTGTTCTAAAATCAAATAATTACAACTGTTCTGTGACTCACCCTCTTGATTTTCTGCCCGAACCGACAGATATACTGCATTTTCAGGCACTAAAAACTGTTTTCCTTTTCCGCTCTCATTCCATGTAATTCCATCCCAAGAGGTTTGCCAATAATATTGATACACTTCCTCTTCTTTAAAGCCTTCTGCAGTAGCTGTTACAACAGTTCCTTTTATTGGTACTCCAAGTATTCGAACATTCCATGGACGTGGAAACCGTTTTCCATTGATTACCACATATTCCATCGCTGGATTTTTCCAATTTCTGCTATATAATAATTGCTGCACCCCATCAATTTGAATATTGCGTAAAACCAATCCCTGAATCGGTACTTCCTCAAAAGCCTCCAAAAAAATTCCATAATCACCCCCATATGCCTTTATATTTTCAATTAAAATATTTTGAAATACTGGCAAATAACAGCCGTTTCTTCCATCCTCATAAAGCATCGTTCCATGTACAGCCGCACCATGCACAGAATCAATTACACTATCTGCCAATATGATCTCCTCCACCCGTCCACCCCGTCTGGCATTGCTCTTTAGACGAAGTGCATAGTTTAAATGAGGACTGCTGAAATAATTATCTACAGCCACTACCCGCCTTATTCCGCCGCTCATCTCACTGCCAAGTGCAATTCCTCCATGTCCGTCCGCAAATTCATTTTTCTCAATTAACACATTTTCACATGCCTGATTCGCAATTCGTCCATCTCGATCCCGACCTGATTTCAAACTAATACAATCATCCCCTGTATCAAAACGACAGTGACAAATATACACTCCATTACAGCTTTCCGGATCACAACCATCATTATTCGCCCCATGACTAGACATAATAACCCCATCTATTGTAACACTTTTGCAGATAACTGGATTAAGCTGCCACATTGGACTATTTTTCAAAGTTATCCCCTGAATCAGTACCCGCTCACATTGAATCATCTGAACAAAATTAGGACGAAGATAGTGTCCCTCTCCAAATCTTCTTTGTTCTATTGACACTCCATCCTCATTCATCTTCCGCAGCAGTTTTCGATCTGCAAGCTGCAAATCCGGTCGGTCAGCAGACCATGCCTGTTCTACCTGATGATGCCAATTCCACCAATGCTCTGTATCCGCACCGCCGTCTAACACTCCTTTTCCTGTTACTGCAATATCCTTTTCTTTATAGGCATAGAGCAAAGAACTAAAATTATAGCAAGGCGTTGATTCCCAATAAGAAAGCACTAATGGATAATGGCACTCGTCCGCCTTATTTATAAATAAAAGTATGGTATCCTGACTTTCCAAATGAAGTTCCACTTTACTTTTCATCCGCAATGCTCCAGTATAATAACATCCAGCCGGAAATACCAATTTTCCCCCACCCAAAGCAGACACCTGATCGATTGCCTGCTGCAAAGATACTGTTTGAACTTGCTCTCTATTTGGAACAACTCCAAACTGCAGTACAGAATAAGTAGTATCTGGTATCTTTGGTCTTTCTATTTGTTCTAAAATCTCTTCTCGTAACTGTTTCTTATCCATGTTTCTCTCCTTCAATCATTCTGTTTTCCGGTGGAAATACACAGTCAAAATCCAAAAGAAGGTCTACGCAGGGTCATCATTTCCCATCGGCACTTAGGCATAGTATTGCTGTGTTTTCGTGCCTTATGTGTCCGCTATGAAAATAGAAAATATTAAGCGAAAGCGGGCTCGGAGTGAACCTTCCTTTGGATTTTAGCGTCCCCTTCATTACCAAATACATGCAATTAATCGAAATACCTGTTCTACCGCAGCAAACAGATTTTTCTTTGTATTCTTTTTTTCCATCGCTTCCTCCTGTGTCTGTACGTTTCGAAGAATCGGGAAAAAAGCATCAATCCCGTATTGATTGCACACTACGGCATCTTCTGCCACACAGCCAGAAAATGCCAAAACCTTTTTCTGATATTTCTTTGCAAGAGCCGCTACCCCAATTGGTGCTTTTCCAAATATAGTCTGTCCATCCAGCCTTCCTTCTCCAGTTACTACAAAATCTGCCTCTTTTATATATCTCTCCAGTCCAATTTCTTCCAAAACAATCTGAACTCCAGATTCTAACACGGTATTCATATAAGAAAGAAATGCAAATCCCAACCCTCCGGCTGCACCAGTTCCTGCCTGTGATGCATCTGCACGCTCCAATTTCTCAGAAGTAAGTAACGCATATCTTTCCAGCCATCGATCCATCTGCTGCACCATATCCTGTGTTGCTCCCTTTTGTGGACCAAAAACGACACTGCATCCCTGTTCTCCGCATAATACATTTTTCACATCACAAGCAATACGAAAGCTACACTCCTTCAGCTCCGGCAGCACGTTATCCTCTGTAATCACTGCAAGTTCTTCCAATCCCTTTGCCCCAAGCGAAACTTGTCTTCCATCCTGATTTAACATTCCAAATCCTAACGCCTGAAGCATCCCTACTCCTCCATCATTTGTTGCACTTCCGCCAATTCCAACAATAAAATGCCGACATCCCCTTCCGATTGCATCCCGAATCACTTCTCCTACTCCATATGTAGTAGTATTCATAGGATTTCTATCCTGCTTTGCTACAAGCGTAATCCCTGCTGCGCCAGCAATATCAACTATCGCCAATTTTTTTTCTTCTATTACACCATAAGTACAATTTACTAATTCTCCTAAAGGTCCTGTTACTTTTATCTGTACAAATCTCCCTCCCATTCCAAAAGTCAATGCCTCCACAGTACCTTCCCCTCCATCTGCAAGAGGACGTACTATTACTTCTGCATCTGGCAGCACAGAACAAATTCCCTCCCGAACTACCTCTCCTGCCTCTAAAGAAGATAAACTTCCTTTTAATGAATCAATCGCTACAACAACCTTCATCCCTCTCAGCTCCCTTTCTAAAACTATCTTTTATAATTTTATCCTATCATTTCTAATTCAAAAAAAATATGTTATTTGTACCATAGTTTTATTGAAAAACTTATTATTTTTTATTATAATATACATATCATTTTAAAGGGAGGTTCTATTCATGCCAAAAATTATTCAGCAAGCCATTACCCAGCAAATCGTAGAAGCTATTAAAGATGTCTGTGAACACGATATTAATTTTATTGATACAAATGGAATTATCTTTGCCAGTACAAATAAAAAGCGAATTGGAGACTATCACGAAATTGGAAAATCGGTTGCCCAAACCGGAAAAAGTATAGAAGTAACAACAGATGACAGCTTTGCCGGAACTCAAAAAGGAGTCAATATCCCATTTATTTATAAAGGAGAAATCACTGCTGTAATAGGAATTACTGGTATCCCGGAAGAAGTCCGAAAATATGCCTATCTCGCCCAAAAGATAACAACACTGCTTTTAAGAGAACATGAACTCGACCTCCATGAACATACAAAAAAAACGCAAATCAACCATATGATTCGCTCTATTATTTATCATGATTACATAAACCAGGACTACTTCTCCGACTTTCTAAAAAAATACCATATAAACCAGAATACTCTTTATCAAACCATTATTGTAAAATTAAACTCTCACTATAGTCCATCCAATTTTTCTGCAATAGAAAATCATATTTATTATGCCTTTGAGCAGACTGGTTCGATTTTATATACCTTTAACTATCCCAACGAATATATCTTATTAATAGAATCAAACAACCAAAAAAAATGTCTTACTATTCTAAAAAAATTAGCTGATAAAAACACTCCATTCCTTCAAATCGGAGTAGGAAATGCCGCACCACTATCCAAACAGCATCAATCCTATCACTGCGCAAAAATTGCCCTGCAAAGCCTATTTGGAACAGAAACCATAGCTATTTTTGATGAATTAGATTTGGAACTATTACTGGGAAGTCTAACAAAAGAAACAAAAGAACATTTTCTAAAAAGAACCCTATTATCTCTTTCCAAAAAAGAACAGGAACTTCTAAAAACCTATTTTGCCAACAATATGTCTTTAAAAAAAACCTGCGAACAACACTATCTGCATAAAAATACACTGCAATACCAATTAGATAAAATAGCAAGAAAAACTGGTTTTAATCCAAGAAAATTTAAGGAAGCAGTTATCCTTTATATTGCCTTAAAAATAAATGATCCTATCTAATTAAGAAGTTCCCCACTTCTAAAGTCTTAAAATCCAAAGAAAGGTCTGCGCAGGGTCATCATTTTCCGTTGGCACTTAGGTACTGTCTTTTAGCAACTTAGTGTCCGCTACGAGGAAATGCTAAGCGCAAGCGAACCCGAAGTGGATCTTTCTTTGGATTT
The DNA here is from genome assembly GCA_910585855.1 of uncultured Lachnospiraceae bacterium. Lineage (GTDB taxonomy): Bacteria > Bacillota > Clostridia > Lachnospirales > Lachnospiraceae > MGBC114844. Next base: position 40,800 of record CAJUGZ010000002.1, on the reverse strand, counting down.
TGGCGTCCTTTCTGGGAAAAACCTAATTAAAGTAAAAAGAGAAAAAATAAAATGAGAAAAATATGGATTTCTATTTTCTGTAGTTTCCTAATTGAAATCCTCTTAATTTTTATTCTGTCCGATGCACAACGAAATGAAAAAAATGTTGTTCTAAAACTAAACTTTGATCAAAGCCTTTACTTAGCAGGAGATTTTATCTGTTATAATCATAGAAGTTAAAAATAAAGGAAAACAGCCTTTCTATTATCAATATAATTCCTTCTCGATAGACATTACATCAAATCAAGGATTTTATGTCATTGCAAATGGAGAAGGAAATTTTCATCAATATAAACTTACACCAGAAGAAATTATTGCCAAAGATATGACTGATTATAATCAATATCTCTATATACTGGTTGCAGGAATCAAAAATTTTTCAGCCTATATAAAAGTGGATGAAACAGCCGAACCAAAGGATGGTTTCCTTTTGACTACTATTATTATAAAACACCAGTTTAGATTGAACTGATTCATGAAAATGGAGAAAAAATGGCTTTCTATTCCTATGATGTCATTAATATTCTACCACTTTACCCGGAAACTTATATGGGAGCTTTTTATCTAGAACCCCGTATTGCTTCCATAACAGAACCCGAAAATTATACGATTTGCTATCATTTTGGTTATTATATGGAATTTGGAGGAGAATTAAACTGGGACACTGTCGAATTTCCAATTACAGTAATCGAACAGGAAAACAAAAAGAAATTCTACTCCAATCTGGCTTATCCTGTCCCTGCCGTACAGCAAATAAAATAAAATTATTGTATAAGATATGCTTGTTGAAACGTGCCTTATGGCTATCTCGGCAATCCGAAAGACAAACAACCCCTAAAGATGGTATTGATAAAAAAAGAGAAATCAAAGACGCAAGATATATCATTGTAATCCAGTTGATTGTATGATATAAATTTCAATGTTATTGATAATGAATAATCAGCATTTATCAAAGGAGGATATTAAACAGCACTAATCACAGATGCGTTCAGCAGTATAGGTTATGAAATGGCAAAAGAACTATTGTCACATGGAGCAACCAACTTTCTTTGCCTGAATTAAATACCCATATCAATGAGCTGTTAAAAGCAAGTATTAAAAGTGAAGGAGTCATCAATTTATTTTCCGTTGTTTCACAAGAACTTTCTCTTTTTGATCCAAAATTTTTACAGAAAATCTCCAAAATGAAAGAGAAAAACCTTGCAGTGGAACTTTTGAAAAAATTGATTACCGAACAAATACAGCTCTAATCGCCATACTAATGTAGTAAAATCCGAAAAATTTAGCGAAATGATGCAAAATACAGTCCATTGATACTTAAATATGATGCCTACCAATGAGCAAGTGATAGGAGAACTGCTGCATCTAGCACAACAAATCACAATGGCATAAAAAGAAGGAAAACAACTAGGACTTACTGCAGAAGAACTTGTTTCCTATGATGCCCTTACCAAGCCACAGGCAATCAAAGATTTTTATGAAAATAAAGAACTGATTACCCTTACAAAAAAACTTGCAGATACCTTTAGAACCTGTTTAGTATCTAGACATTTTCAAAAAAAAGATTATTATAAAAGAAAAAAGGAATTTATTGAAATGAGAAAAACTTATCCAAGTGAAAACAGTTTGAACAAATACGAAATGAAAAAAAGATAACACGCCCTTGCATTTATGATACCTATGATATTTTTTGCGCCATCTTGTATTTCTTGAAAGAAGGATGTTCTTGATGTGCTCTTCCACAAGATTTTCCAAAGTGACAAAATGTATGCTATCATTATCATAATTGGACGACTCCAGATAAAAATGATATGACCATATTGGATAAAGTTTCACGCAAGTTAGTAGAAATAGAGCGGAAAGAAAAAGGACGTAATCTGCAAACGACCATGTTAATTGTGGATCCGAAAAGTATCCAAAAATGCCAATACAGCACAAGAAAAAGGATATGATGCGGGAAAAAATCGGGAATAAAAATACATCTTGGTGTTGATAGATTAGGATTACCACATACCATTTGTGTAACCACAACATATATCCTTTGGTATGGTATAATTATGGTAAAGTTTAATTATTACAAGGATTTGTCGTAGTTCCCTTATATCCTTTGGTATGGTATAATAAATGATACCACAAATTTAACGGATCAATGGTCGTAGTTCCCTTATATCCTTTGGTATGGTATAATTTTTCTCTGCTAACTCCTGCGCTGGTCTTGGTCGTAGTTCCCTTATATCCTTTGGTATGGTATAATTAAAGCATCCTGAATTACTTTTCTGCCGAAGTCGTAGTTCCCTTATATCCTTTGGTATGGTATAATAAATGATAATAAAAAAATTGACTATTATACGTCGTAGTTCCCTTATATCCTTTGGTATGGTATAATATCTGCTAATTCCTTTTGTGACTCTTTCTGGTCGTAGTTCCCTTATATCCTTTGGTATGGTATAATAGTAGATGGGCAATTAAGTTTATTTGGGAAGTCGTAGTTCCCTTATATCCTTTGGTATGGTATAATGAATGGTGTTATATACATCATTCTTATGGAGTCGTAGTTCCCTTATATCCTTTGGTATGGTATAATTCCCCGGCACTGAAACAGAGTGGCTAGCGTGTCGTAGTTCCCTTATATCCTTTGGTATGGTATAATCATAAATAAAACTTTACAGGAGGATTTACAGTCGTAGTTCCCTTATATCCTTTGGTATGGTATAATGAGGATGCTACCGCTTACTCTATTCCGGCTGTCGTAGTTCCCTTATATCCTTTGGTATGGTATAATGTACAACGATTCTTCTATATATAATGAGTGGTCGTAGTTCCCTTATATCCTTTGGTATGGTATAATTTTAGGAATCAATGCCAACGTTTCAGAAAAGTCGTAGTTCCCTTATATCCTTTGGTATGGTATAATAATTCTCAGAATAATGACACAAAGAAAAGTGTCGTAGTTCCCTTATATCCTTTGGTATGGTATAATAAAGGAGATAAAACAATGAGTGAAACAAAAGTCGTAGTTCCCTTATATCCTTTGGTATGGTATAATGCAGGACTGCCAGAGGTTAAGGAGGACTGAGTCGTAGTTCCCTTATATCCTTTGGTATGGTATAATATAGTCCCCTTAACTTCAAAGAATTTTGACGTCGTAGTTCCCTTATATCCTTTGGTATGGTATAATAAAGAAAAAGCATTACAAACTAATTTTTATGTCGTAGTTCCCTTATATCCTTTGGTATGGTATAATTTATAAGAGAAAAATCTACTCAGACATGGGTCGTAGTTCCCTTATATCCTTTGGTATGGTATAATAGGTCAGGAAGAACATGCTGCAACTCTAATGTCGTAGTTCCCTTATATCCTTTGGTATGGTATAATAAGTCCAAATAGTTATAGGATGAAATCCATGTCGTAGTTCCCTTATATCCTTTGGTATGGTATAATCTTTCATATATTCTCTATTCTCCTATCATAGTCGTAGTTCCCTTATATCCTTTGGTATGGTATAATGGATGCAGTAGGAACTGGTGGAAAGCCAGTGTCGTAGTTCCCTTATATCCTTTGGTATGGTATAATAAACAAACCGATAAGGCGATTCCTTTTTCTGTCGTAGTTCCCTTATATCCTTTGGTATGGTATAATATAGTCCCCTTAACTTCAAAAAATTCTGACGTCGTAGTTCCCTTATATCCTTTGGTATGGTATAATATATTTTATAAAGGTAGAACAAACATTATGTCGTAGTTCCCTTATATCCTTTGGTATGGTATAATCACGACAGTACTGGGGTTTTAATAGTGCGAGTCGTAGTTCCCTTATATCCTTTGGTATGGTATAATAATCAGGGCTATTCGCATCTGATGTGTCAGGTCGTAGTTCCCTTATATCCTTTGGTATGGTATAATCGTTTCAGAAAAGAAAGAAAGATTGATAACGTCGTAGTTCCCTTATATCCTTTGGTATGGTATAATTGTCATGGGAGCGACTTCAGTTAATATTGCGTCGTAGTTCCCTTATATCCTTTGGTATGGTATAATACAAACATTAATGGATAATGGCTGGAAAGTGTCGTAGTTCCCTTATATCCTTTGGTATGGTATAATAAGACAACATTAAAATAGGTGTGTTCGTTCGTCGTAGTTCCCTTATATCCTTTGGTATGGTATAATTAATTGCGTGCGTCTGAGATAAATGAATTTGTCGTAGTTCCCTTATATCCTTTGGTATGGTATAATACCAATGTGTTCCAAATGCTGCATTACGAAGTCGTAGTTCCCTTATATCCTTTGGTATGGTATAATTGATACTTATATTGATAAGTATAAAAAAATGTCGTAGTTCCCTTATATCCTTTGGTATGGTATAATGCAGAAGCAAAGGCGGAGCAAGAGCCGGAAGTCGTAGTTCCCTTATATCCTTTGGTATGGTATAATAGGTATTATCCAGAATTAGGTAAGAAGAACGTCGTAGTTCCCTTATATCCTTTGGTATGGTATAATAGAAGTATAATAATTTAGATTCCGAATGGAGTCGTAGTTCCCTTATATCCTTTGGTATGGTATAATGAAGAATTATTATTGTAAATGATGAGAATTGTCGTAGTTCCCTTATATCCTTTGGTATGGTATAATACAGGGTGTTATGACAATTGATCAACATCAGTCGTAGTTCCCTTATATCCTTTGGTATGGTATAATAAACATTGCTAAATATAACACTAATACTCAGTCGTAGTTCCCTTATATCCTTTGGTATGGTATAATAATTAAATAAACATGCTGAGTATACTAGTGGTCGTAGTTCCCTTATATCCTTTGGTATGGTATAATATTTATCATAAATTTATCATAAACAACTAAGTCGTAGTTCCCTTATATCCTTTGGTATGGTATAATAAGTCTAAACCTTCAAGGCGGTGACTACGGGTCGTAGTTCCCTTATATCCTTTGGTATGGTATAATTGCAGCAAAATGACATTAAAAGGCTTTTGCGTCGTAGTTCCCTTATATCCTTTGGTATGGTATAATCAAATTTGTGGAACTTCGTGCTATAAAAGAGTCGTAGTTCCCTTATATCCTTTGGTATGGTATAATCTTTACTGCTATAAAATGTCTTGAAACTTCGTCGTAGTTCCCTTATATCCTTTGGTATGGTATAATTTAAAGAATTGCAAGATACCGTAGGGACTGTCGTAGTTCCCTTATATCCTTTGGTATGGTATAATTGAATCGAGAGAAAATAAAGTATCTCCAAAGTCGTAGTTCCCTTATATCCTTTGGTATGGTATAATACTTGAGCCAGAACGAGTTATTATCGTTGGGTCGTAGTTCCCTTATATCCTTTGGTATGGTATAATTAATATTATGATAGAAAAGCGGAGTACAGTGTCGTAGTTCCCTTATATCCTTTGGTATGGTATAATAATTACAAAGATTTTGCAAATGCAATAACAGTCGTAGTTCCCTTATATCCTTTGGTATGGTATAATTGAAGAGATGATGAAAGAACTTAAGAAAAGGTCGTAGTTCCCTTATATCCTTTGGTATGGTATAATACAGCGGACTTTCTTTCGTGGGAAGTCCGCGTCGTAGTTCCCTTATATCCTTTGGTATGGTATAATTGATGGCTGTAAATACTGCATTGTTGTCGGTCGTAGTTCCCTTATATCCTTTGGTATGGTATAATTCGGACGCAAAATCGCCCGTATTGCTCGTGTCGTAGTTCCCTTATATCCTTTGGTATGGTATAATTGTGAAGCTAGGCACACAGCTTCACGTTGCGTCGTAGTTCCCTTATATCCTTTGGTATGGTATAATTGAGATAGAAGAACATGAGTGTGAGTTCTTGTCGTAGTTCCCTTATATCCTTTGGTATGGTATAATCACTTGACCGTAAGGCTGAAAGAGGAAAAGGTCGTAGTTCCCTTATATCCTTTGGTATGGTATAATCACTTGACCGTAAGGCTGAAAGAGGAAAAGGTCGTAGTTCCCTTATATCCTTTGGTATGGTATAATGATATTTATCGCCAAGGCTGCTTATGGCATGTCGTAGTTCCCTTATATCCTTTGGTATGGTATAATCCTCTGACAATGCTGAACGGCTCAAATTTGGTCGTAGTTCCCTTATATCCTTTGGTATGGTATAATCTTGCTGTGCTGTTGTGCCGACATATCAGCGTCGTAGTTCCCTTATATCCTTTGGTATGGTATAATGTTTGCGTCTAGCTGGTGTTCCGAAATCTTGTCGTAGTTCCCTTATATCCTTTGGTATGGTATAATGATCGAAAGGTAGAAATATGATAAATTATAGTCGTAGTTCCCTTATATCCTTTGGTATGGTATAATACCTCTTGCACCATTCTGCATTATGATAATGTCGTAGTTCCCTTATATCCTTTGGTATGGTATAATACTCCAAGTGGACTATCTGGATCTATCGTAGTCGTAGTTCCCTTATATCCTTTGGTATGGTATAATACAAGATGCTGTCCTTACTTCATGGGATGAGTCGTAGTTCCCTTATATCCTTTGGTATGGTATAATCTTAAAGCGGAGAAGGATGTATTAGCAGAGTCGTAGTTCCCTTATATCCTTTGGTATGGTATAATCTACGAAGCGATTGCAACGGAAAGGAAATGGTCGTAGTTCCCTTATATCCTTTGGTATGGTATAATTAAGGGCTTTTCAGGATAAATGGAATGAAGTCGTAGTTCCCTTATATCCTTTGGTATGGTATAATTGTAATCTATCTATCATTTCATTATATCCAGTCGTAGTTCCCTTATATCCTTTGGTATGGTATAATCCTTGAATTGTATTTTTATCAATTACAGTAGTCGTAGTTCCCTTATATCCTTTGGTATGGTATAATCTGGCTGGATATTGCTATGTCAACTATGGGGTCGTAGTTCCCTTATATCCTTTGGTATGGTATAATATGATATAAGAGATATGTATATTCGCATTTGTCGTAGTTCCCTTATATCCTTTGGTATGGTATAATAAACGCTTTCCATTTCTTTCTTGTTTTATCGTCGTAGTTCCCTTATATCCTTTGGTATGGTATAATTGTTCTATATCAAAGCAAACGGGCGTTTTAGTCGTAGTTCCCTTATATCCTTTGGTATGGTATAATTACAAAGAAGAATTATGGAAAACTTGGACAGTCGTAGTTCCCTTATATCCTTTGGTATGGTATAATCTTTGCCGTGTACGATATAGATTCAGAGCCGTCGTAGTTCCCTTATATCCTTTGGTATGGTATAATTTTCGCTGTAGAAAATGGATTTAACATAGAGTCGTAGTTCCCTTATATCCTTTGGTATGGTATAATATTACTGACGGATGCACCCTCTTAGGAGGGGTCGTAGTTCCCTTATATCCTTTGGTATGGTATAATAGAGAACAAAAAATCCTAGAAAATCTAATATTCTCTAGGATTTTTTCAATTATTTTCTTACTTTCTACTATCTAAAACTTATCCATTTTCTATTTTTAAAAAAAATTCATCAAATCTGTCACTTCACTTGAATCAAATTGTGTTTTTTCACCTAGCAATACTCGCATTGATTCATATTGTTTTTCTGTAATTACAAGCAATCGAATTGAACCTTCTTTTGGCAAATTAACATTTAATCGCATTTCATGTTTCCTCACAGCATCATTTCCATTACATACTCTTGCATAAACGGAGTATTGTACCATATGATATCCATCTTTTAAAAGAAATTTTCTAAATTGTGTGGCAGCTTTACGCTCACTAGCAGTTGTTACAGGCAAATCAAAAAATACTAACATTCTCATAAACTTACTCATACTGATGAACTTGCTCTAGTATCAAAACCGGAAGTAATAATTCTTCCTTCAATCCCATCAAACAACTATTAAAACTCATAACTGCCTTATCCACACTATTACTTACAGAATGTTTTTCTCCCTGAATCATCATATCAAAACTAAGCAATCGAAACAATCCCTTTTTCCTTTCTGGTGTTAAATCAGATTCTTTTTCTATATCTTGAAAATGGTTCATTACATACAAATCTACCACTGGTCGAAATGGTTCAATAAAATCATCTGCCAAATTATAACTGTTTAACTCACTATGGTGAAACAATCCAATAGAAGGCTCAAACCCATAACATATCAAAGTCCTTGCTATCAACCCCCGAAGAATTGCATAACCATAATTCAATGCTGCATTAATAATAGAATCCTCCTCTCTATAAAACTTCACCCCAACTAACTCCCGAAAATACAATGCTGCTGCCCTTGCCTCTACATTTGTTTTATCACCAGAAAGAACTTGTTTTTGCATACTATCTAGCTGTTTCCAACCATCCCTTTTCAAAAACTGAAGACAACGACTTTGATTTTCAATTTTTTGTATCACCAACTGCTGCCACAAACGTTTTTGAAATGGTTTATTAATCTCCATTTGTGCTTTTAACATTTTGTAATGTCTACTATGTCTTACTACTGGAAGCAATACTGCATTAGGAAGATGTTTTTCATCACAAAAATAAACCACAATCCCATATTCCGAACATGCCTGTAATAAATAAGAGGAAAATGATACTGTCATATTTTCAATCAAAATACAATTAATATCTTCCAATGGAATTGTTACATCCTCTTTTCCACCAATTTGTAATTGTTGATTCTTAACAGACAATTTAACCGAATTTGATATCATAATATTTTTATATCCCATATCACCATCCTCTTTCTAAATTAACTATAAAACTTTAAACGCTTTTCACTTTTTACTTCAAACCTATTTCCTAAAACATCAACCGAATATTTCTTAAATATTCCTAATGATTGAATACCCAACCCTTCAAATTCAAAAGAGTGATCATGACCAATCCCTGCAATACTAGCTGTTGATATATTAGCACTAATAAAATATACCCAGCACTCATCTTTTTGTTTTTCATCTACAACACTCTTTTTTAACTTTATTCCTCCCTTTTTTTTCACGTAAATTAGATCTCTAGGATATAAACTAAATAAAAAACACTCCTCCTTCATAACTTTCCATTCACTATAAGGCTTATGTGCTGTAGCCGCCCGATTCGGCAACTCTTTTTTTAATGTATCAGATGTATAAATCGGAACAAAATAATACTTCCCATTCTCTCGAAAAATATCCACCCGTATCATTGACCCATTCGCATTCTCAGCAATCCCAGTTCCACCGTTTACTTTCACTCCCATTGTCAGCTTTTTACTTAGTTTCACCTTCCTAACAATCGGTCCTTCACTTCCATCCTTCCTTGGTTTATGAAAATCCTTCTCAAATGCCTTCTGTGCATTTCCACTAAATAACTGCATCTGTTTTTTTAATGCTTCATACAGCAATCTGTCACTATCCGCATTATAATAATCTTGAATTTCACCATCTTTATCCAATTTCAGCTGTTTAATATCCGTTTTGGACAATACAATTCCTTCCGACTCATAATGACGAGGGCTTCGTATCGTATCGGCATGTCCTGCTCCTGTCACCTTATGATTCGGCATACGAGATACAAAAATCGGTTTCACTTTTTCCTGATATGGATAACCCATCTTTCTTAAATCATCAAAAAAATACATTGGATTATCCGCCATCCGCATCTCTACTTCCTTTTTAAACCAATTCCATGGCATAGGAATCTTTACGCCATACTCCGCATCCCATTCTTCTCTTGTAAAATTATTTCTATCTCTGATTTCTCCTGTTTCTACATCTACAAACTGAAAATTTCCTGCATATGCTAATTCTCGCCCCTGTACATTTTTTGAAATCTTCTGTATCATACCATCCGTACAGCAAGCTACTACAACAGCATCCTTTGCATGATGTTTATCCGTTGCCCTAGACTTCTCCCCCAAATCCCAGCGTTTCCTCATATATGCTGTAATAGCTCCATTTACTGCATATACCTGCTTTATTTTCCCCTTCTTTCCGGCATTTTTATAAGGTTTCATCAAAAGATAATTCCGAATCAAATTATATATAACTCGTGTAATATATTTTGTATCTGTCAAATTTCTTTCCTTAAATGCCTGACGCTCCTCCTCTGTAAACTTCTTCTTCAACAGATTCTGCCTCTTCTTCGAATCTCTAATTGTATTTTTTACTAATATCTCATACTTCTCCCAATAACTTTCATTCCCTCCAAAATACTCATAAGGCAAACGATTTCCTTTCTCTCGATTATATTTTGCCTCTACTAATACCTTATTGCTATAACTATCATTAAAAGAAATACTATAAGGAATAATATGATCTACATCATACTCTCCACGTTGAAACAAATGCGCAATCGAAATATGATTTCCAGAATACATGCAAGTTTCGTTTTGATCCTTCCAAAGCCGAAACTTAATAATATCCAATCCAGTTGGATTTGATACTCCATATTCTTTAATTTGTTTTACAATCACCTCATTATTTTCCTGATTCTTTTTTATCTGTTTTTCTATTTTTTGTCTTTCCTGAAAATTTTTTGCCATCTCTCTTGCTAATTCAATATGAACTGCCTGAGGACTTCCATACTCACGAATAATTGCATTCAACACCTTAATCGTTTGAGAAATCGATCTTTTTACTACCGGATTTGGAATTTCTTCCAATACCTGATTTACCATTTCTCCCTTAAGAAATATAGATTTTTCTCCCTTTCTATCTCCTCTAAAGTCATAACCTGCATGTTCACAAGCTTCATTATAAAGAAATCCCTCTTCAAGATAAGGCAAAATCTTCTTCATGGCTTTTATTGATAAATGCTGAAATTTACTTGGATTCATTTCTAACAGATCATCTATATAGTTTTCCATATCTGGAATCTCTCTTAACCGCATCTCTCTGCTCTCATCACTTTTATATAACGTCAAAATTTCTGCAATACGATCCAACTTAATAATCTCAGTTTCTTCTAATTTCTCCCAATGAAATTCTGATATAATCTTTTTAAATTGATGATAATATAATAAAGAAATAAACTTACTTTTTTCCACTTCATCTATACTTTCTTTTCCATAATTTAGATCCTTAAAAATAGTTTTTTCATGCAAAAACAATTTTTTCCGTATATCTAAGTATTTTACCTCTTTTTTACTATATGCCAAATCTATCAGAGTTTGTCTTTCTTCGAATGTTAATGATCGCACATTTCCATCTTCATCCACTAACTTCAAATGATTTACTTTCTGCAAAAGAACAAACCGCTCAGAAGTATAAGCCGCCTTTGAAGCACGCTTTTCCTCTGGTTCAAAAGTACACTTTCCCACCATCTTTTCAATCAAATCTCCTGCATATGGACTTGGTGTTCCATCTGGTTGATTTCCGGGTCCTTTATCGAAAGAACGCTGACTAATTAAAATTTCAATATATTTTTTCTCAAATTCTTCCGTAACTTCTTTATTTCCAAGTTCCCTTTGTACTTCGAATATCTTTCTTACTTCTTCTACTAAAGCATCTCTCAAAATTGTATGAAAATACTTTCCCTCTTTATTTCTAGGCGTTAATTGATACCCCTCTGCACACCATGGTGCACTCTCACGAAATGCTGGATCTCTATAAATCATTTCACCAACAGTTCGATATCCTTTTTCTTCCATAAGCATCTGATTCGACTTTACAGCACTTAAAACTTCTCCGCCCTCTTTTTCCTTTGTTTCTGCTTTTCTAGTCGATTTAAAGCCCCGATGCTTTGCAATATGTATTAAAATTTGAGCCAATTCTTTTTTATTTAACTTTCGTTCCAATGCCTCTGCCCGTAACTGATACACACTAGGCAATTCCCCGCTTTCATAATATACCCCTAACTCTGCCTCTGTAATAATCCCCTGCTGTTCCAGCAAATATCGAATCCGCTCCAAACGATGCCGCCGCCTTCTTAATCTTCTGCGTGTAGTTCGAGCCTCTCGGCGAGGCTGTGCCAAAGATGCACCTGTCTTAGGAATTTCCGCTACATCAAAAATACGTACTCCTAAATCCACAATTCGTTTTGGCTCATCATCTTCCCCATTCTCCAAAACCGCCCAGCCAACTGATGCAATACCAATATCCAATCCAATACGATAATCCATATCTTCCTCCAATCTGCCATTCCCGCAGCATAGAATATACCTGAAATTTACTTCTTAAACAGATAACATTTCTCAGCTATACTCCAGAACCATATTTTCTATGGGACTTGCTTGTTTTATGATATTAACTTCAAAAATATCATCTTCCGAGAATCAAGTAGGAAAAACTCTTCTCCACTACTCGTACACTGAGCTATCCGCTTTGCTAACGATCATGCTATAAGTACCCATGTACAATTGAGTGAGGGAATGACCTTCTCTACTACTCGTGCGCCGCCGATATATCACTTCAGTGGCATATTTCCTCTGCATCGACGTGCGCATAAAAGATAATCCCATTCTTTCGAATGGGATTAGAGCTTTTCGGTATACTACCATTATCGTAGCAACCTAATATCTTTTGGTATGATATAATTTTTTTTATTATATCATTCAATTTCCCCATTGTAAAGAATTTTTTGTTGTTTTTTGTTATATTTTGTAACTTTTTAATTTTAAATTAAATCATTCAATTTCCCCAAATCTCTCCAGCAGAGCAACTATATTTGCACTTTTCTCCTCTTTATAGGCTTCATCCAATTCCGATCTGCGAACGACCAGCCGTTCGTATAGTTCCTCCACTCCTCCACGCACATAATCATGAAATAATTTATTATACCGCTGAAACTCTTCTACTGTTTCCGGTTCTCGAAATGCCAAATTTACACAACTTTTATAATCCTTTTCATCTGTATACTCCAACATTAAAATCATCTGCATAATAAATTCCAACTTATCTCGTTCCTTTAAAATCTGCTCTGGAAACACACTTTTTGTATCTCCATCCGAATTATCCGCCTCTGCCTTTCGATTTAATCGAAATCCAATAATCGGTGCAAGAATATATAAATCAATCAGCCGCCGAAAATAACTATTCTTACTGTCATTCAATACCCATAGTTCCCCTGCCATACGTGCATGTTTTCCAGTAAACTGAAACTCCTTACGAAAATATTCCATTTTCTGTTCTGCCATTCCCTTTTCCTCCCTTGTCACTCAACATTTACTCTCCCAACAATACAAACTCTAATCTCTGTATTTCTTTAGCAACGCTGATTTTGCTTCCCTTTCCTTTTCAATCCGATACCGGCTTCCAACATAATCATCCAATTTCGTATGTTCCCAATCCTTTTCTAACATAAAAATAATCACCTGATCTGCAATTTTAGGCAGCGTCTTTGCAATCAATGCAATATTTTCTGCACCAAGTTTCGAAAATGGTCCGTCCAATACAATCGGCAGTGTTTCTGGTTCTAATTCCATACTATCACTTTGAACACCCTGCTGTTCCCTTTTTTTCTCTGCATTATATTCCATAATCGTAGTAATAAAAGCAAAATTACGTGCAATTTTTTCTCCCTCCGAAAGATTTTTTTCCTCCATATATCCATGTTCTGCCTGATACATCATTTTAATATTATACTTTTCATCCAATAAAATCTTTTTATCTTTCGCATTAAACATCTGATAAAAATTTTTTTGTATTCTATCATTTAATTCCTGAAATACTTCCTTTTCTTTCTTTTTATAATCACTTGCAATCTTCTGATAAAGCTGTTTCCCAATCTCTACTCGAAACCTCCACTTTCTATTCTCTGCATTTTTTAATTCAAGAGTAGCCAATTCCTTTTCCTGGCGTTCAATCTTTGCTTTTAAATCCTCAATTTTTCCTTCATGTACTCCTTGCGAACGAATATAGCTGTTTCGCTGTGTTTCCAAACGCTTCTGCTCCGCACGTTTTTCCCCAAAATCATAATTTCCGTCCAATTTTCTGCCAAGTTCAACATACTGATTATAAGTTTTCTCCAAACCCTCCTGATCTTTACTAATCTCCAAAGCCAACTCCTCAACCCTCTCCCGCACACTTTCCCCCTGCCTCTTCCACTGATTCGCAGTTTTTTCAAAATCATTTAAAAGCAGTCCAATTGAAGCCGGAGGCAAAAAATTTCTCTGTTCCATCAGATGCCGATAAGCCTCTGACTTATCTGAAATCTTCGCACCACAAATACACTCCCCCTTTTTAATCAAAAAATCAATCGTTGCCTGCTTCATATAAGGAATATCCTTCTGCTCCATATCCGCTGCCTTCATAATCGCAACACTTCTGCGAATCATTGGCATGGCACAATAAGCAAAAACGTTATCACTAAAATAACTTAAAAGATTTTTATATCCACTCTCTATATTCCGCTGTTTTGCTGCACAAAGCTGTTCCAATCCCTTATAATTTTTCTGCATCGCCTCTGTTGATTCATTATTCAGCAAATATTCTTCAATCGCCCGAATTTCATTTTCATAATACTCAATATTTCGCTTATCGGTTTCTAACTTTTCCTTATAAGTATCCATCAATGCCATGTCTTTATCAATATCCGCCCGAATACTGTCATAAATCGCTCCTCCCCCGCTAATTTTGGCTTTCATCTTCTCAATCGCCGAATTTTTTCCCATACCATGAAGATGAATCATTGCCTTTTCAGCCGAAGATAACCCCGTCAATTTATGAACCGATTCCCTGATATTTTCCTTAATTCCAGCCATATTTCCCACATTCCACTTTTCCCCGTCAAATAAAAAATATCCCGATAAATCCTTTGGAAGCATCTCTTGTATCACTGATTCCATTTCTTCTTCTGGAATATCTTTCGATACACCATGGTTCTCCGAAAAACTTAAACTCTTTTTTCTATAACTCTCTATCAATAGATTCGTTGGACATTTCCGAATATATGCAATCTCCCGATGGATCTGATACCGTTTTTCATCATTTAAAATCACAATCTCCACAAAAACAGATTCCCTTGCATTACTGTCCATTATCATTACTACATCACTATTAAGAAGCTGATAATCCTCCTTTGTCTTTCCATTCTCAATCTGAATTTCACCATACAGTCCAAAACGAAATGCCTGTGCTATCGTTGTCTTTCCTACCGTATTATCCCCTAATACCACTGTTACATTTTTCTGCTCGTCACAGCTAAACTCTAATTCATTCCTCCCTTTATACCGCATAAAATTATGCATAACCAATCGTTCAAATTTCATAAACCATTCCTTTCTTCCAAAACAAAACTTCAAAAATAAAACTTCTCAGACCCCTAAATTTCTAAACTCCCATCTAGATATACAACTAAAATCAATATCTCTGATTTGCATATGCAATAATCGTTCTTGCAATATCCTCTGCCATCTTTCCATCATCTTTTGCCTTTGTTTTCAAATTTTTCCGCTCCATATGTAATACTTCCATCATCAATAACTGCAGCTTTTTTTCCGACAGTATCTCCATCTCTTCACCCGCTTTCTCTAAATTTTCCGTCACTTTTTTATCTCTTTATTTTTCTAGCCTTTCGCTAAATCCTGTATCGCTTCTGTCAATGCATCAATATCCTCCACACTATTTCCCCATCCCACACTGGCACGAATCGTTCCGCCATATTCTATATCCCCCAGCCAGTCATGTATATAAGCCGCACAATGATATCCGCACCGAACAGCAATTTCATAGTCCTCGTCCAATATCAATCCAACATCCTCCGAACGATATCCTTTTATCCAAAAAGACACAATCCCAATCTGTTTTCCCTCTGCCATTCGGCATACATGCACGCCATCTATCCTTTCTAATCTATCCAAAAGACGTTGTGTCAACTGCTCCTCTTTTCTAAACAGTTCCTTTTGATTTGCCTGCACCCATTTAATCCCCTCCAAACAACCCGCAACAGCTCCAATATTTGGACTTGCAAACTCATATCTTCCAGGTGTCTTTTCAGGCATAGCCAAATTTCTAGAATCACTTCCTGTCCCCCCGGTTAAAACCGTCTGAAGCTCATACTCTGACTGTGCGATAAAACCTCCGATTCCAAACGGTCCATACAGATTTTTATGCCCGGCAAAAGCAAGGAAATCAATCCCCATCTCCCCTATATTAACTGGCAAAAGCCCAACAGACTGTGCCCCGTCCACTACGACAAGAGCTCCATACTCCCTTGCAAGTGCAGCAATTTCTTTCACCGGCAAAATATATCCCGTTACATTACTCACCTGCGTTACACAAACACAACAGGGCTTCTCTACAGAAAAACGATACCAAAGTGCATCCAAATCAATCTCTAAATTTTCTTTCAGCGGCATCTGATAAACCCGAATTCCCATTTTTTTCTGAATATCATACAAAATCCGACTTACCGCATTATGCTCATACGGCGAAAGATAAACCACATCCCCCGCCTTCCACTCAATCCCCCTTAAAATCTGATTTAATGCAATACTGGCTGACGGCGAAAAAATCACCCTAGAAGCATCTGAAAAAACCAAATCTGCCAGCCTCTTTCTCGTTTCATCTATAATCTGCGCAGCCTCCCTTGCCTCCCGGTAAACACCTCTTCCTGCATTTACAGCAAGCGTTCGATTCACCTCATCCATTCTGGCAAGCACACACTCCGGCTTTGGAAAAGTAGTAGCCGCACAATCCAAATACCTCACCATAAAACTTTCCCTCCATCCTTATAATCCCACATCTTATTAATCCCTACAGCAAACATTTACTTTCTCGGTCTGTTCGGATTTTGACGTCCTCCCTACAACATATTAGACAGGATTAACTCCCTCAACGCCTCAGACAAAACCGCCACCTTCTGTTCCAATTCAACGGATTCTCCCACTTCCTCCAGCAGATCCATCAACGTATTTCGAAACAAATACACATTAGTATCTCCCTCTTTCACTCTATAATACTTCTCCACTACTGCTCCACTCTCATCCTCAAGCAAAACCCGACAATCCGTTTCTTTTATTCTCTCCTCCTTTTGACTTAACTCCACTTTTTGCTTTGTCTTCTGCAAAATCTCCAATAAACAGGAAAGAGAACCATCATTCCAATCCTCAACAAACAAATCCAACAAAATCTTACTTATCCTCGATACAATTTCTTCTTCATCATGCGTAGAAATCTTTTGAATATAATTTAAAAAATGATTCGTCGCCGTATCATACAACCTCTGCTCTATCCGTGTATTTTGCTCCTGATACCACAGCTTTAATCCCTGCGCCAAATCGGCATCCTTACAGTGAAAAATTGCTTTTATACCATCAGCAGCCTGTTTCTTTCTCTGACTTAAATGTCCGTCCAATATCCGCTTCCAACAAGAAATCTTTTCTAATACCTCTAAATAAGATCCATCCTCCATCCCGCAAATCTTTGGAATCTTTAAAAATAAAACCTCCCATGGATTGATTTCCTGCTGCTGAAACAGTCTGCGAAACTCATATAATTTCTGAAATTCCCCTTCCTCCATTCCATCTATTGGCTCAGTAAATAATAACGTATATTGAGAAAGAGATCGCATCCAGCGTGAAATCCCTTCTGCAATTCTTTGGTTTTGATCCTTTTCTCCATATGTTCCGCTTATAAAATCTTGAAATAATTCGATTAACTTTTTTTGATATTTTGATTTCTCCAATGTTCCTTTTTCTGTACAAAGAAAATATTTAGATGGATCTTCATTGATTTGATCGAGTGTTTCCATACTTAGTGCAATTTCTTTTTCTTTTAGATAAATTACAATCATCCCCTGAAATCGAACAAAGCAATATGCCAGATAAATAGGGATTACACCACGCCTCATACCAATGTTTTTTCCTTGAAGTACTTGATACAATTCTAAAAAGCAACATTTTCTTTTTTCTGCACCATGAATAAATCTTTCTATTTGTTCTACCACCTGTAAAAGTGCTTCACTTGGTTTCTGCTGTTCTCCTAATAATCCTGTATGCCACAAAGCTGCCCGAAAAATAGTTGCCTCTGGACTTGTTCCGCTTTCAAATATTTGACAATCTTCCTGCTTTAACAGCTTTTCCACGATATGATTTCTAGCCTTTCGAATCGGTGCAGAAATATGATTTCGATTTACCAGTTCCTGATTAATAACAGGTGTTTCATTATAATATCCTTCTAAAACCCGGCTTAAAATTCGATTATATTGTATCTGTGTCAGCTTTATATAGCTTTTATATCCTTCTGCTTCCTGATTTTGCCGTACATATAAAATACATTTCCCCTGTTCTAACCGATACATTTCCTGCAATATTTGATTTAATTCATATAACGTATCCTCCTGTGTAAGAAGAAGTTCCTCCCGAATCACTTGATTTTGTTCTAAAAACTCTTCATTTTTCAGCAAATATTCTATTGCAGAAATTCGGCAAAGCAGCCTATCTTCTTTCCACTCTAACTGCGGATAAATCAAAGAAATCCGACTATCATTTAATTCCTCTAACTTTCCTTTTATCCTTTCCTGCAGTTCTTTTTGTGAATTTATTTTCCTATTCCAATTTTCTTCATTCCAATTTTCCTTTACTGTCAAAAGCAAAATCTTTCCGTCTGCAAAACTATCCTCAAAAAGATATGCTGCCTTTGTCAACTTAAAAAAATCCGTTATATCTATAAATTGATATTGAAAAAAACGTGTCATTGCATAGTCTTGGTTATATTGTTTTGGAATTTCATAATCCATACCTGCATACTTTTGCAGTACTTTTACCGTTTGAACTTCTGTAAAATATAATTGCTCGGTTCTTCGGATTTCTTCCTCCAAATCAACACCGATTTTTTGCTTAAAATCATAAGCTGCTGTTTTTACTCGAAAATAAAGAAGCTGTTTTTGTATCAGCCGTTCTTTTGCTGCCTGATAATCCTTTGGCAGCAGAGAAGATCCCAAACACAGTATTTTATCTGATGCACTGATTTCCTCCGGCATATTTAACATCCGCACCAATGCCAGTGTCTTTATCAGTTTTCTTTCTGCACTATCTTTTGTCTGGCTTAATGCAAAGTCTGCCTTTAACCACTCCCGATGAATCCATACAAGGGAAGCATCTTTTCGAAAAATAGAAGAAAAATAATCATAAATCTCTGACATTCCAATCAACCAGTATTCTTCTTTTTCTCTGTTTCGAACCGTCCAAAACAAACTATAGGGTTCATCTTTCGATAAAAAAGTAAACAGCGTTCGTTCATTTTGCGCTACTTTTTCACTGACAGAAAGTAAAAAATATGCCGCAAGCGGTGTCAAAGGAAAACAACCCTCCACTACAATCTTTTGAAACTCTTCTTTTATAAATACAGAGGAAAAACCTGCTGTACTGTAATAGGCTTCTATAAATGCTTCTTCTTTTTTCCGATCCTTCCAATAGTCTGCATAAAGTCCCTCTTTTTTCTTAATTGCATAAGAAATCAATTCATAGTTATTCTTCATGGAAGTCAGAAAAAATACTTCTGTCATACGTCCTTCTACTCCAGTAAAAGAATTTAACACCGCCGTGGGCAGAAATGTTCCATACTCTTTTATACTTTTATGTGCCACAAAAGTTAAATGTATCTGTCTTTCATCCGAACTATTGGCAAGTTCACACATCTCCTGAAGAATCTTCATATCACCGGAAATGGTTTCTGGCTGATGATTTTCCATATATTTGCTGAATTCATCAAAGATCAAAAACATTCCTGTATAGCCATACTCTTTACATAAAACTTCATTTACCGACTGATAGACTGCCAATGCACTCATATTAATCATTGGCTGAAAGATTCCGCCGGATGTCAGCTTTGGATAGATACGCACAAACTGCTCATAACTTTTTTTATCATATTGGGAAAGCTGCCGAATCATTTTTTCTGCATTTGTGCCTTCCTCTATCAGAAAACGACTAAACGACTGATAAGTATTTGGATAGTCTTTCTTCCAGCCCTCAATAACGGCAATCGCTTCACTAAAATATGTAGTGGGAATCAACTGCTTTAATCCTTCCCGTAAAAGTGCCTCATGCAGTGCCAATAAAAATCCCCGATTTAAATCCTCCTGTACATGTACCAATAAAACCGGCAGAAATCGTTTTTTTTCTTTTTGAATTGTCTGGATTTTCTCTGCAAGATAAGGCTTTCCCTTTTCGATACGTTTTAATAACTGTTCGGCTGCTTTATTACACTCTTTTGATGCACGCAGCAGAGTTAAAAGAACCAAAAGAAGATGTGATTTTCCTTTTCCATAAGGTCCAATCAGTATAGTTGCATATTCCTTTTTCTTTCCAAGTACATTGTCAATATAACTCTCTAACACTTCAAGGGAAGAACGAGTTGGAATATAAGCATCTACCTTATCCATATGGTTCAAGTCCAGTGAAAGATTAATTGAATTCTGGAATTTATCATTGATCGAAATTCCTTCCTGTAAAGTCATAATTCTAGTCTCCTTTGTGTTTCTTTCCCGACATAATACTCCTTTGCCATCTGCAGAAAATCCAGATATTCCGGCTTTAAATAGACCATATCCAGTCCGGCTGTACGATTGACATCCAAATATTCTTCCGCATATAATTTATCCAAATACAGATTCAATGCAGTTCGGCTTAGATTCAGTGTTTTTCCCGGACTGTTTCCTTTTCGAAGCAGATCATCAATGCTGATGCCAAAACGCCCCTGCTGTTTTCTATTATCTGCCCAATCCTTTTCCGTTTCCTGATAAAACATTAAAATAGCAATCATTACAATAAGCGGATGCAGATATTCCAAATTCGGCTGACATTTTCGATAGTATCTTTGTTCTGTCTGAAGAAGTCCCAATCCCCAAAAAGGGGAAATCGTCTTTTCCTCTGGATCATAATCCATTTCCCGCTGCCTTGCATACATATTTAATAAAACAATACAGTCTGCTTCTAACGATCGCTCAGAATAAGTTCCCTCTCCGCTATAGAGATTCATCCCCTGCCGCATCATCCGATACAATTCTTCTCTGCGAAATTCCTCTGCCGTTATTTCATTAAAAAACAACTGCCAAGCCGTTGCCTCCTCTTTATGAAAAAGCAGCTGCAGATGTAAAAGCCAAATCGTAAAAATATCTTCAAAATAACTGTCCTGCTCTAAAATCAAATTTCCTAATTCCGTCAAATAAGTTCCTTTTCTTGCCACTTCCTTTGTAAGTCCCAACACTTTCATCCAATACCGAATGGCTTTTGCCATATTGCTTCCAACCCCCAGTGCATCTGCTCCCATATATTCCGAAAATATATTTGGATTTTTTTCTACAGCTACAATTCCCTTATGAAGCCATCCATCCCGCAGCATAAAACTTTCGTGTCCCTTTAACCGAATTTTCTTCTGCTTTTCCATTCCTTTCCCTTTCTGTAAATAACTGATTATTTTTTACATAAGCAATCATTTACCGTTTAATGCTCAATACCTTTCTCATATAACATCCGGCGACAAAATGCCCTACACATTCTCCACATTGTACACATTTTTCTTCATCAATCCGATATTTTACCTCTTCTCCTTCTCCGCAAACAACGGAAATTGCATTGTGCCGACATATACTGACACAGGCTTTGCACCCCATACACATCTGATATTTTGTAATTTGGCACTTAATCCGCTCCTCTGCTGCTTTCCATCCCTTTGCACCGGCAATATTCTTTTTATAAAGAGTAACTTTCAGCAAATCACTTCCCTTTCGCCCACTCAATTTCAATACAGGCTCTTTTGCCGGATTTAAAATATAAACCTCCCCTAATCTGGCATTTCCAAGAAGAAAATTTAATGTACCAAAAGGTTTAAATAATTCATAAAGTTCATCCGAAATTGGTCGCTGCAGCTGATAACGAAACGTATGGTCTTCCATCACACATGCCTCAAAAGAAATAACTGATTTTTGGGCATATGCCACCCCATTTCCACCCTGTCTTGCTTTCCAAAACCCTCCGTCAATATACTGCTTGGGATCGGGTTTTCCTATCTGCACTGCAAATTCCAATAATAATTCCCGAAATGTTTGATATTGTTCTGCCATATGAATCTTAGATAAAAATTCCGACCAAAGACTGTTATTCGGGCAGCACCAACACCCTACCCTTGTATACCCCAAACGGTAAGCGTCATTAAAATCAATCTTTCGAGTAAAAAGATAAAGCCAAATATCCGAATCATACCAGTCAATAATAGGAGAAATCACTGTTTGTTTTGTAATCTTTGGACTGTCCGATTCCCGTTCATATTTACTCCGGCTTACGGATTCACTGCGCCGAATTCCATAAAAAGTAACAATATGATCCTTTCCACGAAACATAGACTGTATCTTTCTAGTAATTGCTCCCGTCTTAAATATGGTACAGCACCACCGCATCACTCGGCTGGGAGGTCCAATCAATCGGCACAGTTCCATAAAATCCTTTTCTTTGTTTTCTGCTGTCATAATCAATGTTTTAGGATGTTCCTTTCGAAAACGTTTTATATAAGCAAGCGTTTCTGGAAATTCCAATGTAGTATCTCCAAATATATGCGCAATCTGCGCTGTATTCAAAGCCCGCAAAACCAAATCAGAAGTCACTGTAGAATCCTTGCCTCCACTAAAAGAAACCAGCAAATCCCGTCTGTCATAAGTGCTGCATGCCTCTTTAATATAAGAAATTGCCTCTTTTTCAATCTCCTCAAAACGCCCTCGATTCGCCTGTACCCATTTCTCCATCTGTGCTTCAAAATAGTGATATGTATTTTCCTCTTTCCGTTTGTTATACTCCAAGCGTATCTGATCTGTATCACAATTTTTTAACCCTGATATTGAAAAAGGAATCCGCTTTCCATTGATAAAATAGCTGTTTCCTGCTCCGTTCCAAACAGAATCCTCTAAAAACTCAAACGGTTTTCCCCTGACAATTTCAATCAATAAACGTTCCTCTGGAAATACCGGTCGAAGATCTTTCGAGATAGGATTTCCGATATGATGGCAAAGGGAACATTGCTCTTCATAAATCGGAATACCACAATTTTCACACCAATAGAGCATAGACACTGCCTCTGTCCTTGACCCACATACACTGCAGCGGCTGCTGTTACAGGATATCTCACAAAAGCTGCATTTATATCGAACCATAACTCCTCTTTTCCTATAAATTTTCTTTTTAAATAAGAATATTTTTCTTTATTATTTATTTTATTCTTAATATATAAGAACGTCAAGTATTTTTCTTATTTTTTCAGAACTCAGCAGTAAGAGAAAATAACTTAATTTTACTTTTATCATGAAATATTCAAAAGAAAAGCGATTGAAAACAAAGAAATATCATCAAAAACATTTAAGAAAATTTAAAGAAATACACAAAAATAAACTGATACAAAATTTAAAAAAACAGAAAATATGGACGCAAACCCAGTTTAAAAAGCATTTCTTATACATAGAGGAAATATTCCAAAAGTCTGCACTATATGGAAAATGAATCTCTTATAAAAAAGAGCATCCAGATTCATAAAACATCCTATAGCACTTATAACAGCAGAAAAATAACCCATAAAATAAACCAATAATCAATAGCCGAGCAATCACAAACAGATAAAATGCATCATACGTAAAAACAGTATCCGAGCAAAAGACCATAAAAAATATAAAGCGACAACAAATTCAAGGTGTAATCTTCCAGCAGTGAGAACAGTGATTTTACGGTTGACAAATCTGAACAAAAAATAGTAAGTGATATCACATATATTCTAATTGCAGAAAAATCCATGAAACAAATGACTATCTGACGTCAGAGAAACATAATAACAGCATAATTTTGGAAATTCAATAGAACCATTTTCAATGAATATATGCTGTTCATTATGTAACTCCTGTAATTCAATTTTTTGGAATTGAATTTAAGAAATCCAATTCTCGGACTTTTGAAAAAGTTATTGTACCTCGTTTTACTTATACTATTATATGGAAGTATTATTCAGTTTTTATTTAGTTTCTTCATAATACTTGATTTAGGTATCCCATAGTTCTAATAAAAGCCTTCCTATATCTTTTTAATTCTTTGTTTTATATCTTTCTTCCTTATTTTTTGTTTTGAAAATTCTCTTCTAACAAGAAAAATATATCTGCCTCTTGATATGTCTAAAACTCTCAGCATCCCACTAACTCTCAACCGACATACTATCAGTAAGTTCTATTTCTTTACCAAAAATTTCAATAAGAAGGACTTCTATCATTTTTCCAAAATGTGAATAGCTTTTTTTAAGATATCCAGTGCATCTTTGGTATCTCTAAGTTCTTTTTTCAATTTATCAATTTTCCTTACTTCATCACTGGCATAATTGCCAGAGTTTCTTGTAAACACCTCGTTACCACTTTTTTGATAAAGTTGAAGCCAATTACTCAACGCTGATTTGCTAACTCCAAGATTTGCAGAACAGCCTCTTAAACTAAGTTCTTTATGCTCCAAATAATATTTAATAGCATATTTTCTAAACTCATTAGTATATTTATACATATAATTCCTCCTTATTTGATTTATATATTCATCACACCAAATTCTACTGGATTTGTCTACTCTTCATTTGTGTTATCTTCAAATTGACTAACTGGGTGATTGCCCTTGTCGGTATTGGTACTACTGGCAAGAACGTTTTCTTTCCAGTCGGCTTGTAACCAATTCGCATAGTGTGCCGCCCGCTCCATACTGGCATGATACAGCGTGGTAAGAACATAAGGCTGCTTTTTCTTAATCCGCTGCCCTTGCTCATGAAACCGCATCAAGGCATATTCCATATCCGCATAGTTTAATTTCATCAAATCACTTTTGACTAATTCCCTTGGCTTCTCCTGTCCGTTAATATGTATGGTCTTGCTTTTTGACAACAGAGTATCCAACATCACACTCACAAAGTTGTCAACCAGAGCCATTTCATCTGGGTGAGAAAGTTTTAAATTCTCGTAGTCAATGTTTTCCCGAATCACAGAAAGAACAGCTTCCAGATGTGCTTGTCTGTCCGGTCTGATTGGTGCTTCCTTCCTCTTTGTCCTGACTGACAGGACTAGACTGATTATTATTTTTAGTACAATTAATATTAATACAATTATATATTATGTTCCCGATTTTCTATATATAGATTTTCTAGATCTTAATTTTCTATTTCTTGAAAATCGGTAAATAGAGAAACCCCGCTATTTTCCTCCGTTTTTAACATTTCCGACAATTCTGGAATTTCGTAAATCGTACTTTCTCAACGGAGAATCCTTCTCCCCTTCTCATCTCGAACCGGGACTTTCTGATAGTATCTGTACTCTTTCAACTCTTTTAGTCCTGCATATACAAAGGCTTTCTCATCAGCAGCGTAATTGACAAAATTCCCAACTATGACTTTCCAATTATCCGGCTTGCTTAATAAATACGCTAAAATCCCCTTGGCTTTAAAAGAAAGTCTGGTATCTTCCAGAAATGTCTTATCCATCATAACAAAGTTGTTCGGTCATCTTCTTACCTAAATAATTTCATCTAAGCGTTTATCTTCACTCATAGCTATGCTCCCTTCACTTTTAATTCACACCATTATTTATTATATAACTAGTCCCCTAATAATTTTATTGGCAGATTTTATATAATTACTTAATTTTGGTATAGTCCCCTACTGCAAAATATATTATAATTAAAATATATCTAATCCCTAAAGAAAGAAGATGTTACTCTATGGCATATAGCGAAAAACAAAAAGAATATACAATAAATTACATGAAGGAAAAATTAGATGAAATCAAGTTTAGAATCCCTAAAGGGCAAAAAGCTGTTATCAGAGAACATGCCGAAAAGCAAGGGGAAAAACTTACTCCTTTTATTATCCGGGCAATCAATGAAACCATAGAACGGGACAACACCAAAACCCCCCTGCCTTCCCTTCCTTCTACCACCGAAGCCCCATCTGCTCCCCCAACCAAATAATCCGCTTTCCTGCTCCCTATCATTTAATCCCCGGTAGGGAATTTTTTATTTCTTGTCATGCTCTTGGATGCGGCAGCAGATGTATCCAAAAAGGAAACACCCCGGATACTACGAATCTTTAGGGAAGAAATTGCCCGAGCCCGCTCCCTGCCTAGAATCTCCATTTGCTTACATTCATCTTGCAGCCAAACCTTCCCCTTTTAGGGGCTTGCAAATCTTGCATTTATAAATAACCGTTTCCTCTTGTCCCATCTGGTAAGGCTTTTTAATAAATACGTATATTTTATACGTAAACACTATTGATATACGTATAAAAAAGGCGTATGATATATTATATAAGGAGGAAACAACATGACTGATCGGGAAATACTAAAAGTGCTTCACAAAGATGGCTAGTACACTGTAAATCAAGAAGGTTCTCATATCAGTTTAAAACATCCAACAAAACCCGGAAAAGTCACAGTAGCAAACCACAGCGGAGATATAAAACCGGGAACTTTAAGAAGCATTTATAGGCAGGCAGGGCTAAAATAGCCCTACCACCTATCATTCTCATAAAAAATAGAAAGGGGTATCCTCATGCAAAATTTAACGTATCTCGCAGTTTTAGAACCATCTACAAACGGCTCTTATAGTATTTACTTTCCTGATTTACCCGGATGTACAAGTTTTGCAAACAATCTGGAAGAGGCGGCACACATGGCAGCAGAAGCCGCAAGTCTTCATGTTTACAGTATGGAATGTGACAAGGAAGAAATCCCGATTCCATCTGTAAATTTACCAAAAGAAGATACGGAAGGGAATGTTATTATGCCCATTACGATCCATCCTGATTTATTTCGCATAAAAAAGGATAACGAACGCATTAAAACAAATATTACCCTTCCAGCATGGTTAAAACGAATCGCAGAGAAACAAAATGTCAACTATTCCCGCCTCTTAGAAACCGCTCTGATAGATTATTTACAAATTCCAGTATCGGATAAATAATCTGATATAACAGCAAATATTCTTCCACATCAAAGAAATACACCGTCCTGACACGCACAAAATACAATGGGCGGTATATCATTCTAAAATCACAAATACTATAACTCATAGTTAAAATCAAGAAAACAATCTCTTTACCGATAAATCGAAACATAAAAACTCTAGTTTCCTCTAGTTATTATCCGGCACTAAAAAAACTTCAATCCCTATCTATTCCATGCTCCCGGATGCGGCAGCAGATGAAAATTTGTCCCATGCTTCTATCAATTACTCTCGCAGTAAGGGCTTTTTTATTGCATGTCAGTTGCAGGCTTCCAGATACTGCAAGAAACGGATCTTTCAAGAAGGTTTAAAGTTCCCAGCTCGCTGCCCTATCTCAGCTACTCATTGAAGTATTATCATTTACATTCGGTTTCATTTTTTATCAATTTTTTCAAAACCACTGGTTTCGTTTTGGTTTTTCATTTGCATAGATTTTTTTAACCATTGGTTTTTTGATTCGTTTCGTTTTGGAAATTTCAAAAAATAACTTTAAGATAGGGGATATTGGCATAAAGATTGTTTTCTTTCAGAAAGAAATTGCTTTACCCCATTATATTGAAAACCATACACAATCAATCCACTTATCAGCAATTCTGTTTTTTGTACTCGCTGCAACTCCTCTTCACAAAAATAATCTCTCAATTCCTGCTTTTTAGAAATACCATATTCTTCCCGCAAATGCTTTGCGTCTTTACCAAGTACAGACTGATAAACAAGATTTGTATAGGTAGAATAGGCGTGTCCGTGCATCCTTTGTATCGCTTCTGTCAGGGCTTGCCGGATCGCAATTCCTCTTTCACGTTCTTTCATTTTATGGCAGCAGAACTGCAATTCCTTCAGAGGGGATTTGAAATCTGACCTATTTTTTGCAACGTTGCATACCTCTGGCGTTGCAATTCTGCTGCCATGCCCTCCATCAAACTCAACTACCTTTATTCCAGCTTACTTATTGGTTTGTTTTGGAGTTTTATGTAATATAAATTTCTTTAACCAACGCAACTACAGAAAACTACATAAATAATTCCCATGCATAATAAAAAAAGGTGGAAGCGATATAATAACCGCTATGTTGCTGTTTCATAAATTGTACATAACAATCAAACCGATTTTCCCATGCTCTCAAACTCCCCATATAAGAAATAGGGTCAAATCTAGTCTGATAATTGTGTTCAATAATATCATTATAACCGCTGGGGGCTTCTACCATTAGATAGATTTTCGCTCCACGATTTCGGGCTTTCATAAATTCTATTTCAAAGCGAGCCCGCTCCCTTGTCAGATTTATTTTCCTGCTCATGCACAGGTATCCGAACTGTTCTGCCACAATTTTCAATATACCGCCGCATCCTCTGCCGAATCCAATAGGCGGCATAGGTTATAAAAGCATAGAGAAGCATGGGATCGAATCGATCCACAGCATCATATAAGGCTAGATAGCCTTCTTGCTCCAAATCCTCTAATTCTGCACATCCTTGATAATGGATTGCGATTGTATGAATAAAATTTCGATTCTGCTGCCATAAAGCAAACATATGTTCCACCGTATCTATTTAAGAGGTTTTTCACACCAACTGTTGTGAATGTAAAATCGGAAACGTATAAAAAACCAACTGCATGGCATGGGAAGTTTGAGTACCGGATGCAGTTACAGCAGAGTATATCTTTGTTGCAAAGGGTGCTGTCAACCACCCTATGATGTAACGCCACTTTAAGTAGGAATACTTATCGGGGATGAAAGGTCGGAGGCATGAGCCGTTACTACGACTGGGCAGTTACAAGCCCATTCCCTTTAGGTGATGGGTAGTTGACTCGTCATGCTATCACCTCTAATTTTTATTATAACAAAATCCCTTCTTTTATGCAAACATGTGTTCTCATAAAATCATATCAACAAAAAAGAAGCTGTCGTTTATAACTAAAGAACATAATTTTTAGGGTGTCGGAAATGTCGGAATCTACTATTGCAAATGGTAACTTACCTGTATATACATTTCCTTATAACATCTATATTTACAAAGAATTGGGGTATTTTATGGGGTAAAACACTTTAAAAAACTATAAAATTTCCCATAAATAAAGGATTTTTATATCATATGTTTTTATAAATATCTTCAAAAGACTAATTAAAGTTATGCTATATTTATTTTATTATCATCAAATTTAAACATATTATTATACAGTAAAACTTGAGTACAAACTGCTACAACGCTTATGAATTAAAAGCTGTAGTGATTTTTTATCTAATTGTCAAAAACACAATTATACGAAAATTACATTCCACTATGTTTCTATTACATCGTTATCATTAAAGATAAGAACATACCAAATTCTATATTTACATTCCACTATGTTTCTATTACATCCTTGATCGCCCTTGTCGCCTTTAGCCCCTTGTAACCCATTTACATTCCACTATGTTTCTATTACATCGAAGTCTTTAAAATTCTCAGATGCATAAACATTATTATTTACATTCCACTATGTTTCTATTACATCGAATGGAAAAGTATAGTTTTGCAGCAGACGGACATAATTTACATTCCACTATGTTTCTATTACATCACAGACAAAAAATCGAGATATCGGGAATCGTCTAAATTTACATTCCACTATGTTTCTATTACATCAAAATGAAAATCGGTGTATAGCATAGATTCGATCACATTTACATTCCACTATGTTTCTATTACATCAGCGTTGATGTCTTGAAGCTCGCAGTCCAATGCTATATTTACATTCCACTATGTTTCTATTACATCTTTTTGTGACTTTATATGGTTTGTAATTCCAGCAAATTTACATTCCACTATGTTTCTATTACATCTAATGTGTATTTGTGTTTGTCAATTATAATAATGATATTTACATTCCACTATGTTTCTATTACATCTAATAGCAACGGCAATATTATAACAAACATTCGTAAATTTACATTCCACTATGTTTCTATTACATCGCATATGCCGAAGACAAAAAAGGCTTCACACACTTTAATTTACATTCCACTATGTTTCTATTACATCTCCGTTGCTTATCGCATACATAACCCCTGTTTCTTTAATTTACATTCCACTATGTTTCTATTACATCTTGCCTGAAATTCTTTTGGGAGTTCCAAGTAATAAATCATTTACATTCCACTATGTTTCTATTACATCAAGTGATACCAATTGAATTTGGCTGGGCTGAAACTAATTTACATTCCACTATGTTTCTATTACATCTGTGGAAAACGCTAGAAAATATGTTTGACACTGAAATATTTACATTCCACTATGTTTCTATTACATCAGATGTACTCTCCAAATTCGTTTTTACACAAGAACATTTACATTCCACTATGTTTCTATTACATCAAGGCTTGCAGGGTATACAGGGTTTACAAGGACCTAATTTACATTCCACTATGTTTCTATTACATCGATACCGGGACAGTTAAGAATGTGGGGACTAATTCATTTACATTCCACTATGTTTCTATTACATCGGGGCTAGATATGTGCCACTCTTTGTAGATGAACCTATTTACATTCCACTATGTTTCTATTACATCCAAAATCATGCTGATTTTGTATATCTGAATATATAATTTACATTCCACTATGTTTCTATTACATCCATAATATTGATACTATCAATAGTTTAACTCATAAATTTACATTCCACTATGTTTCTATTACATCGAAAACGAATAAAAGCTACTTGATTGCCGTGAAGTTCATTTACATTCCACTATGTTTCTATTACATCGATTATCAACAAGGAAAAGTCCTCAGGAACATAGGTAATTTACATTCCACTATGTTTCTATTACATCAAAAATCAATGCTCAGATTTTGTACTTGGAAGCGATATTTACATTCCACTATGTTTCTATTACATCTATATTGACCCTTGCGGGTTGTGCCCCGTTTTGTGACATTTACATTCCACTATGTTTCTATTACATCTGTTGAAGACTTAGAGCAAAAAAAACTAGAAAGAGATTTACATTCCACTATGTTTCTATTACATCGATGAAAAATTTTTAAAAAGAATTTTCGTATCACTAATTTACATTCCACTATGTTTCTATTACATCTGCCGAATGAGGAAATGACAATCTGTATTAACAGAATTTACATTCCACTATGTTTCTATTACATCCAGGTTACAGGGCATAAACCGTTGACCCCCGTCAACACATTTACATTCCACTATGTTTCTATTACATCTTAAAACTGGAAGCCCAGTTGTTACAGAGAATGTGTTATTTACATTCCACTATGTTTCTATTACATCAATAAAGTAACTAGGCAGCTGAAAACCATTTTTTATATTTACATTCCACTATGTTTCTATTACATCATTTTACTACTACAAGTAATGAAAATCTATCTGATAAATTTACATTCCACTATGTTTCTATTACATCCTGATTATTTTGAAAGCGTACTTATTAACTGCTAATTTACATTCCACTATGTTTCTATTACATCAATCTTGAAGCAAACCGTCTTAAAGATTTTGACAAAATTTACATTCCACTATGTTTCTATTACATCAAGGTTTTATTATATCACAGAATGGACGTATGACGCATTTACATTCCACTATGTTTCTATTACATCGTATACCCGCCCATTTACCTTAAAGAAAATGATTGATTTACATTCCACTATGTTTCTATTACATCCCCTGACGGTCGGCTTGAAGCGTGGATTCCTGAACAGATTTACATTCCACTATGTTTCTATTACATCTCACGACATGCCCGAATATTTGCTTACTACACAGAAATTTACATTCCACTATGTTTCTATTACATCAAGAATTGAGGTCATTACATAAGGAAATGGTGCAGTAATTTACATTCCACTATGTTTCTATTACATCTGGAAAATATCATCTTGCGAGTGATTGAGGCAGGAATTGATTTACATTCCACTATGTTTCTATTACATCCTTGCAAAGCAATCAGCAGGATGTTCACCATATGAATATTTACATTCCACTATGTTTCTATTACATCTATACAGCTAAGCCAAATTGCTACTGATATATTAGGATTTACATTCCACTATGTTTCTATTACATCTAGCGGGGCTAATGGTATTTATAATTGCGTCAATTCGATTTACATTCCACTATGTTTCTATTACATCCCTGACGGTCGGCTTGAAGCGTGGATTCCTGAGCAGATTTACATTCCACTATGTTTCTATTACATCTCTCCCACTTTGAAGATGTCTTTGCATTTCCGTCAGCATTTACATTCCACTATGTTTCTATTACATCGTTTATCTAGAGCATCCACTTTTGAGAGCATATACTATTTACATTCCACTATGTTTCTATTACATCCAAGGACCTCAGGGGGTACAGGGTGAGAAAGGAGAAAAATTTACATTCCACTATGTTTCTATTACATCATAGGATAATCAACGAAAATGTAGACGGGCATGTAGATTTACATTCCACTATGTTTCTATTACATCTTCCGGGACTTAGTGCTTATCAGATCGCTGTAAATGAATTTACATTCC
Organism: uncultured Lachnospiraceae bacterium; assembly: GCA_910585855.1. GTDB lineage: Bacteria > Bacillota > Clostridia > Lachnospirales > Lachnospiraceae > MGBC114844. Next base: position 8,339 of record CAJUGZ010000002.1, on the reverse strand, counting down.
ACTATGTTTCTATTACATCTCCCTTTACTACTATACTGCCAAATTCCAACATATTGATTTACATTCCACTATGTTTCTATTACATCCCATGAAAACCGGAAGATCCAACTCCCTGCTATTCATTTACATTCCACTATGTTTCTATTACATCTCAAACTTTCTAAAGAACCAGATTGAAACGTGAGAGTATTTACATTCCACTATGTTTCTATTACATCTAAAAAAGATTTATGATTCTAAACACATCATTCAGATTTACATTCCACTATGTTTCTATTACATCGAGAGCGACCGCTACCGGGGAGGCATGTGGCAATACAGATTTACATTCCACTATGTTTCTATTACATCTATTTTAGGAGGGACTACTACTGCAATCGCTACAGATTTACATTCCACTATGTTTCTATTACATCGAACAAATCTTATGTTTAAAACACGTAAGCATGATGTATTTACATTCCACTATGTTTCTATTACATCGCTTTGCTTGGCAGGTGTCCGAATATACTACAGTGTTATTTACATTCCACTATGTTTCTATTACATCGTATCGGGGCGGCAAGCGTGAAACTGCAAAACTCTCAATTTACATTCCACTATGTTTCTATTACATCTTACTTTAATATTTTCTTTATTACTTATTGTTAGTGTATTTACATTCCACTATGTTTCTATTACATCAAAGTTTGTACAACCTTCTTATGACCAAATGTAAGTATTTACATTCCACTATGTTTCTATTACATCGTTGATGAGGGCAATTACTGGAAGTTCGTAGACTTCAATTTACATTCCACTATGTTTCTATTACATCTAGACATCTCAAGTAGCTATCCCGCAGCATTAACCCTTATTTACATTCCACTATGTTTCTATTACATCGCTTCGCGTGGCAAGTAGACGAATATATTACAGTCTTATTTACATTCCACTATGTTTCTATTACATCTTCTTTACGCTTACCTCAGATGCGAATAGCCCTGATTTATTTACATTCCACTATGTTTCTATTACATCAATTTTCCTACAACAGGAGTGTATGTGTGTAAAAGAGATTTACATTCCACTATGTTTCTATTACATCTACCCGTCGGCGATCAATGTCCGTATTTTGATAAATATTTACATTCCACTATGTTTCTATTACATCGAAGCCGGGCAATCTCTTAAAGAAGCTTTCGAATCAATTTACATTCCACTATGTTTCTATTACATCCAGCCCGCCCGGTGGGACGAGGGATTTGGTTGCAGAAATTTACATTCCACTATGTTTCTATTACATCTGTTTGCCACAGTCGATAGTGCTAATGCGTAAGCCAGATTTACATTCCACTATGTTTCTATTACATCCTAAACGCTTGACGAAGTAAGTTGTATACTTCAAACGAATTTACATTCCACTATGTTTCTATTACATCGGATTCTTCTTTTAAAATTGCAAAATTAGGAAGCGAATTTACATTCCACTATGTTTCTATTACATCTAAAAATTGACAAAGAATTTTTTTCTTCTTTATAATTTACATTCCACTATGTTTCTATTACATCTTAATTCCGAAGGGTATATGAAAACGGGATGGATTAACATTTACATTCCACTATGTTTCTATTACATCTATGTCCATCTCCGTAACATCTCCCGATAAACTCCATTTACATTCCACTATGTTTCTATTACATCGATGAGGCTGTATGTGATAGCTTGCAGGTAGCAGAAATTTACATTCCACTATGTTTCTATTACATCAACTTTTCGATACCTATATTTTTGCATAAAAAAAGCATTTACATTCCACTATGTTTCTATTACATCTACCCGATTTTCATATAGCATTTTTAAAGTTTTTGAATTTACATTCCACTATGTTTCTATTACATCCTTTGCTTTCATATATTCTCTATTCTCCTATCATAATATTTACATTCCACTATGTTTCTATTACATCCGTGACAAGCCGCTGACACATTTCCCGGCAAATCAAATTTACATTCCACTATGTTTCTATTACATCATAATAATTCCGATTCCCGGTCATTACTTTTTACCTCATTTACATTCCACTATGTTTCTATTACATCTCGTGACAAGCCGCTGACACATTTCCCGGCAAATCAAATTTACATTCCACTATGTT
>CAJUGZ010000002.1:0-6101 GCA_910585855.1 uncultured Lachnospiraceae bacterium | reverse complement strand
TCTATTACATCACCGTTGTATTGCTATCCTCCCCAAGCCTTGCGGCAATTTACATTCCACTATGTTTCTATTACATCAATTATATTTTATGCATCTTTTTATCAATAGTTTAAAATTTACATTCCACTATGTTTCTATTACATCGGCGGCGTTCCTGAAAACCAGTATCCTTCAGAAGCAATTTACATTCCACTATGTTTCTATTACATCAAACAACTAAGGCTAATTTGATAATAATACTAATAAATTTACATTCCACTATGTTTCTATTACATCCCAAAAAATATTATAATATTCTCCTCTCGCATTAATATTTACATTCCACTATGTTTCTATTACATCGGCTAAGGGGCTGCGGGCTAGGGGGCTGAGGGCTAATTTACATTCCACTATGTTTCTATTACATCAATAAATGTAAGAATTGTTTGCCTGCTTGAACAATATTTACATTCCACTATGTTTCTATTACATCTGTTTGCTACAGTCGATAGTGCTAATGCATAAGCCAATTTACATTCCACTATGTTTCTATTACATCGTTTTTCACGTGAAACGGACAAAAAACAATCAGAATATTTACATTCCACTATGTTTCTATTACATCCAGTATAAAAATTCTACTGAGGATGACACGAACTAATTTACATTCCACTATGTTTCTATTACATCTTAACCTTTCTCCCCGTATAGCCGTTAGGTAAGCTAATTTACATTCCACTATGTTTCTATTACATCTTCTGCTGTAGCTTGTAAACCAACTACCAATTCCGTATTTACATTCCACTATGTTTCTATTACATCGTCGCCGAAAATATCAATCAACAGAACAAAGTCATAAATTTACATTCCACTATGTTTCTATTACATCTTCTGAATAGAAACCCATTTTTCACCTGAAATAAGATTTACATTCCACTATGTTTCTATTACATCTACGCTCTTCATCCCAGAATGATGTTGTCATGCAATTATTTACATTCCACTATGTTTCTATTACATCACTACTTCCATTCCGCCCGGAATCCCGCCGTCTGCATTTACATTCCACTATGTTTCTATTACATCCTCCATATTCGCGATATGAAATTTACTTAGGGACTAATTTACATTCCACTATGTTTCTATTACATCGGCATGTAGAAGAATGGGCTAGAAGTCACGGGAATATATTTACATTCCACTATGTTTCTATTACATCCCCTGACGGAAGATTTGAGGCATGGATTCCAGAGCAGATTTACATTCCACTATGTTTCTATTACATCGAGTAGAAAATCATGATTGTCGATTTTGATGTCCACATTTACATTCCACTATGTTTCTATTACATCCATTCCTGCAATCTGATCAATTTTAGAATAAACCCAATTTACATTCCACTATGTTTCTATTACATCGATCTTTGTACATATATCCTCAATTACACTTTTACTATTTACATTCCACTATGTTTCTATTACATCATTTCCATTGCAATTATCTGATTGATGTCACTCCCAGATTTACATTCCACTATGTTTCTATTACATCGAAAACTTAACATTCATATTACCGCCCTAAATCTATTATTTACATTCCACTATGTTTCTATTACATCGCAAAAAAGTAAAACTGTCAGAGTTAGGGGGCTACAATTTACATTCCACTATGTTTCTATTACATCAACTTTGGCAAATTACAGATTGCATACCCTGGTAGTATTTACATTCCACTATGTTTCTATTACATCGCAAATCGTCTTAAAGATTTCGATAAATGGGTAGATTTACATTCCACTATGTTTCTATTACATCCAGATATACGCAAACAAAGACTATGATCGATGCGAATTTACATTCCACTATGTTTCTATTACATCAATTGAAGACAACGATACTTACAAATATCCGGCGCTGATTTACATTCCACTATGTTTCTATTACATCCCAACGGTAGCGATTATTTCAAATCCCTTGTTACGAATTTACATTCCACTATGTTTCTATTACATCAGTGATGAAAATCTTACAGATAACACGACTGATTCATTTACATTCCACTATGTTTCTATTACATCGATGTCATCAACATTTAAAAGCCTCCATATATATTGATTTACATTCCACTATGTTTCTATTACATCACTCAAGAACAACAGTTCGAGATTTTACGAGAAGATATTTACATTCCACTATGTTTCTATTACATCACTATATGACCCGTGATGGCTTTTCGATTCTGGCTAATTTACATTCCACTATGTTTCTATTACATCGGGGCATAAAAAACGCCCCGAACAGGGGAATAAGTTCATTTACATTCCACTATGTTTCTATTACATCACAATGAGCAGAAAATGTAATTGTTTTTCCACTTAAATTTACATTCCACTATGTTTCTATTACATCGGCTCTAGTCACGCACAAATCTCATACCAAAAGATATATTTACATTCCACTATGTTTCTATTACATCTGATAGCGGAACTATTAAGAATGATGCTTCAAACTCATTTACATTCCACTATGTTTCTATTACATCATGGAATCCATCATAAAAGAAAAATCCACTCAGACAATTTACATTCCACTATGTTTCTATTACATCGGGGAACAAGGTATACAAGGACCTAAAGGCGACAAATTTACATTCCACTATGTTTCTATTACATCGGTATTAAGGCAGTAATAGATTATTTGATGTCAGAATTTACATTCCACTATGTTTCTATTACATCAAGTTCAACCGGGGGAGGTGCTGAATTTTCCTACAACATTTACATTCCACTATGTTTCTATTACATCCCTGATGGGAGGCTCGAGGCGTGGATTCCGGAGCAAATTTACATTCCACTATGTTTCTATTACATCAAGATATCTTTTGCAAAAAGCAATTTCAATATTCAGAATTTACATTCCACTATGTTTCTATTACATCTGCCTGCCGGGCGTGTGCAGTACACCATACCCCCCATATTTACATTCCACTATGTTTCTATTACATCTCCATGCCGGGTGAAAACGCCCGGTATGGATTCAGATTTACATTCCACTATGTTTCTATTACATCAAAATGAAAATTGACGTATAGCATAGATTCAACGACATTTACATTCCACTATGTTTCTATTACATCTGACTTCGGCGGAATAGACGATTTAATAAACGCATAATTTACATTCCACTATGTTTCTATTACATCGATGACTGAGAACAGTGAGATGTATCAGACTAAGATATTTACATTCCACTATGTTTCTATTACATCGGGTCTATGTATTTTGCACGTATTAAACTTACGATATTTACATTCCACTATGTTTCTATTACATCAGAATAGTTTAAATATGCTATACTCTAATCAATTCAATTTACATTCCACTATGTTTCTATTACATCCAGGGTGACACCGGGGCTACGGGTGCGACTGGTGCGACATTTACATTCCACTATGTTTCTATTACATCGGACGTACGGCGCTATTATGGTCGTGTTTGATGAAAATTTACATTCCACTATGTTTCTATTACATCAAGTTGAGCCGGGGGACACTCTGACTTTTCCTACAACATTTACATTCCACTATGTTTCTATTACATCTGAATCTGTATACATCTAATGTAAGTCTAAACATTCAATTTACATTCCACTATGTTTCTATTACATCTTTTACTATCAACCCGTGCATATACGTTGTATATTGTATTTACATTCCACTATGTTTCTATTACATCCCGTTTACCATGATTTTCTTTGTTCTGTAGCCGTAATTTACATTCCACTATGTTTCTATTACATCAAGTTGAGCCGGGCGAGGTGCTGAATTTCCCTACCACATTTACATTCCACTATGTTTCTATTACATCTTTATAGATTTGATTGCATCCTAAACGTTCATCCTTATTTACATTCCACTATGTTTCTATTACATCTGTCGCACCAGATGAGGATGCCCCGAAAGATTCATATATTTACATTCCACTATGTTTCTATTACATCTCCCTTTACTACTATACTGCCAAATTCCAACATATTGATTTACATTCCACTATGTTTCTATTACATCCCTAAAGTAAATTGTTAATAAATCTCTGCATCTAACACATTTACATTCCACTATGTTTCTATTACATCCATATTTTGTTTGCCCTCTTTGATTGATCTTAAAATCATTTACATTCCACTATGTTTCTATTACATCGAAACAAAATCTTCTTTTTGATATTTATAATTAAGCCATTTACATTCCACTATGTTTCTATTACATCAGGCATCCATCATTTGTTACTATTCTCCCATCCAACATTTACATTCCACTATGTTTCTATTACATCTAATTCTAATTCTAATTTTGTACCGTATATACCATAATTTACATTCCACTATGTTTCTATTACATCCCTAGCTTTCCTTTTTGACTACTCCAGCCTTTGTTATTTACATTCCACTATGTTTCTATTACATCGTGGCGAAAATGGTGTTGATTCCGTACCAAATATAATATTTACATTCCACTATGTTTCTATTACATCTAACCTCCTATACATAAATTTCTGCATCTAAACAAACATTTACATTCCACTATGTTTCTATTACATCGAGGAAGTGACCTCTTAATTTTCGCAGTAGTTACTGATTTACATTCCACTATGTTTCTATTACATCCATAATCCTATAAACTGTCTGTGACTTAATTCCGTATTTACATTCCACTATGTTTCTATTACATCGAGCAAAAAAAACTCATCAATAAGTCGATTGCAAAATTTACATTCCACTATGTTTCTATTACATCCCAGATGCACCGACACGGCAAGAAGAGATTGAATCAAATTTACATTCCACTATGTTTCTATTACATCGAGGTAATGATTCGAGTAGAACTAGAATTACTGAGAAATTTACATTCCACTATGTTTCTATTACATCTGGGGCAATTGGTCCGGTCGGTCCGGTTGGTCCGGTATTTACATTCCACTATGTTTCTATTACATCCGAATCTGTACATATCTAATGTAGATCTAAACCTGCAATTTACATTCCACTATGTTTCTATTACATCCTCCGAACACATTAAGCAATGCATTACTACCTGTATTATTTACATTCCACTATGTTTCTATTACATCTGATCTCAAAATCTCTTCAAACTTATCAACCATGGTATTTACATTCCACTATGTTTCTATTACATCCTCACCCTGCGACGATCGATGTCCGTGTTTTGATAAATATTTACATTCCACTATGTTTCTATTACATCTCACTGTTCTCAGTCATCGATGTAATAGAAACATAGATTTACATTCCACTATGTTTCTATTACATCCGTGTATAGCCGCATTTAACCATTTTTAAACTGTCTATTTACATTCCACTATGTTTCTATTACATCGTATGCTGAGGAAGGACAAGCAGGAGAAAGACAAAATTTACATTCCACTATGTTTCTATTACATCATTAGCAAAATCTGCTCCTGTATTACGTCACAAATACATTTACATTCCACTATGTTTCTATTACATCTGATATAATAAAACCTTGATGTAATAGAAACATAGATTTACATTCCACTATGTTTCTATTACATCGAAGATTATGCATATATGCTGAATCAGCGGATAGCAATTTACATTCCACTATGTTTCTATTACATCGACGGGGACATACTGTATAACCGGTCCAGTCAATTTATTTACATTCCACTATGTTTCTATTACATCCTTAACCAATACGAACCTTTCGGGGTATCCTCATCATTTACATTCCACTATGTTTCTATTACATCGATTCAAAAGATAGAGAATCGTATTCAATCGACAGAATTTACATTCCACTATGTTTCTATTACATCCTCGAGCCTCCCATCAGGGATGTAATAGAAACATAGATTTACATTCCACTATGTTTCTATTACATCCTCTACTTGCCACGCGAAGCGATGTAATAGAAACATAGATTTACATTCCACTATGTTTCTATTACATCTACGTCAATTTTCATTTTGATGTAATAGAAACATAGATTTACATTCCACTATGTTTCTATTACATCCATTGATCGCCGACGGGTAGATGTAATAGAAACATAGATTTACATTCCACTATGTTTCTATTACATCA
>CAJUGZ010000001.1 GCA_910585855.1 uncultured Lachnospiraceae bacterium | reverse complement strand
TTTTGGAAACCGGAACAGCAGGCTGCCCACCGTTTTCGAATCTGGCGTCCTCTGGTGTCCTCCGACATTCTCAATTCCAAAAGACGTCTTGCCGTTTTCTATGCTCCGAATAAATTTACAAAATAAAATCTCTATAAAAGTCGTACGCTACCAGCGAGTTTTTATTTAAAAATTTTGAAAACTCTAAAACGTTCTTATCCCATTTTTTCGTAAAATCAAAATTTTATCCTTTTTTAAGTTTATAAGTTTATTCTGTTTTTCTATAAGTTTTTCTTTTCTTTTTTGGAAAATCTGTTATTATATAAGATAAAAAAAGTTATTTTTTGCAGATTAGTTGGTGCAGATTTGGATTGAGAAAGGGGGCATAAAGATGGATGCAGTAGAACAGTTGAAAAAATGGGTAGAAGAGAGTGAAAATATTGTATTTTTTGGAGGAGCTGGTGTTTCTACCGAAAGCAATATACCGGATTTTCGGAGTGTGGATGGACTTTATCATCAACAGTATAAATATCCTCCAGAAACGATATTAAGTCATAGTTTTTATTTAAGTCATACGGAGGAATTTTATCAGTTTTACCGAAAAAAAATGATTTTTTTGGATGCAAAGCCAAATCAGACGCATATCCGTCTTGCAGAATTGGAGGCAGAGGGAAAACTTCGGGCAGTAATTACACAAAATATTGACGGGCTTCATCAGGCAGCGGGCAGCCGATGTGTATTGGAACTGCATGGTTCTGTGATGCGCAATTACTGCGAGTCTTGTCATAAATTTTATGGAGTAGAGGAAATTCTTTCTAGAGAGGACGTACCTAGATGCAGCTGCGGCGGAAGGATTAAGCCGGATGTGGTGCTTTATGAAGAAGGATTGGATTCGGCGATTTTATCGGAGGCAGTACAGCGGATTCGGGAAGCGGATATTTTGATTGTAGGAGGAACTTCTCTTACGGTTTATCCAGCGGCTGGATTGATTGATTATTACCGTGGAAATAAACTGGTTTTGATCAATAAGTCTGTAACTCCTATGGATTCTAGAGCAGATCTCTTGATTCAGGACAGCTTGGGAAAAGTATTTTCTCAGATTTGATTTTAAGAGTGTTAAAAGGAGGCTGCCCATGGGATTACTCCTTTGGGCGCAGACCTCTGGTATTTTTTTCTACTAGTTTTCTTGAAACCATAACTTGATGACCGCATCCTAGGCATTTTAATCGAAAATCCATGCCTACCCGCAGAATTTCCCATTCACTGCTGCCGCACGGGTGCGGTTTTTTTAATTTTACAATATCGCCGACTTGATATTCCATAACAGAGTCCTTTCTATAAAATATAGTGTATAATGATTTTTTGTTTTTGCTATTTTAACATGGATTTGGAAAATAGGAAATATTTATTTTAAATTTTTATTGTTTATTTTATTCTGAGAGGGCACTGAAATGGGAAAAAGTCTATGATAGTAGAAAGGATTTGATTTATGAATAACAGAAAAGGGCTGACAGGCAATGTTTTAAAGTGGATAGCAATTCTTACTATGCTGATTGATCATATGGCAGTAGCTTTGATTGAAAATGGGATTTTTTTATCAGAATCCATTTCTCTTACTTCACAGCAGTGGAATTGGTGGCGTCAAGTATATTGGGTTATGCGTTATATTGGACGGCTTGGATTTCCGCTTTTTTGTTTTTTGTTGGTGGAGGGTTTTTATTATACTCGTAATGTAAAGAAATATATGCTTCGATTGGGGATATTTGCTTTGATATCGGAAGTACCGTTTGATTTTGCATTGTTTCGAAGTGTGTACCATCCGCTTTATCAAAATGTGTATTTTACGCTTTTAATAGGAGTGGCTGTTTTATGTGGGCTTCGGCGTTTTAGCGGGGCAGAGGTAAGAAATCGAATTTTGCGTGTTTTATGTTTGTTTGGTGGATTGGTGGCTGCTTCTATACTTCGGACAGATTATGATATGTATGGCGTGCTGCTGATTGTAGTATTGTATTTGTTTCGTGATAGAAAGATTTTGCGGGATGTGGCAGCTGGGATTGTACTGCTGGCAAGCAGTTTAGTAGAGATCACAGGCTTAGTGGCATTTGTTCCAATGCATCTTTATAATGGGCAGCGGGGACGGCAGATGAAATACTTTTTTTATATTTTTTACCCGGCTCATTTGCTGATTTTGGGGTTGATAGCAAGGTATTGGATTTTATAAGGTTGTAAATCGAAAAAGGGGACGCTGAACTCGAAAGGAGGGTCTATTCTGGGTTCGCTTGCGCTTAGTATTTCCTATTTTCATAGCGGACACATAAGGTGCTAAAACACAGCAATACAGCGCTTAAGTGCCGATGGGAAATGATAACCCTTCATAGACCTTCCTTCCGAGTTAAGCTAGTTTTGCCAGACTCAAAATTAGGAGTTGTTCAGAAATAATTTTTAAGCAGTGCAAAGGAAAAGACAAACAATATGAAAAGTTATTTCTGAACAGTTTCTTATGCTGTTACAATATGTTTTATAAAGATATCTATGTTATTATGTTGAGATATGTTTGACTATATTGCTGGATTGTTTAGAAGATTTTTTATATTTGGTTGTGTGATGTAAGAATAGAGAAAGAAAATATGGGTATAATAAAAACAAGATGCAACATTTTGTATAAAATGTTGCATCTTTGTTCTTGCTTATTATATCGGAGGCTTCTTAAAATTCTTTAGAGTATTTCAAAAATTTTTTAAAGTTTTTTCATTCAAAAGTTTTTATTTTTTGTATATGGTCGTTATAAGAAAATTAGATTATAAGTTTAAATTTAAAAATATTTGATCTTTGTCGTCTTGTTCAATTCCCAGATATCTTTTTGTATTGGCAAAAGAAGTATGATTGTAGATTACCATTAGAATAGCAGGATTTACACCAGATACCCATGCATGGTATCCAAAGGTTTTTCTTAAAGAATGACAGCTAATATGTTCAGATAGATGTAAATCACTGCAGGCTTGTTTGACGATGCGAAATGCTTGTGAGCGGGAAAGTGGTGTTTGTGGTGTTTTGCTGTGAAAAATATAGTTTTCAGGAAGAAGAGATGGTAAGGACTGGAAATATAGATTTAGAGCATGATGCATATTTTGATTGATGGCGATACAGGTGTGTTTTCCTGTTTTTGCTTCTGTATGGGTCAGATGGGTATGAAAAGTTTGCTTTTGAAAGTTATAAACATCTTTCCATTGTAAGGAAAGGATATCTCCGATACGCAGTGCTGTGTTTACACCGACACAGATCATAGTATAATTTCTTAAATTTGGCTGTGTTTTTAAGTAATAGTTTTTCAGGTTTTCTAAGTCTTTTAAATCTTTAATTGGTTGTGTTGTACTCATGGGAATTCCTCCTTTTTCGGTTAAAAATTTTTTGTATAGGCTGAAAAATCAAGAGTATTTCTGTATTTTCAGCATATTACATATTGTGACATATTTTGTATTAATGCAACATTTTATACAAAATGTTGCATCAGAGTTCGACAAAATACAAGGACTGGTGAAATCAAACAAGGAGGTTTTCAATGCTGAATTTTACTATTAAGCCGGGAGAGTATTTTACGATAGGAGAAGATATTAAAGTAGTGTTTTTAGGAGGTACAGCGAATAATTACAAAGTTATGGTAGATGCACCAAGAAGTTATAACATTGTAAGAGGAAGTGTGCTGGAAAAAAATGCAGCTTTACAGGAAGAAAAAGAGAAATTGAAAAAGTTTTATCCAGAGCCGGGGATTCCGGCAGAACAGATGAAACGCTTGATTGCGAAACAGCAAAGAGAAAATGAAAAAAATAAAAAACAGCGTGGGAAGAATCCGGCTTAAGGAAATTGGCAGATGATTGGATAGTAAATGCGAATTAACCTAGGGATTCGTGTTCACTTATAAAGAGCAACTATTGCTGGCTGCTGTAAATGGATTTGCAGCAGAAATAAAATCACATGGAGGTAATGATTATGGTTATTCAACACAATATGCAGGCAATGAATGCTAACAGAATGTTAGGCGTTACAACAGGACAACAGTCAAAATCTACAGAAAAACTTTCTTCTGGTTACAGAATCAATCGTGCAGCAGATGATGCAGCAGGTCTTTCTATTTCCGAAAAAATGAGAAAACAGATTCGAGGATTGGATCAGGCTTCGACTAATGCACAGGATGGTGTATCCTGCGTGCAGACGGCAGAAGGTGCTTTAAACGAAGTACACAGTATGCTGCAGCGTATGAATGAACTGGCTGTACAGGCAGCAAATGGAACAAATTCCGAATCTGACCGCCAGAGTATTCAGGATGAAATTGATCAGTTGGTAACAGAAATCGACCGTGTATCCGAAACTACAAAGTTTAATGAAACTTATCTGCTGAAAGGGGATGTAAACGGGGAGAAGGCGATTGATTTTCAGTATAAAGAAGTAGAAACGCTTAGTACAGATTTATATTATATTGATGATCAACAAAAGATACAAACAGTAAAAAAAGGTTCTTTAGTGTCTGCTTTAGATGAATTAAATAAAATAAGTACAAAAACTTATTTCTTAAGTGATACACCAGATAAGGCTGGAGTAGCAGCAACAACAGTAACAGCAATAGCTACTACAAAAACGGTTCTTGCTACTTCAGTTACAGATGCATATATTAAGGATACCGATGGCAATTATGTGAAAGTAAATGCTGGATATGATATGACAGGTAAGACATATACTGATTTTTATAAAGTAACATTTAGTACGGATGGATCTATTGCAACTGCGGAAGTCTATTCTACAAATGCAACACCAGCTACTGCAACAGGTTATGTTTTAACAACGGATGTATATGATAAAGACGGAGTCCAATATAAGAGTGGTTCTTATTTGGGAACAACAGTTACTACTACAAGTTATTATACTTCCATAACAAATGCATATTTGAATAGTGCTATAACAACGAATGTAGCAAATCTTGCTGATGTAAAAACAAAAGGTACTGTTCAATTTACAGATGCAGATGGAAATGAAATTGCAGCGAACGGTTTGTATTCTTATTTTGATAAGGGTGGAAAATACAAAGGGCAAGGATTGTACATTAAAATTGGAGATGAACTGAAAGATGCAACGGAGGATGATGTTGACGAGTTAATAGCAAAAACGGATAAAAAGATAGGAACATTGGAGTTAAAGTTACATGTAGGTGCAGATGCAACGGATAACAATCAGATTACGATGAAACTGGAATCTATGAGTGCATCTAACCTTGGTGTAAAGAAACTTTCTGTAGCTGGCAAGGATGATACAAATGCTAGAAATGCGATTGAAACAATTGCTGCAGCGGTTAAGAAAGTTTCAGAACAGCGTTCTTCGCTTGGTGCAATTCAAAATCGTTTGGAGCATACGATTGCCAATTTGGATAATGTTGTTGAAAATACAACATCTGCAGAATCTCGGATTCGTGATGTGGATATGGCAGAAGAAATGGTAGAATATACAAAGAACAATATTCTGGCACAAGCGGGTCAGTCTATGCTTGCACAGGCTAATCAGTCTACACAGGGAGTATTATCCTTACTTGGTTAATTTTTTTTACTTTTATTAGATTCTATTAGGAAAGTAAAAAATATATAGGAAAAAAGAGCGGTATAATCTGCCGCTCTTTTCTATACAAAATTAGGAGGATTTTATGGAAGCAGCAGAAAAAAATCGACCTGTTTTATCTATTTCTTTGTTGGCATCCAATCGGAAAGCAACCATACGGAAATGTCTAGAATCATTAAAACCGATTATGGAGCAAGTGGATAGTGAATTGATTATTGTGGATACTGGATGTGATGAAGAAACACATGCAATTTTATTGGAATATACAAAGCAAATCATAAAATTTAAATGGTGTAAGGACTTTTCTAAAGCAAGAAATGCTGGTTTAGAAAAGGCAAAGGGAGAGTGGTTTTTATATATTGATGATGATGAATGGTTTATGGATGTAAAGGAAATTGTAGAGTTTTTTCAATCTGGTGAATATAAAGAATATGGAGTGGCTTGCTATATTCAGCGTAATTTTTTTGATTATGGAGAAGCACGTTATTCGGATAGCTGGGTAAGCAGAATGATTCGCTTAGATCTAGATACACGTTTTGTAAGCAGTATTCATGAATATTTATATCCAATAAGGGGAGCATGTAAAATTTTACATGCTCCGGTAAAACACTTTGGTTATATTTTTGAAAGTGAAGAAGAAAAATATAAACATTCTGAGCGAAATATTTCACTTTTATTAGAAATGATTCAAAAAGAAAAAAATGAACTTCGATGGTGGGTACAACTTGCACAGGAATATCGGGGTATTGGAGAATATCGTAAATTGGAAGAATTATGCAAAGAAGGAATTAGATTGATAGAAAAAAGAAAGGATGATTTTTCCAATAAGGAAAGAGGGACGTTTTATTCTGGATGTATTTTTGCAGAATTGGTTACTTATCGGTTAGAAGAAGCAGAAAATTCTTATAAAGAAGCGATAAAGGATAAACGAAATACGTTTATGTGTCAAGCAAGATTATATGGATTTGGAGCAGAAATCTATTTTCGAAAAAAAGAATATGAAATTTGTGAAAAGTGTTGTAATAAATATCTTCATATTTATGAAAAATTAAAAGATAATGAAAAAGAGGTGATGGAACAAGGTGCATTTTTTGTAAGTGAATGTTTTGAGGAAACAACACGAAATAGTGTCTATTGCTGGTATATTTGCTGTCGATTAAAAAAGGGAGATACGGAAACGTTGAATCAATATTTTGATTTATTTGATTGGAAAGGAAATACACTTATATTACATAGTTCATTGATTCCAGAAGTTATGGATGCTATGGCAGGAAATAATTATCAAGAGTATTTTGTAAGAATTGCAGAAACTATGATAAATCGGGAAGGACCTAATCAGGAAGTTCTTAAGATTTTAATGCAAAAGGAAAAAGAAGCACCAGAAGAAGACTATAAAAGGCTTGCAAAAATTTTTGGACAAGTAAACCATAAACATTATTATATCTGGTATATTAAGATAAGAAATATGGATTTTTTAGTTAGAGAAAAGAACAACAAAATAACAGAAAAAGAAACACAGATATTACAAGAATATTATAAAGAACTGTTTGGTTGTGTAATTGATATTTTTAAATTAGATGAATCGGTTTGGAATATTGCAGAACGTTATCAGGTTGATTTAGAACCAATGTTTTTAAATATAAAATTTGATCAATGGCGAAAGGGAATTGATTCTTTTTGTGAAAATACTTCTTTGGAAAAAATAGAGGAGCGGTGCAGACTGCTTGAAAAAGCAGCAAAAGAAAAAAATATTCGTTATGAGTATTTTGCTTTAAAATCGGCAGAGGCAAGACTGGTATATGGGATGGGAAGAGAAGATTATATACTTTTAAGAAGTCTTTTTAATAAATTTATAGAAAGAAATCTGGAATTTTACGGCAGCTTTTTTAAAACCAATGCATTTGAAGGAGAGATGGAACTGCTTCCTCTTTCCTGTCGGCTGGCAGTGCGTCTAAAGAGTGCATTTGTTTTGGAAAGTACCGAAAATTTTAAAGATACGATAAATTGTTTTAAGGACTGTATCGGAATCTTTCCGTCTTTGGATTCTCCTATTAAAGCGTATGTAAAATTATATGGAGAAAAGAAAAAACAGGAAGAAAAAAGACGGGTAGAAGAGGTGAAAAAGGCAAATGAGGAAATACGGAAATTGGCTGTTCAAATCAAAGGAAAGGTTCGTTTTTTAATGGAGGAGAATCGAGTGGCGGAAGCAGCCGACATATTAAAACAACTTCGTACGTATGTGTTGGAAGACGTGGACTTAGATAATTTAGAACATGAAATAAAATTAAAATTATCTTAGTATTATTTTGAATAAATAAAAAGATACAAAATGAGGAAAATAAAAATGGATAAGGAAGTGGAACAGAAGATTTTTGAACTCCTTGAAGTAATTGGTGAAGCATTGGAACATCAAATGAAAACAGAGGATAGCAGGATATTAAAAGAAGATATTTCAGAGGGCAGAAAGTGTGTTGAAAAAAATTTAAATGTTGTTTTACCTTATAGTATTACCGATCGAATTGATACGGAGAGTTTGTCAGATGCAGATTGGCTGTTGGAAATTTATCGGGTTATGGATGAAATAAAACAGCCGTTTCTTATACAAAATCTATATGATAAAGAGTTTTTTGCTCTTTTGAATTATATTTGGAATAATAGCAGGGAAAAGTTAGTAGAAGTAATGAAAAATAATTTATTATGGCTGAAGGGACAAAATTTCAGTGCATATAATAGATTTGTTACATATTTTGCTCGTTTTCCTCTATGGGGGACAATTCATCCAGAACAGGGAGATTATCAGACATTGGAGTTTCGAGCAGCAGTATTAAAACAAAGAAGTTATGAATTTTTATGGCTATACCGCCGATTAGAAGATTATTTGTCCAAACGTACCTTATATGCAATTTTAAGAAATTGGGCAGAACTGGATTTAAATGATATTAGTGTAGTAAAATCTATTTTTTTTGATTATTATGAACCAGATTTATTTTCTGATAATAAAGAAGATGTTTTTGTGGATATAGGTGCATTTAATGGAGATTCTATTTTACAGTATATCCAAATGTATGGAACGGGTTATAAAAGAATTTATGCATATGAAATATCTAGTAAATCTTGTATAGAATTAGAGAAAAATTTAGCAGAATACCATGATATTGTGATTCGGCAGAAGGGAGCAGGAGCTTCTGGGGGGGTTATGTATCTAAACGAAAATGAGATCACTTCTGCAAATAAATTGGAGGAGGCACAAACGGGATATGAAAGGGTTGAGGTAGTAAGTTTAGATGAAGATATAGAGGAATCCGTTACATTTATTAAGATGGATATTGAAGGAGCGGAACAGAGTGCTATTTTGGGGATGCAAAAAATAATAAAAAGGGATCATCCCAAATTGGCAATTTGTGTTTATCATGGTTATGAGGATATTTGGAAGATTCCGTTTTTGATTGACAGTATATATCCGCAGTATAAATTTTATCTTCGGCATTATGGCGGGAATTTAGTTCCGACAGAGTTTGTGCTTTTATGTAAAGTTTGATAGTTTGGTGCATGAGTTTGGTAGTAGGTTTTCTCTGATATATATTGTTTCCATAGGGCAGGAGTTACGGGAATTTGAGTTTGACGAGCGGATATCATTGCATGAAAACCTAAAGGGATTTCGGGGGTGTTTGATAAACGGACAATCATAGAGTTTTCTGGCGATGTGATTAAAGAGATTGTACAAAAGTATGAGAATGTGCAGAAAGGTGTAGGTGATATGATGAGAGGGGCGTTGCTTGAAATAAGTGCAAGAATCATTTTAAATCAGGGAAAAAGTCAGGGAATTAGTGAAACGAAAAAGAAAACAGCACTTAGGATGCGAAAAAGAGGAAAAATGACAATCGAGGAAATTGCAGAAGAGGTTTTAGTGTTGCAGAAGTAGAACAGCTTGCAGGACTTCAAACAGTTTAGAAGAAAAATTTTATATTGCAGCTATGAAGCAGGGAAATAACTGATGATTCAGATTTATTTCTCTGTTTTTTTATGGTATTTTTAGGAACTTGTCTTACAGAAAAATGTAGATGTATGCATGAGTGTCTTGACGGGGTGGGAAGGGAGCAGGAGGACAATTCAATCTGTAAATTTTAAAGAGTTGTTCTCTAACTTTCTGGAGAAGTACTGGCAGTTGTCTGATTGAAATCTAATAGGAAGAAAAACGATTGATTCCCTAGGTTTTAGATGTAGAGTAAGGAATATTAGATTTCTGGAAGCAAGCTGTATGATATACTGCTGCCTACTGGAAAAGAGAAATTAATCATTCTTTTTTATCGGAGGAAGCTTTTTTAATAAATTCTTTTATGGCTTGGTTGATTATATAATTTATAGAACGATCATCTCTTTTTGCTATATCCTCTATAGCGGATTTATCTTTTTTGTCTATTACAAGTGAACATCTTATTTTGTTATCTGATATTGACATAAATATAGTACCTCCTTCTTGTTTAAAGTAAGTGTAGCATATTATTAAAAAATAATCAAGGTGAATAACTTGACATAATAAAAAAAGTAATGTATAGTTATTAAGAGTTAATAATTTATCATAACTATTGATTGATTTTTTTCTTAGAATTACAAAACTTCTAAACGAGCTATCTAACAGCTAAACCAATCTAAAACAAAAGGAGTAAAAGCTATGAGTGAAGATAAACGCTTAAATGAGATTATTCGAGTAAGAAGATGCCCTAATAATTTTGTTACAATGGATAAAACATTTCTGGAAGATACTAGACTTTCTTTCAAAGCCAAAGGGATTTTAGCGTATTTATTAAGTAAACCGGATAACTGGAAGGTGATAGTTGGGAATCTTGTTAATTATGCTGTTGATGGGAAAGCATCTGTATATGCAGGACTAAAAGAGCTGAAAGAGTGTGGATATTATCAGAAAGTTCCAATTCGGGATGAGAAGGGAAGAAGGATTCTTCGGTGGGAAAGTACGATTTACGAAATTCCAGAATTGTCAGAAATGTTAAAAACGGAGGAAAATAGCAGGGTTTCTCTACTTACTGGTTTTCAAGAAATAGAAAATCAAGAAATAGAAAACCTAGATCTAGAAAATTGGGAACATAATAATAATTATATTAATAATATTAATTATACTAAGAATTATAATCAGTCTAGTCCTGTCAGTCAGGAAAAAGAGGAAGGGAATACCAATCAGACAAGACAGACAGACGGACAAACACGTCTGGAAGACGTTCTTTCTGTGATTCGGGAAAACATTGACTACGAGAATTTAAAGATCGCTCACCCGAATGAAATGGATCTGGTCGATAATTTTGTGAGTATCATGTTGGATACTCTGTTGTCGAAAAGTAAAACGGTACATATTAATGGACAGGAGAAGCCAAGGGAATTGGTCAAAAGTAATTTGATGAAATTGAACTATGCGGATGTGGAGTATGCCTTGATACGGTTTCAGGAGCAAGGGCAGAGGATTAAGAAAAAGCAGTCCTATATTCTTACTACGCTGTATCATGCAAGCATGGAGCGGGCAGCACATTATGTGAATTGGGTACAAGCCGACTGGAAAGAAAACGCCCTTACCAGTAGTATTAATACTGATAAGGGTAATTACCTGCTAATGTAGTAAAATAAGGATATACAGGGATTGTAGCATTTTTGCTGTCAGGTATAAAGAGGAAAATAAAAAAAGATGAATGAAGTTTTTTATGAAAACTGTTGACAATTTCCTAATTTGTTTTTATAATAATTTTAGTGATGTGCTCGAGCACACAAAAAGGGTTGACATATAACGGCAGGGGATGTCAGACCTGCAGTGTATAAAAAGGAGGATTATATAATCATGAAGAATATTCCAGAGGTAAAATTAGGAATTGTAGCAGTAAGCAGAAATTGTTTTCCAATGACATTATCCGAAAGCAGACGGATTAAGGTAGTAGAGAATTATAAGGAAAAATATGGAGAAATTTATGAATGTCCAACTGTAGTAGAGAATGAAATTCATATGAAAAAGGCTTTGACAGAAGTAAAAGAAGCTGGATGTAATGCGTTAGTAGTATATTTAGGAAATTTCGGACCAGAAACACCGGAAACTTTAATGGCAAAATATTTTGATGGACCTGTGATGTATATGGCAGCTGCAGAGGAAAGTGGAGATAATTTATTAGGGGGCAGAGGGGATGCATACTGTGGTATGTTAAACTGCAGCTATAATTTAAAACTGCGTGGTCTGCGTGCTTATATTCCAGAGTATCCGGTTGGAACACCTGCAGAATGTGCGGATATGATAAATGATTTCCTACCGATTGCAAGAACGGTTATCGGTTTAAATAATTTAAAGATTATCAGCTTTGGTCCACGTCCACAGGATTTTATAGCATGTAATGCACCAATTAAGCAGTTATATAATGTAGGAGTAGAGATTGAAGAAAATTCGGAATTGGATTTATTTGAATCTTTTAATAATCATGCAGGGGATGAAAGAATTCCAGCGATTGTAAAGGAAATGGAAGAAGAACTTGGGGCAGGAAATAAAAAGCCTGAGATTCTTTCTAAATTAGCACAGTATGAATTGACATTGCTTGACTGGGTAGAAGAACATAGAGGATCAAGAGAGTTTGTAGCGATTGCCGGAAAGTGCTGGCCGGCATTTCAGACACAGTTTGGATTTGTTCCTTGTTATGTAAACAGCCGTTTGACTGCACAGGGGATTCCGGTATCCTGTGAGGTAGATATCTATGGGGCATTAAGTGAATTTATCGGAACATGTGTCAGTTTGGATGCAGTTACACTTTTGGATATCAATAATACAGTACCTGCGGATATGTTTGATGCAGAGATTAAAGGAAAGACCAATTATACACTGCGGGATACCTTTATGGGATTCCACTGTGGAAATACAGCTTCTGGAAAATTGGTTTCTTGTGAAATGAAATATCAGATGATTATGGCAAGAAGTCTTCCAGTAGAAGTAACAAATGGAACTTTGGAAGGTGATATTATTCCGGGAGATATTACTTTCTTCCGCCTGCAAAGTACGGCTGATGCACAGCTTCGGGCATATGTAGCAGAAGGTGAAGTATTGGATGTACGAACACGCTCCTTTGGTGCGATCGGAATTTTTGCAATCCCTGAGATGGGACGGTTCTATCGTCATGTATTAGTAGAAAAGAACTATCCGCATCATGGAGCAGTTGCATTTGGGCATTTTGGAAAGGCTATTTTTGAAGTGTTTAAATATCTTGGTGTAGAGGATATTGGGTTTAATCAGCCAAAGGGAATGATGTATAAAACAGAAAATCCTTATGCATAGTGATAAAACAGAAGGATATTTTTCTATAAAAATAATTTAATTTTAATAAGTAACAGAAAGATGCTTTCTGCTGAAGAGAAGCAAAGTTGTTCTTGGGAAGCAGAAAGTATCTTTTTTATGTATATGCTGATACAAAGGAAATATGCTACTATGTGGCATATTGGCGGTATACGAGCAGGGGAAAATCTTCTCTGTTTGATTAGAAACTTCAGTGGGAAAGACTCTTTGACAGAAGATAGAAAGGAATATGGAATATGGCAGTGACAATGAAACAGATTGCAGAAGTGTGCCACGTATCGAGAGGAACTGTTGATAGGGTGCTAAATAATCGTGGAAAAGTAAAACCTGAAATTGACCTTTTAGTACGTGAAACAGCAAAGCAAATGGGTTATCGCCCTAATACAGCAGGAAAGGCTCTGGCTGCACGAAAGAAAAACTATACAATCGGTGTACTGCTTATTTCCGAAGGAAATGAATTTTTCTTTCAGGTAGAAGAGGGGATTTTACAGGCAGCAGAGGAAATTGCAGATTTTGGAATCCGTGTTTTGATCAAGCATATGAAGGGATATGATATAGAACGTCAGATAGCATTGATTCAGGAGATGAAAGAAGAAGTACAGTTTTTAGTACTTCATGCGATTAATGATGAACGAATTCAGCAGGCAATCTCTGAACTAAAAGAAAATAATATTGCGGTTGCTACTTTAAACTCGGATTTAGAGGAAAGTGAACGGCTGTTTTATGTAGGTGGAAATTTTATAAAAAGCGGTGAAACAGCAGCAGGAATGATGGGACTGATTATGGGCGGACAGGCACAGATTTTAATTGCGACAGGTTCGATTAAGTCGTTAGGACATAATCAAAGAGTACATGGATTTGGTTCTCTTTGCAAAAAGAAATATCCGGGGCTTTTGATAAGGGATATTATTGAAACAAATGATGATGATAACAAGGCGTATCAGGAAACAAAAAAAGTATTAGAACAACAGAAAGAGATTTCTGCAATTTATATTGCTGCTGCCGGTGCAGCGGGGGTATGTCAGGCGGTATCTGATAGCTGTCGTGTGGAACAGATTGCTGTTATTGCCAGTGATGATACAAAGACAACTAGAGAATGGATGAAAAAGGGACTGATAAAAGCGATTATTTGCCAGCGGCCTTGGATGCAGGGGTATCAGGCGATTTTTACTGCTATGGAGTATTTGGTAAAGGATAAAAAGCCGCAATGTGAATATATTATGCCAAATGATATTTTAATTCCAGAAAATTTGCCATAATACTATAAAAGTTGTTCGAAAAATATATGAGATAATGGCTAAGAGGACGCCGAAAGCCAAATGGGGCTCTATTCCGAGCCCGCTTGCGCTTAGCATTTCTTCGTAGCGGACACATAAGGCACGAAAAGACCGTGCCTAAGTGCCGACGGGAAATGATGACCCTGCATAGAACCCCATTTGACTTTCGGCTGTGTACTTCAGGCGAAAAAATTATAATAAATTGTAAAGTGGTTGTTGTAGTGGTGATAAAATGTTTTTTTAAAAGGAGAGAAAAAGAATATGAGATATTTAATCGGGATTGATTTAGGAACAAGTGCTACGAAGACAGTATTGTTTGATGAAGAGGGAGGTATTGTGGCATCGGCTTCGCAGGAATATCCGATGTATCAGCCGCAGAATGGATGGGCAGAGCAAAGACCGGAAGATTGGCGGGATGCTGCACTTACTACTATTACAAAAGTGGTAAAGGAATCTGGGGTAGATAAGGAAGAGATTAAAGGGCTTGGTATTTCGGGACAGATGCATGGATTGGTTATGTTGGATGAAGCAGGGAAAGTAATTCGTCCGTCTATTATTTGGTGTGATCAAAGAACAGCAAAGGAATGTGAAGAAATAACAGAAAAGATTGGAAGAGAACGTTTAATTGAAATTACTGCGAATCCGGCTCTTACAGGATTTACCGCTTCTAAGATTCTCTGGGTAAGAAATCATGAGCCGGAAAATTATGCAAAGTGCAGACATATCTTACTTCCAAAGGATTATGTGCGTTATATATTGACAGGGGAGTTTGCAACTGAGGTATCGGATGCTTCTGGTATGCAGTTATTGGATGTGCCGAATCGCTGTTGGTCAGATGAAGTATTGGAAAAGTTGGAGATTGATAAAAATTTATTGGCAAAAGTATATGAATCGGTGGAAGTAACGGGAACGATTTTGCCGGAAATTGCGGAAAAGACTGGATTGTCGGTTCATACGGCAGTGGTAGGTGGTGCAGGGGATAATGCAGCAGCAGCAGTGGGAACTGGAATTGTAAGAGAAGGACGGGCATTTACTACGATAGGAACAAGTGGTGTGGTATTTGCACATAGTGATAAAGTAACGATTGATAAAAAGGGACGAGTACATACTTTTTGCTGTGCCGTTCCCGGAGCATGGCATGTAATGGGAGTGACACAGGGTGCAGGACTTTCCTTAAAGTGGTTTCGGGATAATTTTTGTCAGGATTATATAAATCGGGCAAAATTAGAAGGAAAAGATGCCTATGAGTATATCAATGAAGATGTAGCAGAAATTCCTGTAGGAAGCAATCGTTTGATCTATCTTCCGTATTTGATGGGGGAGAGAACACCTCATTTAGATCCGGACTGCCGTGGTGTATTTTTTGGTCTTTCCGCAATTCATACCAGAAAAGATATGCTTCGGGCAGTAATGGAAGGAGTTTCTTATTCATTAAAAGATTGTAATGACATTTTAAAAGAAATGGGAGTGGAAGTAGATGAAATGATGGCTTGCGGTGGGGGTGGAAGAAGTCCTATCTGGCGTCAGATGCTGGCGGATATGTATAACTGTAAAGTTAAGACAGTGACAGCAAAGGAAGGGCCAGCATTAGGAGTAGCGATTCTTGCCGGAGTTGGAACTGGAATTTATGAAAGTGTACAGGCAGCTTGTGATAAAGTATTAAAAATTGATAAAGAATGTACACCAATTTCAGAGCATACAGAAAAATATGCTGCTTATCACAAGGTATATCAGGAACTCTATCCGGCATTAAAAAATCAGTATAAGGCATTGCAGGAAATTTAGGAATAGATAGCAGGTAGTGGGATGATTTGATTAAATTGAATAAAATTGAACGAATTAATGTATTGTTTTTATTTGGCGTGTTTCATTTTAGAAGCACGCCTTTAGAGTTTTTATTGAGTTTTGGCTATGTAGGTTTTTCTCCTATCGGACGCTAGATGTGGTTGGCTAATAATAATTTATTTTTTGTTTTGAGGCTAAGAAATAGACAGAATATGGCGTCCCCCTCGAAAAAACCCAAAGGAAAAAACTATTCATTTTTATAGTTTTGTTATATAATAAAGAATAGTTAAAAAGAATACTTATTTTTAGATAGTCAGAAAAGTTTTGGCAGGTTTGTATACTTTGCAATAAAATGACTGAGAATGGATACAGATATGGAGGAAGCAATGATACAAATAGCATTATGTGATGACGATCAAAATACGCTGGATTGTCTGGAGAAAAAAATTGTATGGTATGCAAAGGAAAAGACAGTGGATTTGTATATAAATAAATTTGATCGGGCAAAAGAATTAAAAGAACAGTTAGAACAGAAAAAGGATTATCAGATTTATCTGTTGGATATATTGATGCCGGATATAGATGGAATTTCACTTGGAAAAGTGATTCGAGAACAGAATGAAAGGGCTGTTATTATTTATTTGACTTCTTCTGCTGATTATGCGCTTTCAGCATTTGGGGTATTTGCACAACGGTATTTGTTAAAACCAATAAAACAGAATGAGTTTTATGAAGCCATGGACTTTGCTGTAGAATATGCAGTACAAAAACAAAAGATTTTGTATGTAAATACAGCAGATGGGAATAGAAAGCTTTTGTATGAAGAGATTGAGTATATAGAAAATGTATCCAGAACTTTACATATTTCAGTTGCAGATGGAGAGCAGGTAATCAGTCGTTTTTTGCGTAGATCATTTGAACATGATATGGCAGAATTATTGAAAAGTGGAGATTTTATACAAGTACATAAGTCTTTTATTGTAAACTTTCACTATATTGAACTGTATAGTCAAAGTCAGGTTGTTATGAAATCAAAGAGGCTGATTCCGATTAGCAGAAGCAGACAGACTGAAGTGAAGAGGGCTTATTTAAAGTATATAGCAAAAGAGTATTAAAAACGAAAGATGAATTGTGGTAATAAACGAGAAGGGATTTGGATGGTTTAAATGATGGAGATATTTCATATTTGGCTTGTGATAAATTCTTGTGTTTTTATGATAGCATATTTTTTATTGTTTCTTTTATTAAAATATTCTTATAAAAAATCAATTTTAATTTGTAGTATTTCTATAATTATAATGATTTTAAGTGAGATAGTTCGTATAAAATATGTATTTTATATAGCTTGGATTAAATTGGTATTTAGTGCTTTTCAGATTGTGGTTATTCAGGGAACAGCTCTTTTACTTGCTGAAAAGAAAGACAGCTACACTTTTTTTATTGGTTTAAGTTCTTCTAACTTTGTTTTAGGAGGAAATATTTTATCTTGTGTTGTTTTAGTATTTCTTGAAGATATACAGCTTGCTATGGCTACTTGTACCATAACGAATATATTGTTTTTATTATGGATGGTTTCTACTATACGTGAAATCTGTAGAACTGTAATCAGCAAAGAAATTTCATGGTGGCTTTGTTTAGTTCCCTGTATGAGTTATGTTACATTTTATTTGCTTTTATATTTTCCTGTACCATTTGAACAGCGCAAAGAAAGTCTTTTTGCTGCGATATCCCTTATACTGACAGTTGTATTGCTGTATGCTTTAGTTTTAAAATATGTCTATGGCAGGATGGAAGAAAAATGGCTGCTCTGGAAGCATCTTATATCACAAGCTTATATAAAGGGAATTGAGGTACAATCTGAAAATATAGAAGCAGCAAGAAAAGAGTTTCAGATTATATGGCATGATATGAGGCATAAGAATAATCTTTTAATTGAATTGATCCAAAATCAAAGATATAAAGAGGCAGAAGAGATTTTATATAAAGATATAGAACGGTTAAATAAAGAAAGAATCGTTATTTATTGTGAGAATGTTATTATAAATAGTGTTTTAAGCAGTATGGAAAGAAAAGCAAAAAGTATGGGAATTGTACTTCAGATAAAAAGTACCGTACCCAAGCAGCAGGAAGTTAATGACTATGAATTGGCAATGTTAGTAGCCAATTTAATAGAAAATGCAATAAATGCAGTGCAGAAATTAAAGGAAGAAGAACGAATCGTAAAGTTTATGATAAAAAATAGAACCAATGAATATTTGATGCTGGAAGTAAAAAATTTATGTAATGAAGAGGTAAAATTTTCAAAGAATTCTGGGCTTCCTATTTCAAAACAGGGAACAGATCATGGATTTGGCATGATTAGTGTACAAGAATTTGTAAAAAAATATCAGGCAGAATTTGACTGCTATATGGAAGAAAGAGAATTTATTGTTAGAATTTTGATTTCATTTGGAAAAAACAGGAATTAAAAAAAGAAGTGCGAAAAATCAGATAGGTTATGTGAAGAATAGGGTATATATGCCGCTGCTATTATTTGATATAATAACAGCGGCATAACTTTTTTATGGCAGAATCATTATTTTTTACAGTTTTGCCAAACCAAAAGCCAGAATCAAGGAACAGATATCTCCAGATTATGTTGCACACCAGTTCTCCTTCTTGATTCTGGCTGGTTTTTTAGAGAAAATTAGGAAGAAATTTGAGAGGTGAACTGATTATGAAGTTGCGGACAAAGATTATGATGATTGTACTGCTGCCGATTTTACTTTTAGGAATTGGAATATTTCTTCTTGCGGCTGATCGAACCGCAAACGGGATTTACGATATGGCATACAATGGGATGCAGGCAACGGCAGTAGCAGTAAGAGATATTTTTGAAGTGGGAAATCCGGGAATTTATCAGATAGATGAAAACGGAGATTTATGGAAGGGAAGTTCGCTAAATATTACAGAAGCTGTTGGAATTGTGGATCATATTAAAAATAATACAGGTATGGATATTACGATTTTTTGGGGAGATACTCGTATTTTAACTTCGATTGAAAATAAGGCAGGCGAGCGTCAGATAGGAACAAGAGCATCTGAGCAAGTGATTCAGAAGGTATTGTGGGAAGGGGAAAATTATCTGGATCGGGATATAGAAATTTTAGGAAAGAAATATATCGTATGTTATGTACCATTTTATCAGGAGGGTACAAAAGAAGTAGTAGGAATGGTATTTTTGGGAACACCGCATGAAGGCGTATCGAAAGTAATCAATGAAATTCGTATACAGATGTTTTTGATTATTACAGTTGTTCTTATTATTGTTAGTATTTTGGTAATTCAACTGGTTAGCAGGATTGTAAGTGCTTTAGAACAGAGTATGGAGTTTTTACGTAAAATATCAAAAGGAAATTTAAAGTTTGAAGTAGATTCCGGGCTTTTAAAGCGTTCAGATGAAATTGGGCTTTTGGGAAGGGAAATTTTTGAACTGCGGCGTCAGCTTCAAGTAATTGTAGAGATGCTGCAGGGAAAAAGTCATCAGTTAGATTTATCATCTGTTGAGCTAAATACTTTGTCAAATCATATTGTAACTGTTATGCAGGAGATGGAACAGTCTGCAAAAGATATGGCAGGAAGCTGTTCTAATCAGGCAGAGGATGCCAATATAGCAAGCGATGGTGTGACATCTATGGGTGAGGTGATTGGCAGCAATCATACAGAGATTAAGAAAATGTATCATATATCGGATCAAATTGGAAAGGTATCAGAACAGACAATGTTAGAACTGATTGCATTGGATAGAGATATGGGAATGGTAAAAGAATCGATTAATTATTTAGAACAGCAGACAAGACAGACAAAGCAGTCGGTGGATCGAATTGGCAGTGCAACGGAGATGATTGCAGCGATTGCATCTCAGACTAATTTACTTTCTTTAAATGCTTCAATTGAATCGGCAAGGGCCGGAGAACAAGGCAGAGGATTTGCTGTAGTAGCATCACAGATTCAGAAACTGTCACAGCAGGTAAACGGAGCAGTAAAGGATATTAAAGATATGGTAGAGCATTTAATTATAGATTCAGATAATACGATACAATGTATGGAAGAGGTACATACTGTAATTCAAAAACAGGAAAATAGTATTCAAAAAACAGAACAAGTGTTTGCAGATGTAAGGGATAAGATCGTAGAATCTTCAAATTATATGGATATTGTAATGGGAAAAACAGAGAAACTTGAAGAAGTGCGGACGGATATGGTAGCTGCTGTGCAAAATTCTGCAGCGATTTCAGAGGAAAATGCAGCCAGTATTGAAACAGTGATGGGAATGATTCAAAATATTTATGGGGAGCTTCGAACTATTTCTAATAAGACAAATGATTTGGGAAAATTGTCGACAGAAATGAAGGAAAGTATCCATATATTTCAAATTTAGCAAGATAAAAAGTGCTTGACAAAAAGAGCATGAAATGTTACTTTAAATATAGTTATAGTATGTTACTCATTAGGAGGCATGAACTATACATAGCATGTTGGATGTTTATGTGTATTAGTGCTTCCTTTTTTGATGGGAAAAATTTACAAGTCAGTGTGCAGTATATATATTCGTCCAGCTAAAAATAATAAAATAGTAAAGGAGTGAAAGAAAAATGAAAGACAAAATTTTTGGTGTGTTACAGCGTGTGGGACGAAGCTTTATGCTGCCAATAGCAATTCTTCCGGTTGCAGGTCTTTTGCTGGGAATTGGAAGTTCATTTACAAATGAAACAACGATTGCTACCTATGGATTGAGTAAGATATTGGGAAACGGAACGTTGCTTCATGCATTGCTTGTAATTATGAACAAGGTGGGAAGTGCAGTATTTGACAATTTGCCTTTGATTTTTGCTGTAGGAGTAGCAATTGGTATGGCAAAGAAAGAGAAGGAAGTAGCAGCACTTTCGGCAGTAATTTCTTATTTTGTAATGAATACGGCAATTAATGCTATGCTGGTGATTACTGGTAAAATATTGGAAAACGGAGAGATTGCATCAGACGTATTAGAGGGAACAGTGGCTTCTACTTGTGGTATTTCGACTTTACAGATGGGAGTATTTGGAGGAATTATTGTAGGATTAGGTGTAGCAGCACTGCATAATCGATTTTATAAGATTGTTCTGCCAAATGCATTATCTTTCTTTGGAGGGACTCGATTCGTACCAATTATTTCGACTGTAGTTTATATGTTTGTAGGAATTGGACTTTATTTTGTTTGGCCGATTGTACAAAGCGGTATTTATGCATTAGGCGGATTGGTGACAGGGAGCGGATATATCGGAACTTTAGTTTTTGGTTTGATTAAAAGAGCATTGATTCCGTTTGGTCTGCATCATGTTTTTTATATGCCATTTTGGCAGACTGCAGTGGGTGGTACAATGGAAGTAGCCGGACAGATGGTACAGGGAGGACAAAATATTTTCTTTGCACAGCTTGCTGATTCGGCAAATGTAGCACATTTTAGTGCAGATGCAACCAGATATTTTTCCGGTGAATTTATTTTTATGATTTTTGGTTTGCCGGGTGCAGCGCTTGCTATGTATCATTGTGCAAAACCAGAGAAGAAAAAGGCAGCAGGTGGCTTGCTGTTGTCGGCAGCATTGGCGTGTATGATGACAGGTATTACAGAACCGCTTGAATTTTCCTTTTTATTTGTTGCACCTGCTTTATTTGCCGTTCAGGTAGTGTTGGCAGGTTCGGCTTATATGCTTGCTCATATATTAAATATTGCGGTGGGACTGACATTTTCCGGCGGACTTTTGGACTATTTTCTATTCGGAATTTTACAGGGGAATGAAAAGACTAGTTGGATGATGGTAATTCCGGTTGGAATTGTTTATTTTTTCTTGTATTATTTGGTTTTTCGGTTTTTAATTATGAAATTTGACTTTAAAACACCCGGACGAGAAGATGATGACATAGAAACAAAATTATATACCAGAGCGGATGTAAATGCACGAAAGGAAGGAGATAAAGCTGGAAGCAGCAAGGGAGAAAAAGAAGATCCAGTTAGTGCAACGATTACAAAAGGGCTTGGTGGAAAGAAAAATATCAGTGATGTAGATTGTTGTGCTACTAGACTTCGGTGTACGGTTTATCGTGCAGAGTTGGTAGATGATGCATTGCTGAAATTTACCGGAGCTTCTGGAGTGGTGCATAAGGGAAATGGAGTACAGGTAATCTATGGACCGCATGTTACTGTAATTAAATCAAATCTGGAAGATTATCTGGTAAAAGCACCGGAGGAAGAAGTACTTTTAGACGAAAAAGAAACAACGGCAAAAGAACAGAGTACAGTAAAAGAGCAAAATGCAGAAGAAGTGAAAAAGCAGCAAAAAGTAGTAAAAACGATAGTGATTTCCAGTCCGATACAGGGGATAGCAGCGGATTTATCTACTGCTCCAGATGAGGCATTTGCCGGTCGTATGATGGGAGATGGAGCTGTTGTAGAACCGATAGATGAAATTGTTCGAGCACCAGAGGATGGTGAAGTATGTTTTATATTTGAAACAAAGCATGCCGTTGGATTTTTAACAGATTCAGGAATCAGTCTTTTGATTCATGTAGGAATTGATACGGTGAAATTAAATGGAGAGGGATTTGAGGTTCTTGTTGAGAACGGACAAAAAGTAAAAAAAGGGGATCCAATGCTGAAGTTAAATTTGGATTATTTGAAGAAACATGCACCTTCTGTTGTTTCTCCGGTTGTATGTACGGAGTTGGAGGACAATCAAAAAATACGTCTTTTAAAACAGGGAGAAATAAAGGTAGGAGAAGCACTTTTTGCGGTTGATGTTTATGAATAAATAAAAGATAAGTGAGATATGATATGTATAGGATAAAAAAGGTATTGAACCATAATTCAGTTATTGTAATTCAGGCAGAAGAAAATAGGGAGTATTTAATTCTTGGAAAAGGAATTGGGTTTGGAAAGAAAGTCAGTGAGTATGTAGATGTAAGAATTGGAGATATGGTATATTCTTTGCAGGAATTGACAGAACGGGGAGATGCCAAAGAGATGATAAAGTCTATTTCGCCAATTTGTCTAGAACTTGCAAATGAAGTGTTAAATCAGGCAGAGAAAGTATTTGGACGGATTGACCGCTCGATTCTTTTTCCTATGGCAGATCATATTGAATATGCCGTAAAACGTATTAAAAATCATGAACAGATCAGCAATCCGCTTACAGAAGATATTCAGGTAATGTTTTATAAAGAATATAAAGTAGCGCAATGTATTGAAACTATGCTTTTAGAACAGTTACAAATAAAGATAGATGAACATGAAATCGGATATATTGCGCTACATGTTCATTCCGCTATTAATGATGAAAAAGTTTCTCAAGCAATGCAGATTGCAAGGGCAGTGCGGGAATGTATTTCTTTGGTAGAGCAGCAGACAGGACAGAAAATTGATGTTATGTCGCTTGCTTATAATCGGCTTATGAATCATATTCGCTATATGGTAGCCAGAGCGTTCAGTGGGGAGAAGCTTAAGTTAAATATGAATGATTATATGGAGCTAAAGTTTCCAAAAGCATTTCAAGTGGCAGATACCATTTGTAAAGAAATTGCCCGTGGGATGAAAATTCATTTAGAAGAAGCAGAGATTGGATATTTGGCTATGCATATTGAAAGAGTGACAAATGATAAAGAGGAAACAATACATAAAAAGGAATAAACAATAAAGAATGTTTTTTGCAGTCAATGTATTGATTTGCTTTAATTAGGCTTTTGGAGATGGAGATCAAGAAATAGCCAGATTCAATAATGGTGGACAGCCTGCAGTGACTTTAGAAAAAGTTGGAAATTTTTGTTTTTTGGAGAATGGAACAGCAGGATGTCTATCGTTTTCGAATCTGGTGTATTTTATCTAAAAAAATCCTTTGTCTATGAACAATGGAGATATTCAATCGGCAGAAGATTTAGACTTTGCAGCAACAAATAATAACCGATAAAACTCAAAAATAAAAAAACAGCTTTACAAATAATATTTTCTGTACTATACTACATCTATCAATTATCTAATAAATTTATTTCTAAAGTAAAAACTTAGGAATCAAGATTTTCCCAAAAATATTGTAATATAAAAATGACAGGATATGTAGTTGTGTTTTGTATAGGATTTTCTGCTTTGGCGGTCTGGTTTGATTGGCGCAGTTTTCGTATACCGAATCGTTTGATTTTATTTGGTTATTTTGCGGTATTTCTTTTGCAGATGTTATGGTTAGACGGAACGGTTGTTTGGAAGTTGTTTTACTTGATAAGCGGGGGATTTTGTCCGATTTTTCTTATGGGTCTGGTTTGGATAGCAGGCGGAATCGGAGCAGGTGATGTGAAAGTATTATCGGTACTAGGAGCGATTTTGGGGGCAAAGGAAATTGTGCTGTGTTGTTTTATGGCATTGGTAGCGGGAGCTTTTATAGGAATAGCTGCAAAAATTATAATAAAAAGAAAGAAAATTCATTTTTCAGTTGCAATTCTTGTAAGTATACTCATATATTTTTTCCAAA
The DNA here is from genome assembly GCA_910585855.1 of uncultured Lachnospiraceae bacterium. Lineage (GTDB taxonomy): Bacteria > Bacillota > Clostridia > Lachnospirales > Lachnospiraceae > MGBC114844. The sequence continues at coordinate 43,582 of CAJUGZ010000001.1, read as the reverse complement.
ATGGAGCTGTTTTTTAACATTGCCTTTTTATACTGTTCTTTTATCGTCAAAAAAATATTTAAAGCCTATAGCAGAAAAGGTTATATAACATAACAGACAGAGAATGTAAAAAAAGAAAGAAAGGAGGAGAAGGAAAATCAATTAGGTAATTGAAACGGGAGAAAGATAAGATGAATTGATGGGGAATTGGGATGAAACGGATATTGGCTATTTGTGATACGGAAGAAGAGTATGTTAGAAAATTGATGCGGTATTTGAATGAGTGTGGACAGATACCGTTTGAAGTGCAGGCTTATACCAGTTTGGAATTATTTTTGGAGGCAGCACGAGAAAATCCGCCTGCTATGCTGCTGATTTCTATTGAATTGATGGATTCGGCAGTGCGGGATTTGGAAATAGGAAATATTGTCTTATTGTCGCAGGGTGAGCCCATTTCAGTATTCGGGGAATATCCTTCTATTGTAAAATATCAGGCAGCATCTGGTATTATGCGGGAGGTCATGCAGTACTATATGGGATCGATGCAGGCGGTTTCTGCGATAGTAGGAGTAAAACAGTGCCGGATACTGGGGGTTTATTCTCCGGTAAAGGGCTGTGGAAAGACCAGTTTTTGTCTTGCTTTGGCGGGGCTTTATGGAAACAAAAAACGGATATTATATCTGAATTTGGAAGGACAGTCTGGGTTTAGCCGTCTATTTCAGGAAAGTAAGGCAGCAGATATTACAGATGCATTATATTATTTTAGACAGCAGAGCAGTACCAGATTGGAACGGGTTCTTGGAATTATCCGGCAGATGGACAACTTCTCTTATATTCCACCAGCATTTTATGAAGAAGATATAAAATCAGTGGATGGACAGGAATGGGAAATTTTTCTTAAGCTGATGGCGGAAAAGTCGGGGTATGAGGGGATTATATTGGATGTAGGAGATGCTGTACGGGGAATTGGCCGGATTTTAAATTTATGTGATGAAATTTTTATGCCTGTTAAAGAGGATTTGTTTTCACAGGCAAAGATTTCCGAGGGGATGGAGTCTTTGACAGCTTTAGGATTTGGAGAATTGAAAAATCGAATCATACAGGTAAAAGTGGAACGATTTGCGGAAATGGATAAAGGGGATATCTGGAATCGAATAAAAAATGAAGCATATCTTGGATGGGTACAGGGATTTATGGAATAACTGCAGGAGGAAATAGAATGGGGATGGAAACATTGCGGCAGCAGGTTTTAGAAAGGCTGGATCATACAAAAGAGGCTACAGATGAAGAAATTTATGACTGTATTGATGAAGTTTTAATACAGGAGAGTAAAAAAACATATCTGCCTCTTAAAACAAGAGTTTCGCTGCGTAAATCAGTTTTTGATTCTCTGCGTCGTATGGATGTATTGCAGGATTTATTGGAAAATCCAGAGATTACTGAAATTATGGTAAATGGATATGATACGATTTTTATAGAGGAGCAGGGACGGATTCGAAAACTAGAAGCGCAGTTTTTGTCCAAGGAACGGCTGTCGGATGTGATTCAGCAGATTGTTGCCCGTACAAACAGGAGAATTAATGAAGCTTCTCCTATTGTGGATTCCCGATTAGAGGATGGATCTCGGGTAAATATTGTATTGAATCCGATTGCAATTAATGGTCCGATTTTAACCATTCGAAAATTTCCCGAACATCCAATTACCATGCAGGATTTGATTGGATGGGGTGCGTTGAATGAGGAATTGGCAGAGTTATTTGCCGATTTGGTATCTGCGGGATATAATATTTTTGTCTGCGGGGGAACTGGTTCTGGAAAAACTACTTTTTTAAATGCGATTTCCAATTTTATTCAAAAGGAACGTGTGATAACAATAGAGGACAGTGCAGAATTAAGGCTGTCCTCAGTAGAGAATCTGGTGCGGTTAGAAACACGAAATAAGAATGTAGAAGGGGAAAATGAGATTACGATTCGTGATTTAATACGTTCTAGCCTTCGTATGAGGCCCGACGGACGCACTATAAAAAAATGAAATTTATAACTTTAAAAAAAGAGTTTTGCCATCCCATGTACATTTCTGAACTACTTCTTTGATAATTTGATTTTTTTCCGCCGCCGAAAATCCCTCTAAACCGCTCATTAGTCTTACTATCTCTGCAGCTCTCTCCTCTACTGTTTTAACTGCATTTTTATTTTGACGAATATCCGATTTTGCTAATTCGATCTCTCGCTTCAAAGCCTCTAAATTCAAATCTTCTTTTTCAATTTTAGCAATAATATACTTGGCAGCGGATGATTCTTTTAAATCGAACAAAGTTTCTGTCAACTGTTCAATTTTTTTCTGTAGAGCATCCGCACGCTGTTCTAAATCTTTTAGAATATTTTCATTGTTTTTCGGTTTATCTGCTCCAGCATATTTTAAAACAATAGAAGGGTCTGCTTTTATTTGTTTAAATATATCAAGAACTTTATTATCAAGAATTTCACAGTTTATCATATTCATATCACAGAAATCGACCCCTTGTCTAGCCCTTTTTATACAAAAATAATAACTTGATACTTTACTTGCATATTTTTTTCTTGAAACTTGCATCAAGCGTCCGCATTTTCCACATCGAAGCACTCCTTTCAGCAGGGGAATATCATATTTCTTTTTTCTCTCAAAAATATTTTCTTTGAGCTGCTTTTGTGCCATGAGCCATTTCTCAGCAGATATAAATGGTTTATGTATTCCTTCAGCAACAATCCATTTTTCCTTTTCCTGAACTTGATGTTTTTTATTTCTTTCGGTAGAACGACCATAAATCATTACACCGTACTTTCCATCCCAAGAATCTCTTTTATCTGCCATTTGACATCCAAGAGAAGAATAAAAATCCCAAACTTCAGGAGTTGCTGTCACACAATATGGCATAGTCAAAATTTTATGTAGTTGTGAGGTGGAGAAAAAAGCTCCATTAATAGTTCTTTTTCCTTGCTGTTTAAAAGCCGTTTCCATTCCATTGAGAGAATAGTTATTTTGAAGGAAAGTGTCAAAAATCCATTCTACATATTCTGCTGCCTCTGGAACAGGAACTATGATGACGTGCGTTTTTCCATTTACTTCAATTCTCTCTCTTCGGTATCCATAAGGCGGGTTTCCGCCGGTCCAAAAGCCTTTTTTTGCAAGACCAATCATATTATCGGTTACTCGGGCTGCTATAGTTTCACGTTCCATTTGAGCAAAAACCATAGTAACGTACATCATAGCTTTGCCGATCGGTGTGGTTGTGTCAATATTTTCTTTTATAGAAATAAACATTACCTTCTTTTCTTCTAAAATAGCATATATATTAGCAAAATCCCGAACATCTCTTGAAATTCTGTCAAGTTGATATACTACTAAGACATCTATAAGATCATTGGAAATATCAGAGAGAAGACGTTGTAATCCCGGACGATTGGTATTTGCACCCGTAAATCCTTCATCAGAATAACATTCAAAAGAATCAATACAATCAGAAAATTTAAAATTCACAAAATCACGGCACATTTTCTGTTGATTATCCACGGAATCTGATTTATCAGAATAGACGGATTTACGTCCATATGTAGCAAAGCGCATTTTTTATATCCTCCTTTATTTAAAAATAATATATATATATTTACTTACATTAATAAAAAATTTCTTGCAAAAAAGTATAAAAAATAGTATATTTATAATGCAAATAGTGAATTTCCTGTAAAAAAGTTCTGCAAAAGGATACCCAGTATCATAATGCTGGGTATCTTTTTTACCGGAAAATTATTTTATATTTTATATTCTTCCATTAACTGCCGCTGAAAGTTTTCATCACAGGCAGAACGTGCTAAGTCGTCATGACGTTTGTCCTGAATTAAAAGAGTATTTAATTTATTAATTCGTTCTCTACTATGCTTTTCTCCTTCTTCAAAGCCGCTTTGTTTGGCTTCAAATATCCCTTGGTTATAATCTCGGATTGCTTTTTCTCTTGCTTCATATTCCAGCCGTTTTTCTTTGTCTTGGCTAATATTTTGCAGTTGCTGGTAAGCATGATCGATATAAGGACTTTTTGTAGCCAGCATATCAAATTCCTCCTTTCTTTCTGCATTGATAAATTTTGCCCATAATAAAAGTTCTAGATTTTCCCCTTTTAATTCTTCTGGAAGTTTTGGAAGTTCTATGACATGAAATTCCATTTTATCGGTGTAGAGAATATGCCGTTTTTCTTCTAAAATACGGAAGCAGGAATAAAATTCTGGTTCGTTTTTAAAAAGAGTAAAATTTAAGATACTAATACTGACGCATTTTTTAAAGACGTCATATTTTTGTCCTTCAAGGATTTGCTCAGTATACATTTTAGACAAATAGAATAAAGAGCGATCCGCCCATACTTTTAATTCTGCGAGTTGAATTTCAATGTCAATTTCAGTATTATCATTCATTAAAATTCGGACATCAAGGATTCCTTGTTTTTCTTCTTCATGCATCTTTCGAAGATTGGTATTTAAAAGGTGTGTTTTTTTAATGCTTTTTGGATCAAGTTTTAAGGTAGCAGATAAAAATCCGATACGGCTAATTTCATCTGTCATAATTTCTTTAAAAGCGAAGTCCACCTTTGGCTTCATTAAAAAATCCGACATAGAGTCCTCCTAGAGTATTTATTATTTTTTATTGAAACAAAAATTCACGTTGTTCTTTTGAATTTTTTACATCTTTTGATTGCCCCCCTATAACGTGAATTTTAAATTTGTCATATTGAGAAGAACCATCACTGGAATAGTTATTTAAAGAAACTTCTGTATTTTTAGAAGAATCATAATAGCTAACAGTCATGATGGTTTCAATATTATTTACTAGATTAAAAGAAAAATAGACGTAATTATCATTTTCATCAGTAAGTTTAATTTTGCCGGAAATATCGGATGTTGGTTCAGTAATTTCTAAATCATAAGATGTAGATTCTGCAAATGTTTTAACGCTATCAAATGAAAATGGTTTTTTTCTACTAGCATAAGGAAAATAAACGGTTTCAAATAAATCAGTAGATGTACTTTTTTCTGTAGTGGTTTTTTCCGTGGTAGTAGTTTCTGAAATACTAGTGGTTTCAGGCATGTTTTCCTCCTTGAGTTTGTCATATTCAGACTGCAGTTTTTCATTTGATTTTTTCAAATTGTTGTACTCTGCTTGCAAAGAATCATTATTTTTTTTAGCAGAATTATATTCAGATTGCAATTTATCATACGCCGTTTGCAAAGAATCTTTTTCATTTAAAATAGTATTATATTCTGCTTGTAATGATTCATTTACACTTGCAAGAGCGTCATAATCACTTTGTGACACATTGCTGCAGCCTTGCAAAATTAATAAACTTGTCAGAAATATTTTGGGAAAATGTTTTTTCATAGTTTTTATCTCCTGCTGTTTGATAAGACCCGATAGCAATTAGATTGATACCGGGTTTTTATTGATTAGATACTTTCTTAGAATCTTTTTTTAATGTGGTGGTGTCTGCGGAGGTATTCGAAGCAGACAAGTCCATTTTTTTCACAGCTAATAAGCGACTTTTTTTATATGCTTCTTCTGCTTCTTCTATAGTAATTGCTTCTTCTGAAGCAACTGTTTCTTCTGATTTAGAAGGATCTGATAATTCTTGGTAGTTTATTCCATCTAAGATATTATAAAAAAATTCTCGGAACAAACGTCTTTTTTTGTCGTCAAGTTTCAAGTATTCATAAATCAGATGATAAGAAAAGTCGTCTAAATGAAATTCTTTTCTTAGCTGTTCCATTGTGGAAGATGGTGTTTTTAAGAACATAGGCTCTATCCCATTTTTTAACCATTCTTCGTTTACGTTAAATTCCCGACAAATAAGAGAAAAAACGGAGTCAATAGGTTCATTCCGTCCAGTTTCATAATTAGCAATAGTATTCCGTTTGATTCCTAAGCGGTCTGCAAATTCTTGTTGTGTGAGATTTAATGTTTTTCTTAATATTTTTAAGCGTGTATTCGTGACAATTCCCTCCTTTCTAAAATTTATGATAAGTCTTGAATGTGCGTTTGTCAACAAAAAACAAAAAAAGATATTGACAAGTGTGCGAATGAAACTTATTATAGTCATATAAACACAAAAGAAAGGGAGTGAAATTATATGAATAGAGAGGAAAATATTATGAATATTCAAAAAGAGGATAGAGAATTTATTCGCACAATCACAATTTTTGCGTCTAAATTAACCGATAGGCAAAAAATATTAACAGAAGGGATTGTGATTGGCTTGCAGTTACAGGATAAAAATTTATCAGATAAGGCAGCAGGATAGGTTGTATTTACATAGTAAATTAGGAGAAAAATGAAAAAAGAAGTAAATGTTGAAGGTATGGAAGCAAAAAAAGAATGGTTACGAAGTATAGGGGCAGCAGAATTTCCTGAACCAATAAAATTTATTTATACATTCCCGGAATACAACGGCTCTTTCAATCTTTCAGAAAATTATGTAAGAACAACATCATTAGAAGAATTGAAAGAGCAGTATCAGAAAAATAAAGATTATGTAGAGCAGGTTATTAAAGCCGGAAAAATGCAATCTGATTTTTTTCGAGATGCACAACCTCTTTAAATAGTCCTTTTTCTTCGAAATAAAAAAGAATTTCCTCTAACTCTTTTTGTGGTAGATTAAGATAATTTAATTCTTGTATAGCAATATATCCACCGTTTTTTGAAAGTTTAAGCAAAGCCTGAAATACTATTTTTTGATTGTATGTTTTACAGAAATCATCATAAAACAAAGCTATTTTTCTTCCTTTCTTATGTACTTGGCTGTTGCAGCAGCCTGTATCTACAGTATAAGGGGATTGATAGTAAAAATCAATTAAAAAAGGAAGATTGAGTGGATGGAGCAGGATGAAAAAAAGATATTTACAATGGGATCGTTCTTTTCAGGGATTGGAGGTTTTGAATTAGCAGGGCAGATGTTGGGAATTGTTACTTTATGGGAATCCGAAATAGAGCCGCTGCCTATACGAGTAACTCAGGTTCATTTCCCAGATGCAAAGCAGCTGGGAGATATTAGAAAAATAGACGGAGCGTCTATTGCTCCGGTGGATATTGTGACAGGAGGTTCTCCTTGCCAAAATATGAGTATGGCAGGGGATAGAACGGGATTGAATGGAAAGCAATCGGTATTATTCTTGGAATATATCCGGGTAGTAAAAGAAATGAGGAAAGCACATGGAAAACCAAGATATATGGTCTGGGAGAATGTCCCCGGAGCTTTCTCTAGCAATAGAGGAGAGGACTTCCGGTGTGTATTGGAAGAAATTGCAAGAATTGCAGAAGAAGGAGTTTTTATTCCTCAACCTTCAAAAGGAAAGTGGAAGGCAGCAGGAGCTATTTTGGGAAATGGCTACAGCGTGGCATGGAGAGTCTTGGATGCTCAATACTGGGGAGTTCCCCAGCAAAGGAAAAGAATCTACCTTGTCGCAGATTTTGATGGAGAATCCGCCGCAGAAATATTATTTAAGCGGGAAGGCTTGTGCAGGAATACTGTTAAGAGCCAAGAGGCGGGGGAGAAAGTTGCCGGAGAAACTTCAAACTGCATTAAGGAGTCTGTGTATGCAATCCAAGGTAATATGATTGGTAGAGCAGATACGAATGGTCCAAACGGAAGCGGAATCCGGCAAGATGTGTCTTTTACTTTAACGGCAAGAGATCGGCATGGTGTAGCGTATGAAGTTGAATCAGAAGAATATTTGGTACGAAGGCTTACACCGCTAGAATGTGGTAGGTTGCAGGGATTTCCAGATAATTGGACAGAAGGACTTTCTTTAGCAGAGCCGGATGAAGAGGAAGTACAATTTTGGAAAAACATATGGGAAAATTGGTGGAATATTATTGGCAGGGAAAAAGGAATTAAGCATCCAAAGGACGAAAAAGCGGTTAAAAGATGGTTAAAAAATCCAGTATCTGACACAGGACTATATAAAATGTGGGGGAATGGGATTGCACTGCCATGTGCTTTATATGTATTAGAAGGGATATTAAAAAGGTAGAGGAGATGAAAAGGTGGAGCGAAAGGCACAGATAGAGATTGCTGATAAGATTATTTTTGATTTAGCAGAAAAAGAAGTTACATGTAAAGAGGCGATGGAAATTATACAAATAGTAGACGGAAAAATAAGAACAGGTCGATCTATATTACTTGAGAAAGTAAGTAAAACTTCCCTCAAGGAAACCTTGAAGGAAGTTTTGGACCATTATTCTTTGAATGGAAAGTCGCCAGATGTGTAAATATCTTCATTTTCATCATCATTTGGATAACATGTAAAATAAGTATTTAATGCATTGATAAATTCTTCATGGTATTGCACTGGGTTTGCAGATGATGAGTGTGACGCAGCATAAAACATGCCAATAAAAGTGTTTATTTCTTTATTAGAAAACATTATATATTTTTCTCCTTTCTTAATATACTTGGCTGTTGCAGCAGCCTGTAAATACATTTTAAAACTGGAAGGAGAAAAACACAAGTAAGGAGAAAAAAGTATGTTGTATACAAACATTGATTTAAAAAAGCGTGAAATAGAAAAAGAATGGGGAATATTACATCAATTTGAAATTGGTGAAATTGGAAGGGGAAGGAAAATGATTTATCTTCCATGTGCGCCGGAGATGGAAGATATTACAGAAGGGTTACATAAAGAATTATCAATCGGTCAAACCAAAGCGGGAAGACCGAGAATCATCCGAAAGGAAGAAGAACGCTATTATATGATTCTATCTTCAGAGGGCGGGTATACCCGTAGAGGGGATGGATTTATTCAGGGAATGGAGCAGGATAAGGATAAAATTAAAGTGCTGGCAAAAGGGAACGGAGCGGATGGGGACGCCGGACGGATTGGAACTTGGGATTGTGTGGTATTAGAAGTTTTGGAAGATACCATGATTCGAGTAAGAAAAAGCGGATTTCAGAATGTTCCATCGGAAATTTATATTGTAAAAAATAAAATGGTTCATTCCTGTACAGTGAATGATATAGAGGAATGTAGTGAAATTATCGGGTACGAGATACCGGATGGAGCATTTACATTGAATGAGAGCAAGGGGTTTATTTTTAATAAAACACAATGGTTTTGCTTATAGTGTTTCTTCTTTTATAAGATAGGAGAAGTGATAAATGAAAAAAGAAAGAAGCCCACCAGATGGTGGGCATAGTATAAAAGGAATAGTGAAGAACTTTAAAATAATGTAATAAAGTTATTTTTTGGAATTGCTAATATTTTTTATTATTTCAAAGATAGGTTGATTAGATAATTTATCTAATAGAAGAAGATTTTCTTCGAAAGAATTACCATTCGGAAGAGAGGTGAGTTTTGGAACGATATGCCATAGGGTTGGAGAATCTTTAAAATAAGGAAGGAGTTCTAATGCAAGATATTTGTTGAGTGATCTTTGGTACTCGTCTTTTTCTAAAGATTGTAAGATAGCTGATTTAGAGTCAAATAATTCAATTATATTGAAATTGGAAACATCTGTTTTACTTGAAATTTCATAATTTAATATATTTTCAGCATAATCTTTCCAATTTGGATATGGTGGATCGACTTTCCATTTTTCATAAGATTTTAGTAAGAAAAAATGAGAAGCTAATTCGCAAAGGGATTCTTCAAACCAACGCATGGGTTGTACAACATGTCCCCAATTCATACAATGGCAAAATTCATGAGAAAATTGATAAATATATTGACACCAATAACGCCCGCTGACATTTAAATAAATAGTATTGATTTCGTAGACTATTTGTGGGGCATCTATATTAGGTTTTTGATTGATAATGGACAATGGTTTATCATCAACAGTATTAAAATAAAGTGAAAATAGTTTTTTTACAGAATCTAAAACAGCAACAACATCGTTTAAATAAGTTGGATATGGTATTGATTGGTATTCGTAGTAATGAATATTTGGGTTACTAGGAAATGAAATATTTGCGATGTTAGAATATAAAGTCATAAGATTTATCCTCCAAATTATATATTCAGTGATTTATAAGTAAATTATAAGATAAGAGAACTATGAAAACAAGTGGAATTGAAATAAAAAGAAGCTATATAGGATAATAAGTGAGGAAGATTCAAAAAAGCCCGCCGGATGACGAGCATAGTGTAACGAGTAAATTATTCTTGAGTAGATGTTAAAGCAGAAGCAATTATTTCTGCATAAGTAGGATTACATATTATATCACCTACAGAATAAGAAGTATCTTCTTTTTGTTTTAAGGTTATATCAAGAATATAAATGTTAGATGGATCAAAAAATTTAATAGATATTGTCTTGTATGGAACTCCATCAGAGGTTAAGCCATACATAGTGTAAAGCGTTTTAATGGATTCTAAGAAATCAGCCCGTAATTCTGAGATTCCTTCTTCAGAAATATCATAGGTTTTTCCGGCAAGGCACTGAAGATAAGAATCTTCATTATTGAAACAAAGACTATCAGCACCAAAAGAACGAATGGCCCAAGTTTTTATAAAAGTATCGTCTACCCGATCCAGATATTGTTCTGCCTGCTCTTCTAGTAATGATTTTTTCTCGTCTGATAGAGATTCATTTTCGGATACCAAAGACTCATTTTCAGACAATAAGGATTCTTTCTCTGATTGTAATGCACTATTTTCATTTAAAAGGTTGTCGTAGTCAGCTTGTGAAATACCACTACCACAAGATGATAGAGAAAGAATTGCAAATAATGCTAGAAGAAAAAATGATATACGTTTCATAGAACATCCTCCTATAAAAAAAGTTTTGTCTAATTATATCAAAAAAAGGCAGTTTTCACAATGAATAAAGTTAAAATACATAACTAGGAGATAACATATGAGAAAAAATTTGAAAGAGGCCCGCCAGAAAGCGGGCATGACACAAAAAGAGGTGGCTGGGTATTTAGAGATTAGTGAGCGTTATTATCAGCATATTGAAGCTGGACAAAGAACAGGAGATTTTATTATATGGGATACTTTAGAAGATTTATTTAAGATTCATCAGCGGGTTTTGCGAGAGAATTCAAATAATCTTCTCGACAAAGTAACTCATCAAGAGAAACATTTAAGATAGAAGATAACATTATAAGAGTTTTAATATCTGGCTCACGTTTTCCATATTCATAATTTTGATATGAACGATCATTGATATTTAATTGTTCAGCTATGAAATGTTGAGTAAGACCTTTTGAAACTCGCAGGGCTTTAAGTTTTTCGTAAAAATACATAAATAACCTCCTGAAAAAATATTGACACGAACAAATAGACGTTGTATAATGAATAACACGAACAAATAGACGTATCAATATAAAAATTTGGATGTAGTAACACTTCATTTTACCATAGAACAGGAGGGAAGGACAATGACTAAGTATGAGATTTGCAAAAGAAATAACGATGGAAGAACATGGCTTACTATAGCTCAGGCAGATACATGGCATTGGGCGAAAGAGATAGTAGAATCTTTAAATTGCTGGAGCGATGGAGAATTTAAAGTTTTTAGAAATGGAAAACAAATAAAAAGCATAAATGAGGCAATGGAAAATGAAAGCGAAGGAGCAAGAGAAGATTAAGGACATCAAAAATAGACTCCTGATTCTTTATGAGATTTTGGAAATGTCAAGGGATACATTATTGTTTAACAGAACATTAAAGCCAGATCGAGTAGGAATTGTTTTGGATGGAGCAGCAAGGGAAACTGCAAAATTAGTTTGTGAAATGGGAAAGATGATTAAAACTTAGAAAGAAAAAATCCAAAGTGCCACGAACACTTTGGATTTGTAAAGGATACTACATAATTCAAATACCAAAAAACTATGTCTTTATTATAAGGCATAGCAGGGAAAAAGACAAGCCGTAAATTATAAAATTGAATAAAAATAGAGGGAAGCAGCGACCTCATAAAAAACGCTAGGTGTGACAGAGCCGCCGCTATAAAGTCTGTCCGGTGCAGCCAGTCCCTGTTCTGGAATGTGCCGTCAAAGGAGTGGAGTACGCAAATCCTTGTAAAACAAACTCGGTACGGGGGCAATTACGTCAGGAAAGGGACGTCCGAAGAGCATGGACTGACGGGTGCAATTTTATTCGGATGACTGCCGCAGGCAGTACTCAACAGGGCAGGGCATAAAAACAAGCTACCCCAAAGGACACTCAGGGATAAACTAAGAGATGCACAGACAGAGTTCTTCTTCCTTTCAAGTGGAGAACTCTGCCAAAACTTCCAAGACCCAAGTGAGCCTAGGGATAATTAATATAGCATCCGAAAAATAATCTCATTCAGAGTATAGATTAATATAGCTTTCAATAAAAAACAATTATTGAGAGTTATCAACAGAGTTATAAACATTTTTAAGAAAGAAGGGAGTATATGAGAAAGATTAATGTAAATTTAGAAGTAGAACTTACGGAGGGACATGAGGAGAGAATTACAGAGGCATGTATGAAGGTATTAGAAAACAAAGAGAATCTGAAGTACCTGCTGCCTCCAGTAAAGCCAGAAGAGAGGATGCAAGGTACAGCATAGAGTTTTTAGAGGAAGTAAGCAAAAGAGGGAGGGATATATGCAGAATAGTGAATACATATCAGCTTTCTTGAAGTTTCTTCGAGAAAGCAAAACGGATTATCAGATAGCTTCTGATCAGGAGCTTTATGCGAATAGTGAAACGCAAGACATCCTGCACCGGATGGAGTTAGGAAACGATAGCTATCACGATATGGCTAAAATGGCAAAGCGACTGAAGCAAGTCCGCCAAGAACGGCGAGAAGCAAAGGATATAAAAGAAGTAACTAAACCGATTTTGGAATGGATTCAGGAATATGAAAAAGTTATTAGAACTTTGGAGCTTATTTTGGGAGATGTAAGAAAGGCAGAAGAAAGAGTTAAGAATAGACACTACATAGAGAAAACGGGGGTTTTGAAGGAGATATTTGAAGAGGAAAGTCATTAAACAAAAAACACTTTCAAAAGCGTAGGGAAAAAAGAAAAAACACTTTCAAATACGTAGGGAAAAGAAAAACACTTTCAAAAACGTAGGGAAAATAAAAAAACACTTTCAAATGCGTAGGGAAAATAAAAAACACTTTCAAAAACGTAGTAAAAAATCAATAATGACTTAATCACTAACTTAGTTAATAACATAGTCATTACTTAGTCAATAACTTAATAGCGACAGGACTTCCGCTGCCGGAAGGTGATATGTTAGGCAGCAGAAGAAATAAAAATGTAAGGAAGCGGGTGAAAGAATGGAAGTCAATTTTTTGAATGAAGTAACAGCTTTTGAAACATGGCTGGAAAGTCACGAACTGTCGATTTCGGCACAATTACTTTGGCATAAATTGATGTATTTAAGTAGTCAAAATGAATGGAAAGAGGTTATGATAAATAATCTCAATTTGATGAAAACGATGCAGATGGGTAGAGAAGCCACATTAATAAAAACAAAGGAAGAATTAGTGCAGGCGGGGTTAATTGAGTTTGAAAAAGGAAAAAAGGGGAGTCCAAACCGTTATCGTATTCTTTTCTTTGAGGAGAAAAATACTTGTAAACTTTTCTTTGAGGAGAAAAGTATAAAAGCAGAAGAACAAAAGGAAAGTATTCCTTCTCCTGCATTGATAAAGCGATTTGAAGAATTCTGGATGATTTATCCTAAGAAAGTAAGACGGTTCTTAACAGAGCAGGCTTATGCAGATTTAATTTCACATAATTCGGAAGAAATATCAGAAGAAAAGATTATATCTGCAGCAAAAAATTATGCAAATGAGTGCGAAATATTAAAATTAGAGTATAGACTTATCAAAATGCCTTGTAATTGGTTAAGCGGTCTGGTTTGGGTAGATTATTTGCCGGAGAATTATAAAGAACCAGAATCTGTAGGGAGAAAAATAGAAAATAGTAGGTTTAATAATATATCTGCTAGAAAATATGATTATGAGGAATTAGAAAAAGCACTGTTAGGAACGGCGGGGAATTAAAGGGGGAAGTATGGCAAAATATAAGATAATTGATTTAGAAAGTAAGCAGTGTATAAAGGAAGGGACTATTGCTGACCTATCTAGAATGATGGGAATTACAGAATCAACTTTCCGGTATTATGTAAATGCGAAAACAGCTTACAAAAAAAGGTATCAATTTGAACGGTTAGAGGAAGAAAAGAAGGAATTGAAAAATACGGGGCTTTTAAAACAGTGGGAAGAATTACATCAAATTTCTTTGGATGTGAAAGAAGGAAGACGGCGCATCCAGAGGGCAGCAGATGGGAAGAGGTATGCTGTTAAGATTTAAGAAAAAATGGAGGCAGAATTAGGAGGAGCGGGAATCGAGTAACAACGCAAAAATCAGCAGGGCAAAATAAAAAACTTCAGGCAAAAGAGAATATAAATTGGAAAGAATTGGACATGATATTTATGAGTATTGCGATTGAGGCAACGGCACTTGTTTTGTCTGGGAAACTGGATGAATTAAAGGCAGCGGATGGAAAATTGTATGCGGTAAGAAAGGATGTAGAGAATGACGGATAAAGAAGTAGTTGAGAGTTTAAATAATGCATGGAGAGCATTGGGACGACAATATCAAAAATGTCCAGATGAAGGAATACGATGTGGACTGAATTTATTAGCAAAGATAGTGGGTCAAGTCCGATCGGAAGTGGAAGAATCGCATCGAGAAAAGCAGATTACAATAGAAGAATGGATTGTCATGTTGCAGAAAGATTAGGAGGAGCGGGAATCTATCCATCCGCTGCCTCCTATTAAAATATAGAAAGAAAGGGATTAAAAATGAAAGAAAATCCAGCAAATTTATTAATTGGAACAACAGAGAGATTAGAGGATGGGATAATAAGGCGTGTGTTTATGCACATGATGCAAGTGGGGATGCGATACATGGATTAGAAGGTTAAATCCTGTCAATATTGGTTTTTGCCCATTTAATAGCTATAGACATCGTTTCATCGTCTATAGCACAAAAGCTCTTCATTGTGAAAACTCCAAGACGATCCTCACCATCGTTCTTCCAAACCCTGACGCTCCACCATGCCCTGCCTGTGGCATCTTTTTGGTATTTTCCAAAAGCGATGCTGTAGCCTTTGTATTCCCTGATATACTCTGTATGGTGCTTAAGCTGCTCCGCTGTCATAAATCCTGCAAATTTCTCATATCCAAAAATATCTATCATCGTTCATACCTCCGTTCTTTATTGTAATTACATATTACCATTCGTATGAGTGGATTACAAGATGTAAATTACACAAATTTTCACTCATATGAGTGGTAATAATGACAAATTGACAAAACCACTCGTATGGAGTAAAATAGAAAACAGAGGTGGTGAAATGCGAACGACAAAAATCACAAACAGCACTACTAAGATAGAGCGTATAAGGATAGAAAAAGGAATTAGCCGAACGGAACTGGCGAAGCAGAGCGGTGTTCCAGTTCGGACACTGGAAAACTGGAGCAATCGATCTAGGCTTCCAAGGGACGTATACCAGCTTTATAAAATCGCCAAGACGCTTGGATGTCAAATTGAAGATTTGATAGAGCCAGAGCTGGCTGACAGGGGAAATTAAAAGAGGGAACACGAAAATAAAACGTGTTCCCTCTTTCAAAAAGGTTTATTTTACTGCACTGCGACATAATTCGTCTAGTGAAACGTGAAGAGCATCTGCTAATTTTATCATGGTAGATACACGCCCATCTCCTCGGGCTTCTAAATCTTCAATTGTTCGTTTTGGAACGCCGGACAATTCGGATAAGGCACGGATGGAAAGTGCTTGTTCCATCCGGATTTGTTTTAATTTCATGAGATACCTCCTTTAAAAAGTAAGAACATTCCTACTACTAAAATAATGAGCCAAATGGTAGAGAGAACTAATTCAAAAATTGCTTTGATTAAATCCTTCTTCATCTTGCAACGGAAGTGGTTTTGTGTTATAATTTTTCTTGGTAGGGAGGATTTCTCCTCCCCTTTGCTCATCGGATACTATCAACGATCATTTTAATTACTGATACGAGAGTTCCGATTTCCAGTGCGAGCTGAATCAGTGCTGACACCACTTTTTTCAGCTCTTTAATTTTATCAACCACTCCTTACACCTCCTTTCTATGATTTTATTATAACACGTAAATGCGTGGAAGCCAAGTAAATTTTTAATTTTTTTCGTGCAGGTGATACTATGACAGTAGAAGAGTTATCGCAGATATATTATATAAATAAAGAAATTGTACATATACAAAAAGAAATTGCTAAATTAAAAGAGAAAAACTTCTATAAAAAACCTGTTTTATCTGATTTGCCAAAAGGCAGTAAGCAAGTAAATGAGAACTTACAATATATAGAAGAGATGGAAGAGTTGGAACAACAGCTGAATTTTAGTTTAATGGAACTGCAGAAAAAAAGAATGGCAGCGGAGGTATTTCTGCAAACGATAGAGAACGCAGAAGATCGATTGATTATCCGGTTAAGAGCAATTAATAACATGAAGTGGCAAGAGATAGCGGATGAGATTGGGTTGGAGCGGACTACTGTGTCAAAACGATTTTATAAATTTTTTACGGTTCAAAATTCTCACAATTCCCATTAATGATATGTTATAATACAAATTGCTAAAAATATACATTTAATTCCCCTGATAGAAAAGGTACAAGTAGAGTGTACCTTTTCTTTTTTGGAAAAATTCCCACAAATCCCGTTGCACTTATGATATTATATAAAATAGAATATATGGCAAAGAAAAGAACGCAAGGAGCAATCCAAGGCGTTCTTTTTTGTTACCAATAAAATAGTCGAGGAGGAATGAATTATGTTGGAAGTTATGGTAAAGAAAGTGAACAAAGAAGAAAAGATTGTATGTACAAGCCTTGACGTGGCTGAAACATTTACCTATTACGATGAAGAAAACAAAAGAGAATACACAAGAGAACATAAAGCGGTTCTTAGGGCAATAAGAGAATTAAAATGTAGTGATAAATTTCGTGGTGAACATTTCTCACCGTCAACTTATATAGATTCTAGAGGGAAAGAGCAACCATGTGAACTTATAGATAAAGATGGTTTAACAATGCTTGTTATGGGTTTTTCAGACCCAAAGGCAATTAAATTCAAAGAAGCATACATCCAGCAGTTTAACCACATGGAAAAACTTCTGAAAGAGAAGTTTGTGGAACGACAAAAAGGGATAACAGTGCGTCATATTGTAACAGATATGATAAAGCAGTCGCAGGAAAATGAACGGATGCATGGACACGCATATTCTCTTTATACAGATATGATTTATAAAGCATTGTTCGGAAAGACTGCAAAGCAATTCCGAGAGGAATTTGGAATTGGAAAAACGGACAATCTTAGAGAGTGTTTTACAGCAGAAGAATTAAAGTCTATACAGTCAAAAGAAATGCTGGTGTCAAGCCTTATTGATTGCGGATGGGGATATGCAAATATAAAAACATTTTTGGATGAAAATTGCCAAAATCAAATTGAAAGAAAAGAATAGAAAAATGCTTAGGTACTTCCTGCCCCCACCTCGGGAGCGGGGCGAATCGAGCGCATAATTTGACTGGATAAAGTGAAAAATTTTTTTGGTGTTTCGTTACGCAAGGGCGGCGATAGAAGGGAGAAGGGAAATGAAAACAGAAATGAATATGCAGGAGAGGCTTCTCTCAGAGCTGCATCCGGCGGAGTACAATCCTAGGATTACTCTTACTCCGGCGGATGAGGAGTATCAGCGCATCAAACGGAGCATCGAACAGTATGGCTATGTTGACCCTATTATCATAAATGCAGATGGCACAATCATTGGTGGACATCAGAGATATAATATTCTGCTTGATCTTGGTTATGATACGGCGCAGGTTGTGATTGTTGATCTGGATAAAAATTCTGAAAAGGCTCTGAATATCGCATTGAATAAAATTACCGGCGAGTGGGATGAAGAGAAGTTATATGATTTGCTTCAAGATTTAGATTTGAATGGATATGATTTTTCGCTTACAGGTTTTACTCGTTCGGAATTAGAAGATCTGCAGGTGAAGTTAGATATTGAACAGGCAGCAGAAGATGAAGAATTTGATGTGGATCAAGCGTTTGAAGAGATAGAAGAGCCAGTTACTAAGCGAGGGGATTTGTGGAAGCTGGGAAATCATCGTCTTTTATGCGGAGATGCTCGGAGCATTTCTGATATGGAAAGACTGATGGGTGGAGTGAAAGCGGATCTTTACTTAACCGATCCACCCTACAACGTGGATTATACTGGAAAAACAAAAGATGCTTTAAAAATTGAGAATGACAAGATGACCGATGAGGCATTTCGACAGTTTCTATATGAGGCGTTTTTGGCAGCAAAGAGTGTTATGAAAGCAGGGGCAGTATTTTATATTTGGCACGCAGATTCGAAGGGGTATGACTTCCGGGGAGCTTGTTTTGATGTTGGCTGGCAAGTGCGTCAATGTTTGATCTGGGCAAAAGATATTTTGGTATTAGGTCGGCAGGATTATCAATGGCAACATGAACCTTGTCTGTATGGATGGAATGAAGGTGGCAGTCATGCTTGGTATTCAGATCGAAAGCAGACAACTCTTTTAAATTTTGAAAAACCCAAGCGGAGCAAGGAGCATCCAACTATGAAGCCGATTCCGCTTTTCGGGTATCAAATTCAAAATAGCAGTAAATCAGGAGATGTCATTTTAGATTCTTTTGGAGGATCTGGAACAACTTTACTTGCTGCAGAGCAGCTCAATCGGGCTGCTTATGTGATGGAATTGGATGAACGCTACTGTGATGTCATTATAAAGCGTTGGGAGCAGTTTACTGGAGGAAAGGCGGTACTTGAAAAGAGAGAATAGGAGTGTGAAGGCAAGAAGATGAGTGATTTGGATTTGATTCAGTTAAAGCTCGGGGGGGGTAATTTGGATATGGAAAATCAGAATCTTTATGAATCTCGGGTGATTGCACAGCTTTTTGGATTTTCCGGTACACGCAGAATTGAACAGCTGACGCAAGATGGAGTAATTGATGCAGTGTTAGTAGAGGTGAATGGGAGAAAGGTTAGACGTTATGACCTTGTACCTACAATTCAAAAATATATTCAGTTTCTTTCCAGCAAAGCATATGGTAAATCAAGTCGAACGGATAAAGAGATGGAACTTCGGGAACAGAAGATGGAAGCGGATATTGCATTAAAAGAAAGCCAAGGAGAATTGCATAGACTAAAAACACAGATTGCAGCAGGTGAGTATATTTCAGTTGAAGAGGTAAAAATTGATTATACCAAATTCTTTCTTATTTTTAAGAAATTTGCTATGTCCCTTCCAGCTCGGATGAGCGGGATGATCGCTGGACTTTTAGAGCCACTGGAAGCAAGAAGGGTGGAAAAGGAATTGGCAGGGGAAATTACAAGTCTTTTAAATTCTTTTGTTGTGGCGGGTATAGTAGAACCAAAAGATGTGAAGAACATTTTAAAGGAACAGAAGGGTGTTTTGAGTGATACAAAAAAGTAAAAGAAAGTGGCGGAAAAAATATGTTCTTCCTGAATATTTGAAAGAAAGTCTTTTGATTTTACAGCCGCCAGAGGAATTGTCTGTTTCGGAATGGGCAGGAAAGCATCGTGTTCTTGATTTGAAAACTTCTGCTATGCCGGGCCCGTGGAGAAATGATAAAACTCCTTACTTAAAAGAAATCATGGATGAGTTGGTAAATTACGAAACGGAAGAAATTGTGTTTTGTAAGTGTACACAAGTCGGAGGTTCGGAAGCGATGCTTAATATGCTGGGTTATGTGATACAACAAGATCCTTCTCCTACCATGGTGGTTTATCCAACGGATAAGCTAGGAGAAAGTATTTCTGAAAACCGGATTAAACCGATGATAAAAAGTAGTCCGTCTTTAAAGCGGTTGTTTCGTGAGTTTCAATCACAAAAATTAGAACTACAATTTGAAGGAATGTATTTGACGATTGCTGGAAGTAATTCTCCGTCTTCGTTAGCATCAAAGGCAATCAAATACCTTTTTTTAGATGAAGTAGACAAGTATCCAGGGGCAAGCCGGAAGGAAGCTGATCCAATTAGTCTTGCGAGGGAAAGAACAAAAACGTTTGCTAATCGTAAAATTTATATGACTAGCACACCGACTTTTCGAACAGGAGCAATCTGGAAGGCATTAGAGGCAGCGGATGTAGAAAAGCACTATTTTGTGCCATGCCCACACTGTGGAGAAATGATCGAATTAAAATTTAAACAAATCAAATGGCCAGAGGGTGGAGAAGGAATTACAGCAGCAGATCGAGCAGACCAAGCGGTTTATGTTTGTCAGGAGTGCAATTCTGTTATTACCGATCAACAAAAAGACAAAATTCTTCGACTCGGAGAATGGAGAATTGTTCGGGAAAACAATTCTGCTCGGAAGAAAATCGGATTTTGGATCTCTACTTTATATAGCCCATTTGTTCGTTTTTCTAACATTGCTTTAGAATTTTTAAATTCTTATGAAGATTCGGAAAAACTTCAAAATTTTACAAATAGCTGGCTGGCAGAACCGTGGGAAGATACTAAGTTGAAAATGGAAGAAGAAATGGTAATGAAACGGCGGACAGAATTACCAGAATTTATAGTACCGGATTGGGCTAGACTTTTGACAGCTGGAGTGGATGTGCAGGAAACCTGTTTATATTGGACGATTCGAGCATGGGGAAATTATATTACTAGCCAAAATATCGCACATGGTCAGGCACTTTCGTGGAGTGAGATTGAACGGATTATGAATTTGTCTTATGAAAAGCAGGGTGGTGGTAGTTTAGTAGTTTCTCTTTGCTTGATTGATTCCGGTTTTGACACAGATAGTACATATGATTTTTGTGTCAATAATCTTGATTGGGCACTTCCTGTAAAAGGTTCTTCCCATGCTATGGATAATCATTTTAAAGTATCGAAAATCAATAAGCTAGATAGTAAAGCATTTGGTATGAATCTTGTTATTGTGGATGGCGGTAAGTATAAAGATATGATTGCGGCTCGGATGCATAAAGAAAACGGAGATGGCGCATGGATGGTTTATTCTACTTGTGATCTGGAATATGCCAAACAGGTGACAGCAGAACATAAAATTCATGTAAAAGTGGGTGCAAGGATTGAACAGAAGTGGCAGGAGAAGTATAGTCATGCAGCAAATCATTATTTAGATTGTGAAGTATATGCTTTTGCGGCAGCAGATATTATGGGAGTGCGCTCTATGCATCTAGAAGTGGTAGCGCAGACAAAAGTAGAAGAGCCGAAGAAAGCAATAGAAGAATCATGGATTCCAGCAAGTGATAACTGGGTTTAGGAGGTGGGCTTTTATGATCAGAACAGCGGCAGAACGATTGGAAGAAGTCAATACTGCTATTTCAAAAATTTTGTGTGGAGGACAATCTTATCAGATTGATTCTAGGAAGGTGACAAGAGCCGACTTATCTTTTCTACGACAAATGCAAAAAGAATTGCAAACAGAAGCAGAGTTAGAGGCGAGAAATTCGGGTGGAATATTAGAACATGCCTACGTTGCTTATTTTGATGGGAGGTAGAAAGTTGAGTTGGTTGGAGGAGGCGATTGCCTTTATTTCACCAGAGCGGGCTGCAAAAAGAGCTATGTGGCGGTCGGCTTTTGAGGAAATAAAAAACTACGATGCTGGAAATGGAAATCGTCATAATGCGGGTTGGCGTGCAACGAATGATTCCGCTGAAATGACGGATCGTTTTAGCAGGGAATCTGTTCGGGCTAGAGCCAGAGATTTGGAGAGAAATTCCGATTTAATGAATTCGTTAATTTGGGCCAGAAAGCGAAATGTGATCGGGAGTGGTTTTCAGTTACAGGCACGGACAGAGGATGAGGAATTGAATACGCAGTTAGAAAAATTATGGAGAAAGTGGTGTAAAGCAAGAAACTGTGATGTTACTGGAACACAAAGTTTGAATCAGCTTCTTCGGATGGCAGTGGTAAGAAAGCAGATTGATGGAGGAATTCTTTTTTTGAAACGTTATACAAAAGAGGGTATGATTCCATTTTCCCTGCAAATGATTGAAGTGGATGAATTAGATACATTGCAGGTAGCACCTAAAAATGCAGGGAATCGGGTAGTGGGTGGAATTGAATATAATACATATAATCGTCCGATGGGATACTGGATTCGACAGTATCAAATTGATGGATTTTCAGTAGAAAAACCTATTTATGTAAAAGCAGATGATGTAATTTTTTATTATTCGAAAAGACGACCTTCCCAGATCCGGGAAATGTCCGATGTGGCACATACTCTTCCAAGAATTCGGGATACGAACGAATTTATTACTGCAGTATCTATTAAACAGCGAATTGAGGCTTGCCTTGCTGTTTTTATTAAGAAAGTTCTTCCAAATGGTACAGTTGCAGGACGTTCCATTGCACCAGATCATAAAGTAGAGTATGAAGGAAAGCGACTTGCGCCGGGGATGATTCAGGAATTAAATATTGGGGATGATGTAGAGGTCGTAAATCCGACAGGTCAATCTGCTGATGCAGCGTCTTTTGTGAAATTGCATCAGAAAATGATTGGAGCAGGACAGGGACTTTCTTATGAAGCGACTAGTCGTGATCTTTCTGAGGTGAATTACTCTTCCGCAAGGCAGGGAGCGATTGAAGATGAATTGACTTTTGTAGAAGAGGAGGAACAGATTATTGCTCTTCTAGATGAAATTTATGAAACGTTTATGATCTCTTGTGTATTGTCTGGATTGGTGTCTATACCAGATTTTTGGGAAAAAAAAGAAGAATTTTTTTTGCACGAATGGATTAAAATGCCGAAACGATGGATTGACCCGTTGAAAGAAGCTAATGCTACGAAGACTGCTTTGTGTTCGGGGATAAAGACGTTTAAGCAGGTTGCTGCAGAAAATGGAGCAGATTGGCGGGAGCAGATTAACGATATGGCAGAAGTTATGGAGTATGCTGCAACAAAAGGAATTGATTTTCAAAGTATTTTATTTGGAAGTGGAGGAAGGGAGGAAGCAGGACATGAGTCAGATGGGGAAGGTGAATCTGGAGAAGAATAAAGGCGTCCGGGAATGGACGGGATGTTTGATTCGGGAAAAAGAAGGAGAACAGAACGAACGTACCTTTCGGCTTTCTTTTTCCTCAGAAGAACCTTATGAAAGATGGTATGGACCAGAGATATTGGCTCATTCTGATGGATGTGTCAATTTGGAACGACTAAGTTCGATTGGTGTTGTGCTTTATAATCATCATCGAGATGATGTGATTGCTAAAATTGAACGGGTTTGGATTGAAGAAAACCGGGGCTATGCAGAGATTACTTTTGATACAGATGAATTATCGGAAAAGATTTATCAGAAAGTGAAAAACGGAACAATAAAAGGAGTTTCCGTTGGTTATGTAGTAAATGCATGGGAAGAGGTTTCAGCAAACAAGATGTCTGCTGATGGAAAGTTTGCTGGTCCATGTTCTGTTGCAAGGGACTGGACGCCGTTTGAAATTAGTATTGTGTCCGTTCCAGCAGACCCAACGGTTGGAGTAGGAAGGCAGATGGGAGAAGAAGAGATGCCTTTCCGTTTACGTTTATGTGAGAAACAATTATGGATTAATAAAAATAGAAAGGGAAGATAATATGGGAGCAGAAGAAAGAAAGGAAGCTGCATTAAGAAGGCAGCAGGAACTTTTAAATGTTGCAAAAACGGAAAATCGAGATTTGACAAAGGAAGAATTGCTGGAATTTGAACAGCTACAAAGAGAGATTGAGATTTGTGATCAAGAATTAAAACAAGGTGCTGCAACACAACGAGCAGTGGAGGAAGAGAGGAAACGAGTAAAAGAGATCACGGATCTATGCCGGAGCTTTCAAATAGAACCAGATTCATTCATTCAAAATGGAACAACAATAGAAGAAACTCGTACTGCTGTTTTAGAAAGATTAAAAACAGAGCATCCGCCAATTTCAACAAAAGGAGTGGATGGAGCAACTGTTTTGGCAGATGAGGAGGACAAATTTCGAAGAACTGTAACAGATGCACTTTTAATGCGAGGTGGTATTTCTGTAGAAAAGCCAGCTGATGGTTTTCGGGATTTTATGGGGATGAGTTTGCGTGATATTGCAATAGATGCGTTGGAACGAATGGGTGAGAAAGGAATTAATCGAAAATCTTCAGATGAATTGTATAGTTTATTGTGTCGTGCTTATTTCAATCCGTCAAATGCTTTTACTGCAATTATGGATCAATCTATTCAAAAAGCATATATAGAAGGGCATAGAACTGTTCCTGTGACATTTGATAAATGGACAAAGAAGGGAAGTTTAAATGATTTTAAGATTCACGATAATTATTATTTAGCTGGACCGGCTGGACTATTTTATGAAGTTCCAGAAGGTGGAGAATTAAAGCATGATGTAATGCGGGATGAGAAAAGACCTACTAGACAGTTAAAAACATATGGTCGGCAGTTTACGATGACAAGGCAGGCATTTATTAATGATGATATTGGATTTTTAACAAAAATGCCAGCGAAGTATGCAGCTTCTGCACGGAAGACTTTAAATAAACAGGTTTATTCTATTTTAATTGATAATCCGGCTATTTATGATGGAACGGCAGTTTTTGGAAAGCACCATAAAAATGTATTGGCATCTGGAAGTGGAATTACAAAAGAAGCAGTACAAACGATGTTTTTGGCTTTGCAGCAACAGAAGGATGAATTTGGAGAAGCGATTGTAATTCGTCCGGCTGTGATTATCGTACCGATTGGTTATATGTTTGAAATGTATACTTTATTTTACAGTCCAACGATTCAGACAAGTGAAAATACACAGGCAACGAATCCACTTTACAATTATCGGGAAAGCATACAAGTAATTGAAGAACCAACTTTGAATGTTTTGTGTGCAGGGAAAGAAGTGCCTTGGTTTTTAGTAGGTGATTCTTCAGATACTGATTTTATTGAAGTAGATTATTTGAACGGAAATGAAATGCCACAGGTTCGGCGGATGGAAGCACCGGGACAGCTTGGTTTTGTTTGGGATATTTATCTTGACTGGGGTGTTACTGTAATGGATTGGCGTGGGTGTGTGAAAAATCCGGGAGTTAAGGTAAAGCATCCATTAGAATAAGGAGGTTTTTATGAGAGCGAGATATTGGCAAAAGGGTGAAGTTTTAGATTATAAAAATGAAACAGAAGAGGTTATTCCAGAAAACACAGCGGTTTTGATTGGAAGTCGTCTTGGTGTTACAGGAACTTTAATTGCACCGGGAGAAATTGGTTCATTACATATTACAGGTGTGTTTGAATTAGAGAAGACAGCGGAAAAGATCGAAATTGGTCAGACTGTTTATTATGATGTGGATGCGGATAAGATTACAGTGACAGCCGGAAGTAATGTGCAGGTTGGTTTTGCTGCTGCCTCTTTTGAGGAAGAAGAAACCAAGGTACTTGTGAAAATCGGATAGAGGGATTTTTTATGAAGCGATTACTTGCAAAGAGAAAGGTTCTTTATTTGTCAAAGGAGTATCAGCCGGGAGAAGAGCTTCCGGCTTCCGATCCAATTATGGTGGAGGCTTGGCTTCAAGCGAATAGTGCCAGATGGGATGAGCCTATTCAAGTTGCATCTGGAAAGAGTACTGGAAGGAAGGGAACAGCATGACGTTTCAGGAGATTATTGAAGAAGATATTGAAGATGTTTTTTTCAGTGACTTTGCAGAAACACATAATGTGGATGGGACAGATAAAACGGTTTTGATTGGGAACTTAGAAAATCGAGATCGGGAAACGCATCGAATAACAGAGCAGGTACGAGGCGTGTATGTAAAAGAGATTGGATTTTATATAAAACCTTCCGATTTAGAAGCACTTCCTATAGTTGGAAGAAAGATGAAGTTTGATGGTCAAACCTACTTAGTACAGGATGCTGTAAATGAAAATGGTCTTTATTTTATTAGGCTAGGAGGTGCAAGGCATTGATTCGGGTTTCAATCAATGGATTTGAGAAAGTATCAGAGGAAATCCAATGCTTAGAGAATAATCGAAGAGAGATGAAAGATGTTTTGAATCGGGCAGCAAAAAAGGCACAACAAAGACTGGCAGATGATATAAAAGGGCGATTTATGATTACTAAAAAAGAGGTAGAAGCGGCAACTAGTAGGAGAAGTGCGGTTTTATCAAATTTAACTGCAGAGTTACGTGTAAAAGGAAATGCCCGAGAATTAGGTGATTATAAGGTTTCTCCTTTTCGGGTATATTCAGCAGAATCCGGAAAGAAACGTCCAAGTGTAATAAAAGCCAAAGTATATCGTGCTGGTGATTTAAAAAGTTTAGAAAAAGATGGATTAAAGGCTTTTGTAACAGAATTTAAAAATGGAAATGGGAGTAATGGACATAAAGCAGTTGTGCAAAGAGTTTTGGGAGAAACATATTCCAATCCAAAGGAACGAGCAGAGAGGGCGAGCAAACACTGGGATTTAACAAAAATTAGAAGTTTATATAGTGTATCCATTCCACAGCTCGCTACTCAAAGAGATGTAAGAAATGAAGTAGACGCTGTTATTTGGAAAACAATCCGGGAAAATGCAGCACAGATGTTATTTGGAAAATTGAAAGGATAAAAAAATGACGCCGTTAATATTACAAAAACAGCTTTGTGATGAGATAAAAAAGGTTGTAAGCGATTTTACTTTTTCTGATTTGGAAGGAAATCAAAGAAAGGTGAATGTTTTTCCACAAACACTTCCATTAAAAGAATCTGATGGAGAAGAAGAGCAGTTTTATCCTTATTGTATTGTAATGTTAGATGAAGGAAGAGTATCAGATTCTTTTGATAAAAATGAAACGAGAGTGATTCTTCAATTTGGGATTCTTGATGATTTGAAAATGCAGGAGCATATGGATCTTATGGTAATTATGGAGCGAGTGATGCAGCGTTTTATGGAGAATCGTCAGTTAGAAAATTTTTGGAGAAAAGGTGATATAAATTGGGCTTTAACAGGTGAAGAGTATTATCCTTTTTCCTATGGAATTTTGGAGATGATTTTTCAACATCCTACAAGAATCACAGCAAGTCAAGAGGAGGGATTTTGTTGAACGTGAAAAAAGAGGGAGAACAAAAAGAAAAAGTAGAAGGTCAGATGCAGGAGGTGCAGCCTAAATTGGAAAAGAAATCAGAGAATCGGCTTAAGAAAAAAGTGGAGAAAAAGACAGTAATTTATATTGGAGCAAGTCTAAAAAATGTTGTACAGAAGAATACAACTTTTACGAATGGACTGCCAGAAGTATTAGAAGAAAAAATAAAAGAGCATCCTTTTTTGAAAAATTTACTAGTTTCACCAGAAAAACTTCCAGAGGTAAATCAGAAGTTAAGAGAAAAAGGTAGTGCGCTTTCCATGTTGTATAAAAAATCGCAGGAATTAAGTTAGGAGGAGAACAATGGCTTATTTACATGGAATACAAGTAGATGAAGCAGCGACAAAGGTGATTGCACCAATTACAGGAACTGCTGGTTTACAGATTGTATTTGGAACAGCACCTGTACATTTAGCTGCCGACCCCAAAAAGGCAGCAAATGAATTATATTTGTTTAGCAATTTCAAAGAGGCAGCAGAAACTCTGGGTTATTCGAGTGACTTTGAAAAGTATACACTTTGTGCTTCAATGCACATTAGTCTTTCACAAAAAGGCATTGCACCAATTATTTTATGTAATGTATTAGATCCAGCTGTACATAAAAAGGAATTAGAAGAGAAGGGTTATCCGGTAAAAGAAAAGCAAGTGATCATTTCGGAGGATGGAGTTTTACTTTATTCTTTAGTTGTAAAAAATGGAGAAACTGTACTTCAAGAAGAAGTTGATTATACTGTAGCATTTAATCAGGACAATTTTGCAGTTATTACTTTTTTAGGTGAAGAGGAATTAACGGAGGTTTTGGTTTCTGGTGAAATTATTGATCCAGATGCGGTAACAGCAGAGGATATTATTGGAGGATATGATGTTGTATCTGGAAAAGAAACTGGGCTAGAGTTAGTGAGAAAAGTTTATCCGAAGTTTGGATTAGTTCCCGGACTTATTTTAGCACCAAAATGGAGTTGCGATCCAAGGGTAGCTATTATGATGAGTGCAAAATGTGAGAATATTAACGGTTGTTTCCGTTGTGAATGTGTGGTTGATCTCGATACGGAACAGGTGAAAAAGTATAGTGATATTCTAGAATATAAAAATAAGAATGGACTTGTGGGCGAACATATGATTGCCTTGTGGCCAATGCTGAAATTAGGGGATGATCTGGTTTATTATTCTTCTGTTTATGCTGCTTCACTCGCTCATCAGGATGCACAGAACGATGATGTTCCATCGCTCACACTATCCAATAAATTGTTAGGAGTAACTGGATCAGTTTTAAAGGATGGAACGGAAGTAAATTTGGATCAGGTACAGGCGAATATGGTCAATGCAGCTGGTATTGTAACCGTTATAAATGCGAGTGGGTATCGAGCGTGGGGAAGTAATACAACTGCTTATCCGGGGACGACTGACCCAAAAGATCGCTGGATTAATTGCCGCCGTTTCTTCTCTTGGTGGGCAAATAGCTTTATTTTAACATATTTCCAAAAAGTGGATCAGCCACTAAATAAGATTTTAATTGAATCTATTATAGATTCGGAAAATATTCGAGGAAATAGCTATGTAGCAATGGGAAAATGTGCTGGAGCAAGAATGGAGTATGTTGCAGAAGAGAATCCGATAACACAGATTTTAAACGGGCAGATTGTATTCCATCAATATTTAGCACCTTATCCGCCAGCGGAGTATATTAAGAATACGCTTGAATTTGATATAGACGCTTTAGAAACTGCCTTAAGTTAGGAGTGAAAAAATATGAGATTTCCTTCAGTTATTAATAATTTTCGTATGTATAAAAAAGGAACGGTGCTTGTAGGGGTAGCAGAACAAGTGACCTTGCCACAAATTGTTACAAAAACAGCAACTATTAATGGTGCTGGTTTTTTAGGGGATTTTGATGAAAGTGTATTAGGACAAACAGATAATATCACAATGGAGATTTCTTTCCGAACGTTGTCAGATGATGTATTTAAATTAGTTGACCCTTCCGAAGGAATTGAATTGACTTTGAGAGGTGCGATACAGGTTACGGATTTAGAAACCTGTGCGACAGATGTAGTGCAGCTTCGAATTGTAGTAAGAGGGAAGTCAAATGATATTACACTGGGAGATGTCAAAATTGCTTCCCAGATGGGAAGTAAAATTAAGTTGAATTTGAACTATATTAAAATTGAAGTAGATGGAAAAGAGAAGATGGAAATTGATAAATTTAATTCTATCTTTTCTGTAGATGGTGTGGATTTGTTGAAGAAAGTGAGGAATATGTGTTGATGGAAAAGGAAAAAAGAGATGGAAAAATTCAGTTGAGTAGCCCTTATCAGTTTGAGGGAAAAACTTATCAGGAAATTAATCTGAGTGGTTTAGAGAAATTGAAGGTTTCAGATATGATTGAAGCTGAAAAAATGCTGGCTCGGCAGGGAAGTTATTATGCAGTGCAGGAGGCAAGTATGGAATATTGTTGCTTTTTAGCTGCAAAAGCAACCAGTTTACCGATTGAGTTTTTTGAAAATCTTCCAACGGCAGAAGGAAAAGAAGTAAAAAATGTTGTGCGGTCTTTTTTGTATCCACAGGATTGAAGCCGGGAGATGGAAAAGCACTAAGAAAGTTAGCGATTCAATTATCCTATAAAGGAAGTGCATCTTTGGATTTCCTTTATAATGTGACAGTAGAAGAATTTTTGGAGATTGTAAAAGAGGTGGCAGAGTGTGGCAAGCAGAAAAGAATATGAAATTGCGATTAAAATTGCAGGAGAAATTGCAAAATCACTTCCTGCATCGGTTTCTACTACAAAATCAGAATTAAATAAGATCGCAAGACATGCTGTTGTTTCAAGCAATGATGTCAAACATTCTTTTTCAGAAAGTTTTGAATCGACAAGAGGAGGATTTGAAAAACTCTCTGGTTTTGCAGAAAACACTTTTCATGCAATAGCACAAGCTGCAGAAGTGGCGACTGTTGCTACAGCAGCGATTGCTGCTGCCTCTGTTACAGTCGGAAGCGATTTTGAAGCACAAATGTCTACTGTACAGGCGATCAGCGGAGCTTCTGGAAGTGAATTTGAGGATTTGACGGAAAAAGCAAAAGAGTTAGGAGAAAACACTGCTTTTTCTGCAACAGAAGCAGGCGAAGCCATGGAATATATGGCAATGGCTGGCTGGAAGACACAGGATATGCTAGATGGAATTGATCCGCTTTTAAATTTGGCTGCTGCCTCTGGAGAGGATCTTGGAACAACAGCAGATATTGTGACAGATGCACTAACTGCATTTGGACTTGCGGCATCAGATACGGCTGAGTTTGCAGATGTTTTAGCTGCTGCCTCTAGCAATTCAAATACTAATGTGGCGATGATGGGTGAAACTTTTAAGTATGCAGCTTCTATTGCAGGATCGCTTGGCTATGACATAAAGGATGTGGCTACTTATGCCGGACTTATGGCAAACGCTGGTATTAAATCAGAAATGGCTGGTACACAACTTCGGAAAATCATGGTAGAGATGGCATCTGGAACGAAGCTAAGTGCAGCTGCATTTGGTGATTTAGAGATTTCTTCTACGAATGCAGATGGTAGTATGCGAGAACTTCATGAAGTCATGGATGATTTAAGATTTGCTTTTGCGCAAATGACAGAAAGTGAGCAGGCTGCTAATGCGGAAAGTATTGCTGGGAAAACAGCAATGTCAGGGTTACTTTCTATTGTAAATGCAAGTGAAGCAGATTATCGAAAGTTACAGGTAGCGATTGAAGATTCTTCTGGAGCAGCCAAAGCTATGGCAGGAATTCGACTTGATAATTTGAGAGGAGATTTGACGCTTTTAAAAAGTGCAGCAGAGGGGCTTGGAATTGAAATTTATGACGAGATAAAAGAGCCTTTGCGTCAGGGAACACAGCTTATTACGGAGTTTGTTTCCGCTGCCACACGAGAATTAAAATCAAGTCATGTCATTGAGAAGGTTTCGGATGGAATTATAAAGAAAGTTCCAGTTGCTATTCGACAGTTAAAAGAAGTAATAGGTGTATTTTGGGAAATGTCCGAGCCGCTTCGAGCAGTAGGAGGCTGGTTTTTTGAGCATCCAGCTGTTATTGCGGATGGGATTGCAGCGATTGGATCTGTTATTGTGGCTTATAAAGTAACATCCGGCGTTTTGTCTTTAACAAAGGCAATGAAAGCTGCTGCCTTGGTTTTTACAAATCCAGTTGCAGCAGGAATTGCTGGTGTAGCTGCTGCTATTGGTGTAGTAGGCGGAGCAGTTGCTCATATGAAGATAGCTAGTGAAGATTTAAAAAATCAAAATCTAGCAGAGCATTTTGGAGAGATTTCTCTTTCCATGTCTGAAATTCAAGAAGTAGCAGAATATTTGACTGGTAGCAGGGGTTTAAAAGCTGCACAACAGGCATTGGAGGAATTTGGAAAGTCAGATGCGATTCAAAAGAATATTCAGGATAGTGTAAATGCGATTAATAAGATGAACTGGAAGCTCTCGATTGGGATGGAGCTTTCGGAAGAAGATAAGGAAAGCTATCAGGAAGAGATTCAGGAATATATTTGGCAGACAAAGGATCTTTTGCGACAGGAACAATATGCATTAAGTCTGCATCTAGCTGTTTTTGCAGAGGGTGATATTGAACGACAAACGATCGTTAATCAGATTAATTCTTTTTATGAGAACAGTTATAGTGAATTAGAACGCCTTGGGGGAATGTTAAATGTTGCTGTGACAGAGGCTTTTTCGGATGGTTTACTTACGATTGACGAAGCAAAAGTCATATCGGAACTTCAGCAACAAATGGCAAATATTCAGAAGGCGATTGTCGCTAGTGAGCAGGAGGCTGAGTTCAAGGCTCTTGAAATGGAACTTTCTGGAAAAGATATAGATGTTGAAAGTTTTCAGGCAACACAGGAAGAATTAGCACAAAAAGTAGCTGAATCAGATGAAGCATATCGGGAAGTTCATATAAAAGAGTTAGCAGCGTTGAGTTCTGCAAAGCAAAGTGGTGAGATAACACAAGAACAATATGAGTTTGGAGCAAATGAATTTTATGAAAATTATTTATCTAATATAACAGAGAGTCGGACGGAAGCAATTCGGTTTCAGACAGATACAATTTTAAAACTCTATCCAGAAGCAGAAGACGCAATACAAAGTTTTGATGAGATTTTAGATAAATATTTTACGGAATCTAGCTTACAAGAGTGGGCGGAGCGTCCAGCTGCCTATTTGGATGCTATAGTAAAAGATTTTCGTGAGAGTGGATTGGATCAGGAAACTAGAGCAGCGATTGATTCCTTACTTTTACCAATGGAAGAGGAACTTCCTAAATTGGAAGAGTTACGAGATCTTTATTTAGAAAAAGGTGAAGCAGTTCCAAAGGCAGTTTCGGAAGGAATTACAAAGACATATTTATTAAAAGCACTCGCTGGAGATATAGATGGACTTTATTATTATCTTGGCGAAGCAGCAGAAGGCAATGAAGCCTATCAAGAAGTAATTGATTATCTTTTAGAACAAGGAATTGCGATGCCAGAGCAAGTTCACAAAGGAATTGAAACCGGAAGAGCAACTTTAGATGAGGGAATCAATGATTTGTATCATCATACGCAACAAAAATTTCGGGATGTTTTTGCATCAGGAATTCAGGCAACTGTAAACGCAAATTTGGAGATTCGGGTAAAAAGTAATTCTACTGGACTTCCTACAGAAATTTCTTGGGCAGGTCGATCAAGATCTGCTATGCAGGAAAGTTTTGCCGGAAACGTTTCCAAAAAATCGTTAGAAGATTTGAAAGGAATAGAAGGACATGCTGAAGGTGGAATTTTTACAACTCCGCACATTGCACAATTTGCAGAAGAAGGGCCAGAGGCAGTTATTCCTTTTAAGCGACCGGAACAGGCAAGGGAGATTTGGCTACAATCTGGACAGATGTTAGGATTGATTCAGAAAAATCAAAATGTGCAAAACATTGAAAATTCTGAATGGATTCAACGGCAAAGTGAAGAGATTACTTCTTTCATTTCCAATAAAGATTTGACAAATTCTTATCAAAGTACAGCTTCCTATGCTGCAGAGTCAAAACAAAACCAAAATATTTATCAGATTGTAAAGCAAATAGAACAAGAAAATGGAGGACATTTTGATTATTCTATTTGGAGTCAGGAATCTTCTTTTATAAATAATGAGCAGCCTGTAATAGTCACATCTATTCCAGTATCTGCACATGCCGAAGGTGGAATTTTTACAATACCGCATTTGGCACAAATTGCAGAAGAAGGAGCAGAAGCAGTGATTCCTTTTAGTAGACCAGAACAGGCAAGGGAGATTTGGATGCAGTCTGGTGCAGCTCTTGGCTTTTTCTCATCAAGTGAAGATAAGAACATACGTTCTAGTATAGAGGGAGATAGAGGAGGATTTTATTCTAGTAAAATCAATAATATCGTGGAGCAGATGTCTTTTCTTCAGACGAAAAGCCGAGCAGAAGAGGCTCTTTCTGCTTTGCAGGAACAGACAAATTTGGGAGATCAAAATTATCAGTTTTTCTATAATCCGGTTTTTCAGATTCAATCTGATTCGGGGGGATTAGAGGAAAAAATTAAGGAAACAGTGAAAATGTCGGAGGATGAATTTGAAGAACATCTTTTACGGTTTTTAAGAAATCAAAAGCGATTTTCTTTAGGAGAGGTGACGACTTGATGAACAGTTTGATTTATCGAACTATACAGGGACAGACTTGGGATCAGATTGCGAAGGCTGTCTATCAGGATGAAACAAAAGCAGGTTTTCTAATGGAGCAGAATCCAGATTTGATTTCTTATTTTATTTTTCCAGATGGAGTATTAGTAAAAACGCCTGAATTAGAAGTTGGCAGTAAGATTGAACTGCCGCCATGGAGGAAATGAGATGGAGGCACGAAGAACAGAGCTGAGTGTTGCTTATCAAGGAAAAAATATTTCAGAAGAAATAAAAACCTATGTGGAGAATTTTTCTTATACAGATAAAGCAACGGATGAGAGTGATCGCATTAGTTTAACTTTGAAAAATATAGATGCTAGATGGTTAGATTCATGGATGCCGGAAAAAGAAGATAAAATGGATGCTTCTTTGATTCGTTATGAGAATGGAGCAGCAGAGGCTTTGGTATGTGGGACATTTTTAATTGATGAATTATCTTTTCAAGGAAGCCCTCTTACCTGTACCGTTCAAGCAGTTTCTGCTCCAATTTCCTCTTCTTTTAAATCAACAAAGAAGAAAAATACTTGGAATCATATTACTTTAAAGGATCTGGCAGCAGAGATTGCGAGTAATGCAGGAGTGAGTTTGATTTATGATTCTCAAAGAACCGTTTCACTTTCTTCGATTGAACAAGAGAAGCAGACGGATGCAGAGTTTTTGCAGCAGCTTTGTAAAAATTATGGATTTAACCGGAAGGTGTATTCTGAGAAAATTATTCTTTATGATGAGGAAGAATATGAAAAGAAGCCTGCTGTTGCAGAAATTTCGCAGAAAGATATGCAGTCTTGGAGTTATCGGACGGAAATTGAGGGTAGTTATACAGGAGCGAAAATGTCTTATACTGATCCGGAAAATGGGAAAACTTATGAAGCGTCTGTAGGAGGTGGAGAACGTATTTTGGAATTAAGCGGAAAGGCAGACAGTGAGGTAGATGCCAAACTACAGGCGGAGGCACAGTTAAAAGAAGCGAATCGGAATATGACAACACTGCAGTTTACTTTAAAAGTTCCAATCTTTCTTACTGCAGCTTCTACTGTAAATATTACCGGATTAGGAAAAATAAGTGGAAAATACTTTTTAAACACAGTGAAGCATAGTTTGTCTTCTGGCTATAAGGTGTCTGTTACAGCAAGGCGAATTCCAGATGAAGTGGATGGAGCAGAGGAAGGAACAGAGGGCGATATTTATATTGTTGTTTCTGGTGATACTCTATGGGGGATTGCAAAAAAATTTTATGGAAGTGGGATAAAACATACAGTTATTTATAATGCAAATCAAGAGTCAATCGAGGAAACTGCAAAAAAACATGGAAAGCGTAGTTCCGACAACGGACATTGGATCTGGCCGGGACAGAAATTAGTAATTCCGGAGGAGTAGAAGTATGGGTGATTGGGTGAGAATCGGAAAAGTAAATTCTGTTGATGATGTAAATGGGATGGTGAAAATCTTATATACAGATTCGGGAGAAAAGGTATCTGCTAACTGGTTTCCTTTT
This sequence comes from uncultured Lachnospiraceae bacterium, assembly GCA_910585855.1. Taxonomy (GTDB): domain Bacteria; phylum Bacillota; class Clostridia; order Lachnospirales; family Lachnospiraceae; genus MGBC114844. The sequence goes on along the minus strand of CAJUGZ010000001.1, from coordinate 8,229 downwards.
TTGGCAAATGGAGAGTATCGGATGCCACGAATAGGAGAGATGGTGATTACCGTACATCCGGGTGGAACAGAGAAGGGGATTTGCATTGGAACAGTATGGAATAAAGAACATGCGCCGGGGATGACAAAGGGAGATTTTAAAAAAGAAATGACAGATGGTTGCAGTGCTTTTGCTACTAAGGAGGATATGACATTTACAACTCCTTCAGGTTCGATTTCTGTATCAGATTTGTTGCGGATGAAAGAAAAAATAGAACAGTTGAGTAAGTATCATTAAGAGGGATCATAAATGGGACAAGTGGGAAATCTGGGAGAAAGAATTATTTTTGAAGTGAATGATAAAAGATTTTTGACCTTTTCTGATTTTAAAAGAACAGTAGCTGGAAGATGGACATTACATAATAGCATTGGGGATCGACAGGCAGCAGAGTTTTTAGGACCGGCTTTAGATAAGATTACTTTTCAAATCACACTACTAGCTACGCTTGGTGTAAAGCCCCGGGAGGTATTAGAGAGTATAGAAGAGGCAGTAAAAATGGGAGAAGTGAATTTACTTGTTGTAAATGGAAAACAGGTTGGCTCTGGTCCTTACCGGATTACATCGATGAGCGAAACATGGGAGTCTATTTTTCAAGGTGGAGAATTGATGCAGGCAAAACTGAATTTAACGTTAGAAGAATATGCGTAAGGGAAGGAGAAGAGATGTTTCAATTTCCAAATTTAAAAGGAGAACGTATATCAGAGAGAACACGAAAACGTCTGATGAATTTGTATTCTATTATAGAAGGAACACAGCCGTTGGATCGAGGGTTTGGATTAGATGGGAGTGTTCTTGATCTTCCGCCAGAAGCGGCAAAGAATCGTTATGCATTAGATGTGATTCAAAAAACTAAGAGGTATGTGAAAGAAGTGGAAGTGACAGAGGTCACTTTTCTAACAAATGCAGATGGAAGCATCTTACCGACTATTCATTTAAAAGTTGTGTAGGCAGCAGAGGAGCTGGTGAAATGATTTCGGAATTAGAAAAATTAAAAGATATTAGTTTTATTGATCGAATGACAATAGAAGAATTGCAAAGTCAGATGATTACTGATTATCAAAATCGTTATAAAGAACTGACAGGAGAGTCATGTGTTTTAGAGAAGGCAGATGAGGAACGATTGATTTTATATGCTTGTAGCTTGCAGCTTTATCAGGCAATGCAGTATATAGACATTCAGGCAAAAAAGAATCTTTTGAAATATTCCAGTGGTGATTATTTGGATCAGCTGGCCGCATTACGAGGGTTAGTGCGGGAGAAAGAAAAAAGAGCAAAAACAATGATGCGGTTTTCTTTAGAAGTGGAACGAGAAACGACAACACAGATTCCGAAAGGTTCTCGTATATCACCTGCAGCAGGAAATTTTTATTTTTATACAACAGAATATACAGAAATTAAAGCAGGAAACCTTTTTGTAGATGTTTCGGCGGAATGTTCAGAGAAGGGAACGGTTGGAAATGGATTTTTGGCAGGAGAGATCAGTCGGATGATGGATTTAGTTCCTTATATTCAGAAGGTGATAAATCTTACTCAGTCAGATGGTGGTGCTGAGATAGAGAGCGATGAGGCATTTGCAGAAAGAATTTTTCTTGCCGGATCGGAAAGTTCCGTTGCTGGTTCAGAAGATGCTTATATTAGTTTAGCGAGGCGTTGTAATTCAAATATTGAGGACATTAAAGTTGTTTCAAATGTACCATATGAAGTAGAAATTTATTTTGTTATGCAGGATGGAGAGTTTCCGACAGAAGAAGTAATTCGTACTTTAAAAGAATACCTTTCTGGGAAAACAGTTCGACCTATGACAGATGTCCTTATGGTTTCTGCACCGGAAATTGTTCCTTATCAGGTTGATATAGAATATTATATCAATGCTTCAGATAAGGGCAGGGCGACAGAAATACAAAAAGAAGTAGAAGAACAAGTGCAGGCGTTTCTTCGCTGGCAGGACACAAAAATTGGAAGGGATATTAATACTTCTGCTTTGGTGCAGTATGTGATGCAGTCTGGAATTAAGAGATTAAAAATTAAAGAGCCAGAAGATGGGGTTGTATCAGAAACTAGTATTGCGAAGTGTCAAAGTATAAATCTTACATATGGAGGCATTGAGGATGATTGAATTTTATGATAGTGAGATTCTTCAGATTCTTCCGTTGCTTTTTCGAGAGAATCCAAAAGTACAGGCAATCAGTTATTCGATTCAGATGGCGAATCGTAGGCTGCTACAATATATGAATTGTTCCATGATTTATGCAGGAATTGATCAGCTTCAGGAGAGTGCATTGGATTTATTAGCCGTAGAATTAAGAGCCCCTTATTATGATAATTCTTTTTCGATTGAGGTAAAAAGAGGACTTGTTAAAAATGCATTGATCTTTTATGAAAGAGCCGGAACAGTGTCTGCAGTAGAAAATATGCTAACTTGTATTTGTGGGAGCGGGACAGTGATTGAGTGGTTTGAATATGAAGGAGATCCCGGTTATTTTCAAATACAATTCTCAGATTTGGAGATTGACCCAAAACGACATGCAGAATTAAAACGATTGTTAAAGAAGATTAAACGGGCTAGTTCGCATTTAGACAAAATCCTTTATAAGTTCTTTTATGAGTTTTATGCAAAAATATTGCAGGAATCTTCTTTGAAGATTACGGGTGATATTCCTGTATGGTTTCATGAATATCCTCTTGCTCTTTTTATAAATGCAGAAATCAAGAAAGAGATAGGTTTTTCATTTGAAAAATTAGAGTTGCTTTCTGATGCTTTAGTATCTTCTCATTATGAAAATGAAATGATTTTTTCGTTTGACTTTTATCCACGGGCAAATCAATCCTATCTGTTTTTAGATGGTACATGGGAGTTGGACGGAACAGATACACTAGATGGCTATGAAGGGGAAGAGCTGATGGAGTTTTATCCGCTGCAAATACAGATACAAGGTGAGTTCAAACAGGCGTTTGCTACAGAAATCAGTAGATTATTGATGCAGATGGATTGCTGTGTAGCTGAGGAATATGATGCACAAATGGAGATCGTATCTTCCGTTGTTTTTGAAGAAAATTTGGAATCAAGAATGACAGTGCAAGGAACAGTGCAGCAGGAGATGGAGGTAGAAGGGGATTTAGTGATTGAAAAGGATTTATGGTTTTTAGATGGAAGCGAATGTTTAGATGGAAGTCGAATTATGGATGCGGCTGTTTTCCATCATGATTTATGATTTATAGAAAGGAGCAAAAAATGGCAGTTGGAGTGATTACCTTAGTAGGACGGACAAAATTATGTAAAGCACATGCAGGCGATAAGACATTGCCACCGATCATAGAGATGGCGATTGGAGATGGTGCAATAGAGCAGGGAATAGTAGTGGAAACGACAGGAGAAGAAACAGCATTGTATCATGAATTATTAAGAAAGCCTGTAAAAATTACTTATCCTGAAGAAACAACGGCACGGTATACCGTTAAATTGGAAAAAAATGAGCTGGTGGATGCTTATATTAATGAGATTGGATTATATGATTCAGAGGGAAGTTTAGTTGCTTATAAAAGTTTTTTGCAAAAGGGTAAAGACGGCGATATGGAATTTGATCTTAATATGGACGAGGTTTTCTAACGGGGGAATGGTATGGAAGAAAAGAAATTTACGGCTGTATTGGAAAAATTACTGCCAACTTATCCAGCTCATGCGGATCTTTTTAATGCTTTATTTACTACGTTACTTCATAATGATTTATTTTTAAAAGAGGCAGCAGGAGCATTAGAGAAAGAAAATCGTTATTCAAGAAATCTGGAAGAAGCAGATTTGCTGACAGTAGAAGAAAATGGAATTTATTATGTCAAAAAGGCAGAAAATTCTCCAGCTGGAGAAGAGGGGTATTTGGAAGTTTTTAATCATCCAGTGGAATTTGAAAACTGTAGAACAATATTTTGGCGTCCTTACAATTCAAATGTGGGGGGGTATTTTAATGTACTGACAGAAGATGGCTGGCTTGGCTGGCAGCAGAACGTGTCTTTTTCGGAATTAGAGGAGCGACTTTCTGCTGAAGCAGCAGATATTACTCAGAATCCAGAGAGTTATAGAACAGGACATGTTTACTCAGTGGAAGGTGCACTATCAGAAGAAAATGGGCATCCTTATACAGTTGGGTGGAAGCATATTACTTATTTTGTGTTTGGGGATGAGAATGGAGAAAACGGGTATAAAAATATTGTTGGAATAGACAATGATGGTTCTATTTATAATAAGTCACAATTATGGGATGCGGATCGATGGAGTGATTGGAGAAAGATTGTTACTTTGGAAGATTTAGAAAGTAAAGTAGATAAGTTTTATACGATTTTAAACAGAAATACTATAACAAATGAAATCTTAACTGGAAGTGCATTTACAAATAAGTCGTGGTGCGGTGTGGGATATAATCTGGCAAATGCTCCTGTGTCAAATTGGCTTAGTTATCTTTGCTTAGATGCTGCTGCCACTGGGAGTGACATCAATCAGATAATTGCAATGGAAATCAATGGTTCGAATCCGCATCTTCATTTTACAAATGATGTAAAAGGAAAGAACTGGAAAAGAGCTTTGGATAGCAATGATTTGTGTGTTAGGAAAAGTCTAGGTGAGAATTACACTATGACCGCTGCCGATTTTGATAGGGTAGGATTTTATGAGATTAGTTCACTGGAAGATACTGTTACAGAGGAAGGAATTTCGAATATACCAGATAACGATGTAGGCGATTATAAAATATTGACATTGAATCCGAATAAAAATTTTCAAACGCTACTGATGACTTCTCCGAGATACAATAGTACTTTTTATGTAGGAAGGTTTTGGAATATGAAGTGGTGTGGTTGGACGAGGATGGCGAATACGGAGAATCTCTCGAATCCGAATCTGATTATCAATTCTTACTTTAAAAATATAATTAATCAGCAAGGACAAGCAGAGTATACGGAAGGAGTTACGGTAGATCATTGGAAGATTTACGGTGGGGTTTTAAAAGTGAATAATCATCAAGTTAAACTTGCACCTCTTGGCGATAGTGGTGGCTATATTTTGCAGATGATTGAAGATGGAATTGAGTTGCTTAAAAATCAAACTGTAACCTTGTCTGTAAAAATAGATGGCAAAGTTTACTTTAAAACATATCATCTTCCAAACTTAACAACGAATAATTTTGATGCTCCTGACGTCCATTTTCCAGATGGAAGTGCAGATATTTATAGAGGTTCAAATTGGATTGCTGTTCGGTTATTTGCACAAGCGGAAATTTCACCAGAATGGATAAAACTAGAACGTGGTGATACAGCGACTATGTATGTTCTGCCGAATCCGACTATAGAATTGTTAGAATGTCAACGATTCTTGCAAAAAATTGGTGGTTGGTGGAAATGGATGGCAGTTGGATTTGTAAGTAAAGAAAATAAAGTGGCATATTTTCCTTTGACATTGCAGAGCAAAATGAGAGCCGTTCCAACTTTGACTATTAAAAATAAGGAGCAAATTAAAGTAATAGGTGAGAGTATCAATACAAATATTGTTGATTTAGAGGGATTTCAACATGCTTCTGAGAATTATTATAATATTAGTTTCCGGCTTCCGGCAGAAACTGTTGTAGAAAAAACACGTGAAATGGTAATTCTTTATTTCGGTGAAAATGTAGAATTGATTTTTGATGCAGAACTGAAATAAAAAATTAGAAAGAGGTGATAGGAACGGATGGAAAATCAGACACTGGAATTTACAAATGAGTTAAGGCGGTTAGAACCAACTGACAAGGCTCATGCAGATATTTTTAATGAATTATTTGATAAATTGATTGAGAATGACCGATTTTTAAAGGATGTTATAGAAGAGAATGAACAGGCACGCCTTTATTCGAAAGAGTTAGAGGAAGCTGATTTATTGACCGTGCAGGAAAATGGTGTTTATTTTGTAAAACACGCTAAAAATGTTCCAACAGGAGAAACGGCGGGATATTTTAAAGTCTTGAATCATCCGTCTGAAGCAGAGAGAAATAGAAGAATTGACTGGTATCCTTGTCTGTCAGCTCGGGGGGGTACTTTAATGTATTGGCAGATGGCGTCTGGTCTGGTTGGCAGCAGATAGCCACTTCGCAGGAAGTGAATATAGGTTTGAATAACAAAACGGATAAAAATGAATATAAAGTTTATACCCCTTATGGAGAGGGAGAGAACACGGAAGAGAATCCTTGCGATTTATATAAATTAGACAGAGGTTCTGCTGTTTTGCCAGCGTTGGTTTCTGTTAAAAATAGTCCATTCTTAGATAATAAAGTAAGAGATGCAACAGTCTTTGTTCCAAGTCGGCACTTTGGCTGGCAACTTCTGGGAGAATTTCAGGGACTTTTTTATCAAAGATTCGACTGGGAAGGGAATCCGTGGGGAGGTTGGGAGCAAATTGCTTTTGCAAGTATGCTTTCAAATAGAAATTTATTGTATAATGCGGATTTTAAATTAAATCAGCGGGGGAAGTCAAAGTATGAGGTAACGAATAGATATAGCGTAGACAGGTGGATGGGATGGAATACGATTATTACTCCGTGCAAAAATGGAATTGATATAGGAATTGCTGGAACGGGCTACTGGGAATTTCGACAGTATTTAGAATATAAGAAAAAGGATCTATTAGGGAAGTATCTCACTATGTCTATTTGTGCAGATGGCATAGTATACAGTAAGACTTTTGATCAAGTACCGGATTCGATTGAGGAAACTTGGGGAAATGATAAAAATATTTTCGGTGCTTTAAATACTCGTATTACTGTAAAAGAAGATATTTTTATTTTTTGGATCTATAATAACGGTTTACAGTTTTATCATATCGACTGGATGAAGCTGGAATTTGGGAGAATTGCTACCCCATTTATTCCGCCAAATCCTGCTGTTGAATTGGTGGAATGTCAGAGATATTATAAGCGGGTTTGTCTGAACCCATTAAGTGCTTGTCAATATTATACACAAAAGAATAAAGTTTATTTTTATTACCATTTTGGAAAAATGCGTACAGAAACTCCTGCTGTAGCTTTCGTGGGAACGAACGCTGTAGATAATGTAAATACAAACAATCATTTTGCAGTAATAAAAGGGGGAAATGCTGTATTAGGGTGGAGCGTATCGAAAGATGTACAATTTGAGATTATTTTGAATAATTATGAAAATGTGAGTATAATTGCTACTTTGCCAGATAGTATACCAGTTACAAATAAAGATTTTACATTACACTTCGGAAAGGGAGCAGGAATTGAAGTAGATGATGAGATTTATCCATAAGAATTTTTGAGAGGGGTGGGATATGTATGGAAAATCAAACGGTAGAATTTACGAAAGAGTTACGAAAATTAACAATAAAAGACAAGGCACATGCGAGGGTATTTAATGAGTTGTTTGACAAGCTGCTTCAGAATGATTTATTTCTTAATGCATTTATAACGGCAATTCAAGAAAGTTTAAAGCAGCATAATCAAGAGAGTGCCGTTCATATTGAAAAACTCAGTCACATTGCAGACGGAGCAGAAGTCAATCAGTTTGCCTTTTCAAAAATTAATGTAGGCGATTTAAAAGTCACGGCAAATGAAAAGACTTCTACAATCACGCTTCAAGCAGGTTCAAACATTATAATTCAGGCAGATAATGCTAGTAAAAAGATTGTGATTACTGCAAACCGTGACGGCGGGAACGCCAGTCTTTTAGGAGGGCATCAGGCGGATTATTTTAATGAGAATATTCGTATTCATCCCCCGTTTTTTATTAACTCTGATACATATGGTACATATGCCGCTGCCATTATTGCAAAAAAGAAGCAGGGTTATCAGGGCGGTATGATTCATGCATCTTCTTATCAAGCTCCCGATTTGCCATCCGGCGTCAACGCTTCATGGAGTACAATTATTTGGCGTTCTAGTTGTAATAATGCAGTTTTCTCTATTGAATTATATATTGACCGTGTTCCGATTGTATACAAGGGAACATTGGTAGATGGTGAAAATCAGAGTAAAATTACATGGGCAAGAGAAAATGATGGCGGAAATGCTGCTACACTGGAAGGACATGCTGCCAGCTATTTCGCTGTAAAAAATGAGGTAACAAATGCTTTGAATCTAAAAGCCAACCTCGATCACGGGCATGATGGGCGGTATTATACCAAGACGGAATCCGATAATTTACTAAATGGAA